>JAFZIJ010000199.1 GCA_017554445.1 Victivallales bacterium
GCATCATCAGCTTACCGGCCAGCTCGGCTGTCCGCTTCGCGTCCGCCAGACCGTTTTCACCTGTGCACGCGTTCGCGTTGCCACTGTTTACGACGACCATCTGCACGGGATTGCCGGACGCGACAATCGCGCGGTCGTATTCCACAGGCGCCGCCGCGAAAAGATTCGACGTGAAGGCGCCTGCCGTCACACATGGGCGCGGGCTGTAGATCATGGCCATGTCTGGAGCTCCGCTCCGCTTCAAGCCGCAGACAACGCCGCAGGCCTGGAAGCAAGCCGGACTGGTCACGGAACCATTTTCGATAACGGAAAATGACATAACGTTTCCCCTTCAGGAAGGAATATTCAATTTAATTCAAAATAATGCCGTAGGTTTCGGCAGCTTCACGGAATTTTGCAAGTAGCGCATTGCAGCTGGGCATCCGTTTGTCCCGTCTCATGATGGTGCAGTTGCGGATGGCTTCGGCGACCAGCGGCATTTCCTCAAGGCCAGGGACATTTCTCAAGGCTGGAATATCCGACTGGTTCATGTGCATGCGGGCCTCCTCGCGGGCCGAATGAGTCAGCAGTTCTTCCTGCGGCTGCGTGAGCGGCTGACCGCCCATGAACACGCCAAACGCGATGCCGAGGGCGAAAATATCCGTCCGTTCATCGATTGTATCCTTGCAGATCTGCTCGGGGGAGAGATAGCCGCCCGTTCCTGTAATGGCCTTTGACTGGTAGCCGCTCACGACGGAAACGCCGAAGTCGATCAGTTTGATCTTTCCGTTTACCAGCATGAAATTCGACGGTTTGATGTCCAGATGGACGATCTTCTTCTTATGGAGATATGAAAGGGCCTGAACCGCCTGATACATCACGCGGATCTTGTCCTCCAGAGGGAGCACTTTATTCAGAACCTTGTCGCCGAGATCATGGCCGGTAAGATATTCCATCATAAGATCATAACCGAGTTCGATACCGAATTTCGTCACTTTCCGCAGGGCATAGATGCGCACGATCGGCATCTGGCCGTCTTCGTTCAGCATCTGTGAAATGGCGAATTCGTTCTGGATATGGCGCACCTTGGTATGATAGGCCACGTTATCAAGCTTTTCAGAAGCCTTTACCGTGGATCCTAAAACCTTATTCCAATTATTGCGGATTGCCTTCGCGCAGAACGTGAAAGAACCACAGACGGAACGATACAGCACCGCTTCCGCGCCGCGTGCCATAACTTCTTTGATTTCATATGGATCATTCTCCGCGGCAGTTTTCATCTGCTGGGCAGTCCGCAGTTCATCGTTGCGATTGAGATAGCGGCGCCTGGACAAGTTCGCCATCAGATTCGAACCGGTTGAATTCTCCGTATGTGGCTGTTTCTCTGCGTCTTCCGGTTTCTTCTCAATTTCAGGTTCGCCTTGATTGACTGCATCCGTCTTCATTCTAGGACCTACTGTTATCTGTCCCCCGTTCTTTTCTCTCTCCGGGTTGTTCGACATCTTTTCGTTCACTTGTGACATGGTATTATCTTAACTACAAAAAAAATTGATCTTCCAGCGAAACCCTTTTACATTGCAAATCGCATCAAAGCTTCTTGATGCGTTTCAATGCCTGCAGCAATTCATCCGCGTCAAGGCCTTTCTCCTTGCTCGCACGTTTCGCCTCTTTGTTCATATCGACATTCAATTTCTCCAAGACAACATGTTGATCCAATGACTTGGAGACCTTGACATCCTTTACCTCTTGGTTCACCTTGTTGAATTCGTCAATCAATTCAAGTGGCTTACGAGAGTATAACAGTGAAACCGTGATGAACGGACGTTGCAACGATGGATTTTCAACGACGCTGTAAATTGGGTTCACCTTCTTTTTCTCAAAGAACGGCAATATTTTATAAAAAATCGTATGATCTTGTCCAGCAGGAACTTCCAAGAGGAACATCGCCTCAATCGGTTCCTCGGGAGGAAGAAGTAGCTTGTTCCAATTCGCCGTCAGTTGACTACCAAAATCCTTTCCCGGATCATAGTCAAAATAGCAAAAATGGTTGAAGTATGGTTTTGCAGTGTACGCCATGAAATCCTCATGGTCGATGTGAAGCTCCATCAATTTGAAAGACGTATTCTTGTCAGGAATCGACATGAATACATTCAATGAATCGGCGATCATTTGATTGTAGGCATCTTCACCTATTTGATCTTCGAATTTCAACTTGTTGCTGAACAACATGATATTGCCTGTGCTGCCTTTGTCAATGGCAGTCGCCAAGGGCTTGGACATGAAATCAATGCTGTTTTCGACGTAATTGGACTCCAGCTCATCGTCAGGCAGAACAAGGCAGAACATGGTCTTTTCATTGATTGGAATGCCGTTGCTGCTTTCCAATGCGTCGTCATGTGCGATAATGTCTTCGAGGATACCCGTCGTGATGCCATTACCCGTGCCACCACCAGTTGAACTGAAGACAATGGCGCCGCCAATAATATCCTGCATTCGACGGCGAATCGTATTGTATGCGTCGTGACCGATAGTCGGATCCTTTCTTGATCCACGGAATTGTCCAGCAGTTGATTGCACAGGAGCGACAATATGCTCGCCGCCTCCGACAACTTTTTCAAGCTCAGTCTCAGACACGTTCACCAATATGGCGTTCTGACTATCCATTTTCGCGGCTATCTTGCCGCCTGCGCCACCAATGCCTATGACCTTCATGATTTCAAGTCCTCCAAATATGAAGACGATTTCAATTTATACCGATTACTTTTTACCAAATGCGCAAGGGCTTTCGCACCATGTGGTGTGATGTAGATATTCTTACGATTCCTTTCGTCACGAATGTCCACAAAACACAATGCCCACAATGTCTCGACAAACGACACCGCCGTCTGCTTCGTGCGGGTTATACCGGCGCTCTTCAAATCATCAAAACAATTCGTTATATTGTATTTGACAGTTTTATCTTCACAAAGCGTGCACCAGCTGAGAATCAAAAAATGCCCCTCGCCCAGCCGATTCAGCTGGTCTTGGAGCAAATCATCTGTCAATTCCACAGCCCTGGCCATACTCTCACCAAAACAATTTCATACCTTATTTAAATCGACTATTAGTTCCCGACCATTCAGATATCCAATCAACAGACCAGCGCCTGTTCGCTGACCATCCTATTCCTTTTCACACTTTTATTAACAGGATATTAATAAAACTATACTACACTTCTTTCCAAAAACAAGCAATCCCGTCCAGCCTTCCTTAAGATTTCTAGCTTTCCTTATAACAACCACTTCCCCTTCTGCACCCCCCTTCCAACCAGTTATTTACTACACTATACTATACTTCACTATAATTTAGTATATTATAGTGTAGTTTATACTAGGAAACGGATAGCGACTGGAGGGGCGTTCGAAGTTATATTTTAATCGTCTAATGTGTTGAATATCATGTTATATATACTATATTTATAAAGAAAATTGAATTGATTTAATATCTTTTAACTGTGTATTTGAACATGTCTCAAACTGCTTCCAGATTCTGTGTTGGCATCGATCTTGGCACGACTAATTCAGTCATCTGCTATGTTGATTCCCTATCCGAAAATCCGATTCCACAAGTCCTTTCTGTGCCACAATTGGTCGCTCCCGGTGAAATTGCCAGCTTCCCTTCCCTGCCTTCTTTTATCTATCTACCAGAAGACGGTGAGATTGATTTAAAGCTACTGAAACTTCCTTGGCAGAAAAATGCCGATAATATTGCGGTTGGATCCTTTGCTTTGGATATGTCTGCAAAATCTCCAGAAAAAGTCGTGTCCTCTTCAAAATCATGGCTTTGCTGTGATAAAATCGACCGTCATTCGCCTTGTCTTCCTATTTGCCCGGAAGGTGGAAATATGCGCCAAATATCTCCAGTTGAGGCAGCTACGATGATTTTGAACCATCTGAAACAGGCATGGAACTATCTGATGGCGTCCGATGATGCGTCAAATATCCTTGAAAAGCAGGAATTAATTATCACTGTTCCAGCATCTTTTGACGCAATTGCGAGGGATTTGACGGTAGAAGCAGCCAATGCCCTTGATTTGCATTTCACCTTGTTGGAAGAGCCCCAGGCGGCTTTTTATTCGTGGCTGGCGCATAATCAGAAGACTTGGCGAAAACAAGTTGAAGACGGCGATGTTGTCTTAGTCTGTGATATTGGTGGTGGCACATCCGACTTTTCCCTTATTGCTGTCATGGGGGAAGAAGGCGATTTGACTCTTCAGCGTCTTGCTGTCGGCGATCATACGCTTCTTGGTGGTGACAATATGGATTTGACGTTAGCCTATTCAATTATGACGAGATTAAAGAAAGAACGCGGTATCTCTCTTAACCAGAGGCAGTTTGCTGCACTGACGCATTCCTGCCGTAAGGCTAAGGAGGCGTTTGGCTCAGGAAATATTGATGATCAAGAACTGGTCATTTTAGGGACTGGGTCTGGGCTTGTCGGTGGAACGATTACGACTAAATTGTCTTATGATGACTTGAAAAATGCTATTTTGGAAGGTTTCTTCCCGTCATGTACCTTATCTGACAAACCTTCTGAATCTCGCCGTTCCGGACTTCGTACGATGTCGTTGGATTATGCCGCCGATCCTGCATTTACAAAGCATCTTGCTTCTTTTCTTGATCGACACAGCTTCCATGATGAAAATGGAAACACATTGCTTCCAGGCGTTGTTCTATTCAACGGTGGTGTGACGAAGCCTGCGCTTTTCCGTGATCGAATTGTTGATACTCTTCAATCCTGGCTTGGTGAAAATGCACCTGATGTCGTTGTATTGCAACAGGATGATTCCGATCAAGCTGTCGCCATGGGAGCAGCTTGGTATTCTTACGTCAAGCGAATCGGTGGTATTCGTATCAAAGCAGGTAGTCCTCGTTCTTATTATATTGGTGTAGAATCATCTATGCCTGCCATTCCAGGCATTGAGCCGCCAGTGGAGGCTCTTTGCGTCGTCAATTTCGGTTTGGAGGAAGGTTCATCTGTAACGATTGATGCGCAGGGTCTTGCTTTGGTTGTTGGAGAGCCGACTGAATTCCGGTTCTTCTCTTCCACAGTTCGACATGACGATAAAATCGGTGATAAGATCGATGTCAATGATTGTCCGGACCTAGTTGAAATGCCTCCATTGCAGGTCATGTTGACTCGCTCTGAAGAGGATAGCTCCGTTAATCTTATTCCAGTAAAGCTCCGTACGGATCTCACTGATATCGGCACTCTCCAATTATGGTGCGAAGAGATAAAAGGCGAGAATTCTTGGAAACTTGAATTCGATATCCGTTCAGATTCTTGACATTGCGGTTTTACCATTTATTTATATAGATATGTTCAAGATTCTGAAAAACGACAGTTCCAGCTTTGGTCGTCGCGGCGTTCTTACAACGAACCATGGCGATGTCCAGACTCCCATTTTCATGCCCGTCGGCACGGTTGGCACGGTCAAAGCCATGTCTCCACGCGAGTTGCATGAATTGCAGACACAGATTATTCTTGGCAACACATACCATCTGAACCTCCGTCCGGGCATGGATATCATTCGAAAGGCCGGTGGCCTGCATAAGTTCATGGGGTGGGATAGGCCCATTCTTACGGACAGCGGCGGTTTTCAAGTCTTTTCCCTTGCCAAGCTCGGCAAGAAAACGCCTGATGGATTCCATTTCCAGTCCCATTTGAACGGTGAACATCTCTTCATGGGGCCAGTGGAATCAATGGCCATACAGCGCACTCTTGGCTCTGATATCGCGATGACATTTGATGAATGCACTTCCTATCCCGTCACGTGGGAGACGGCCCGTGATTCCCTTGAATCGACTCTCCGATGGGAAGCCAGATGCCGTGAACAGCCGCGCGCGGACGGTCAGCTTGTCTTCGGCATCGTACAAGGCAATGTTTTTGAAGACCTTCGGGCCAAATCCATATCAGAAGTCTATTCCATGGGATTCGACGGCATGGCTATCGGCGGTGTATCCGTTGGCGAATCGGAGGCGGAAATGGTCAAAGTCCTTAAATTCTGCGCGCCGTTGCTTCCGAAGGAACTACCTCATTATCTGATGGGCGTCGGAACGCCCAGACAATTGATATTAGGCGTTATGAACGGCATCGATATGTTCGACTGCGTGCTTCCCACCCGCATGGGCCGCAATGGCAGCGCTTATACGCCGGAGGGTACCATCCCTGTCAAGGCGGCCCGTTACAAAGAGGACTTCACGCCGATCATGGACGGTTGCCAATGCTATGCTTGCCAGAACTTTACGAAGGCTTATATCCGCCATCTGCTGAACGCCGACGAGATTCTCGGGGCGCGGCTGCTGACCATCCACAACCTGCATTTCTTCCTGGATCTCATGCGCAGAGTACGGGAATCGATAGAGCAGGGGACCTTTGCCGAACTGGCGGCTGACATCATCGCCCGCTATCCGGAAGCCATGGGCAAGCCCATTGATCCAGAAACAAACACAATTATCGATATTCGCAACGCCAAAAACTGACAGACTGAACAGAAGTGGAGGAACATTATGGACAGACGCTCATTCCTTAAAGGACTCGGAACCGCCGCAGCCGCAGCACCTTTCGTTTCCATGCCCAAAATCCTCGCCGCGCCCGCCAACGATCGTATCACCGTCGGCGTCATCGGCACTGGCGGCATGGCCACGGGCCATTTGAGAAACCTGCTCAAAATGCCTTCCGTCCAAGTCATCGCCGTCTGCGACGTCGATTCGCGAAAGATGGAAAACGCCTACAATCTGACGGAGCAGGCATACGCCAACCAGAAGAAGTCCGGCCAATACAAAGGTTGTGCCAAGTATCGTGATTTCAGAGACATGCTGGCCAGGCCGGATCTGGATGCCGTCGTCATCGGCACGCCGGACCACTGGCATGCCTCGATGTCCGTCATGGCCGCCAACGCCGGAAAGGACATCTACTGCGAAAAACCACTGACGCTGACCATCGGCGAATCACGCGACATCATCAATAAAATCCGCCGCACAGGCTGCGTCTTCCAGACCGGCATGCAGCAGCGTACATCCTACGGCGGCAAATTCATCACGGCCGTCCAGCTTGTCCGCAACGGCATGCTCGGCAAGATGATCTCCGCCCACGTCACGGTCGGCGGCCCGTCCTCCGAATGCACGCTTCCCGCCGAACCGACGCCCGAGTGGATGGATTGGGACATGTGGCTTGGCCCTGCTCCATACAGACCCTACAACAGCCGCCTTCATCCAGGCACATGGCGCTCATACCGCGACTATTCCGGCGGCGTCCTCACCGACTGGGGCGCCCATCATTTCGATATCGTCCAATGGGCCATGGACGCCGACCAGAGCGGCCCCGTCAGAATCTGCCCACCCGGTCATAACGGTTGCAAGACATTGACTTACTGGTATTCCAACGGCGTGCGCGTCGAACACGGCGGCTTTGAAGGAAGCGGCTACGGCATCACGTTCGTTGGAACAAACGGCAAAGTCAGCGTCTGCCGCGACTGGATCCGCAGCGATCCCGCCGACTTGCTCATCAATCCGTCCTCCATGCCTGGCGACCTCCAGCTGCCGGATTGCAGTGGCCATATCGGCAACTGGCTCGACTGCATCCGCACACGCCGCCGCCCCGCCGCAGACGTCGAAATCGGTGCACGCTCCGTCACGGTCTGCCAGCTTGGCTGCATCGCCTACTGGCTGGACAAGCCTTTGAAATGGAATCCAAAGACATGGCATTTCGAAAACGACCCAGTGGCTGAAGCCTGGATCGATAGACCGAAACGCGCCCCGTGGACTCTCTAAGCCATTTTCCGTTGTCTCACGTCTTTTTTCACTTTTTTTGAATAAAAAAGCAAAAAAATTATTTTTTGACACTTGTATTCGTTTTTTGACGATGTAGTGTATATTCTTAGACGTAACAAAGTTCTTGGAATCATTGTGTCTTGAGTCCATTCAACCTAGGAGAAAACATGAAAAAAGCATTGTTTCTTGCTGCTGTCACCGCGTTGCTGATGGTGTCAGCCCGTGCCGATCAAGTCAATCTGAAAGACGGTTCCACCGTCAAAGGCAAAGTCGTCCAGATTGTCGATGGCAAGCTTACCATCAAGA
The DNA here is from genome assembly GCA_017554445.1 of Victivallales bacterium. Taxonomy (GTDB): domain Bacteria; phylum Verrucomicrobiota; class Lentisphaeria; order Oligosphaerales; family Oligosphaeraceae; genus UBA1407. The sequence continues at coordinate 8,097 of JAFZIJ010000199.1, forward strand.
CCGAATCTCTCGGCGAAATGAAGATCGACTTCAACAACATCGCGAATTTCACCACGGATGAACCGATGGTCGTTTCGACCACCACCTCCGCCGCCACGGTCACCGGCAAAATCGGTGCCGCGGAAGACGGCAAGACCGCTGTCAACGGCACGGTCGTCGCCAACGCCGACATCAAGAACATTTGGCGCCCCGGTGAACCCGACCCCTCCATCCCGCTCCCCAAACCCCGCAAATGGAAGTATGAAGTTGCATTCGATGTTTCCGGAAAGACCGGCAACACCGAAAAGACGACCGTCGGCGGTTCCGCCAAAGCCACGCTGGATGGCCCCAACGACAAGCTCATGCTCTACGTCCGCGGCCATTATGCCAAGGAAAACGGCGTGAAGAACGAACAGGAAATCGTTGCCGGCGCCGATTATGAAATCCGCATCAACGGCACCTCCCATACCGCTTATGCCCGCGCTGAAGTCGAACAAGACAAGTTTGACAACTACAAACTCTACACTACGGCCGCCGCCGGTTACGGCTTCTACGTCGTTGACACGGACGATTTCAAAGTCCGTCTCCGTGCTGGTCTCACCTACATCCACAAGTCCTATTATGAAGAACTGGACGACTCCGATGATATCGGCGTCGAGTTCGGCTACCATCACGAACTGAAGATCAAGCAGCTGAAAAAAATTGATGCCAAACTCGTCACCGACGTGACCTACACGCCCGTCTTCGATCATTTCCAGGACGACTACCGCATCTATCATGAAAGCGCATTGGACATCCCGCTGACCCAGAATGGTCTGTGGAGCATCCGCCTCGGCGTCAGCAACGAATACAACAACCGCGTCGCCAGCACCCAGAAGCGCATGGACACCACCTACTTCGGCCGTCTGGTCATCACTTGGGAATAAGTCTCATTCCTGACATAGCCTGAAATATTGAAACGGGCCGGAACGAAAGGTTCCGGCCCGTTTTTTTTTGTCATTGTAGTTTGAAATTGTTTTTATGACACGGTAGGTACAATAATCATAAAGAATCATAGTGATTCCTGTAAAATCACAGAAAGTAATAATGTAAGTATCTTGTTATAAATATGTTATGTTGATTTTTCGAAAAGTCGCTGTATAGTATTGGAATAAGATTTTCAATAGATGGTCAATAATAGGAGACCAAACATGCCAGACAAGTTGAATGGACTTGGAAGATTAATCGACAAGAGTGAAGGATGCCTTTCGGCGGATCCTTCCGCAAAACGGCTGTTTCAAACAAACAGGTGTTGGGACGTTTCGCCAAGGCGTGCCTCCCTGAATATCATGACTTCCCGTTGGAAACAGTCATCAGAGAATGTTTTGACGACGATCTTTCCCTTCAAGGATGAAAGGCTCCACTCCTTCCACGGAGTTTGCCAGAAGCATTGGAACTGAGCAGATTCTGCCACAGAATGACACGTTGCATCTTGATCTGCTTTTTAATGCTTGGGTCCCATGTCCGGTTTTGGGAAGATGGCGGGAAATTATCAATATCGAAATACAGAATGATGCTCAAAACCTTGAAAGACTTATTGGACGTGGTATAATATATAATTCGAATATTGTATGTTCAGAATATGGAACAGTTTTCAGATATCCCCACTACGAAATGATTGAAGGTGTGAACGCCATCTGGATCTGTCCTGCGGCACCTTCGGAATGGGCGGGTTCGACGCTGTGTTTTAATTTGAACAGGGCTGTTCTTTCAAAAGAGGAACGACTTGTTCTTCACAAAGCCGTATATGACAAATTCCGCTTATTCTTCATTGGTGCCAATCTTGAAACAGGGGTGGACAAAAAAGACATACATGGCTTGGTCTGGACGTTGACAACGCAGTCGCTCACGACGGCTGAAAGAAAGAAAATATTGACGAAGGTATATGAAATGGACATGACGGAAGCTTTGGAAAAGAGCGTGAACGAATCGGAGGAATGGGTTTACAACTACTATGGAAGGGAACGTGTAGAACAATTTAGAGAGGAAGGCCGAGAGGAAGAAAAGCGGAAGAATGTTCTCCACTTGCTCAAGAAGCGTTATTCAATCAAAAGAATCAAAGCCATTCTCCAACTCTCTGAAGACGAGATTCTTCGGATTGCCAAGGCAAACAAAGTCGTTATTCTGTAGCCGTTATCCTCTGTCCCGTGCCAACGGCGGTAGCTTTCAGCCAAAAGTGGGGAGAGCTTCTACTGCCTATTGAAACACCACACACAAAAAAACGCCCCTTGGAAAGCTCCAGGGGACGTTGGAAACATGCTTTACAGGATCAGTGCGGCATTATTCCTCTGAGCGGGGACGACGGTCCTCACGGTCGCGACGGGGGCGGAAACCACCCTGGCGCGGTTCGCGCGGCTTCGCTTCATTGACCGTCAGAACGCGGCCCATGTGCTCCTTGCCGTTCAATGCGTCGATGGCGGCCTGTGCTTCGTCATCATTCGCCATTTCGACAAAACCAAAACCTTTGCTGCGGCCAGTTTCGCGGTCGGTTATCGCACGAGCGCTATCGACTTTGCCATACTGTGAGAACAGCTCGTTCAGGATTTCGTCGTTAACGCTGTAACTCAAATTCCCGACATACAAATTCTTCGCCATTTTTCAAACACTCCAAACTCTGGACTCCGAATCCCTTTTTTCTCTTTCCGGACTCTTTTTTAGAAAGTGACCGCAAATCGCGGTCTGTCAACGGCACACTCATTGTGCTATTGCCACAAAACTATGTAAAATAGTCAATAATCCTCTCAATGCAAATATTTTTTTTCAAAAATAAACAAAAAATTAATTTTTTTTGTAAGTCGCCTTATATAGATTGGATAAAGGCTTGGAAAATCTTCTCTTGCGGGGGTTGGTCCTGAATCCGCTCCGGATGCCACTGCAAGCCGACGACGAAGCGTTTTTCGATGCCTTCCACAGGTGTGATCGCCTCGACGCAACCGTCATCCGCCCATGCGACCGCTTCGAATCCCGTGCCAGGCTTCTCCACGCTTTGATGGTGGGACGAATTCGCCGTCAGCTCCGTCACGCCAAAAATCTTCACCAACGGGCCATCTTCCTTGAAACGGACATGGTGCATCGTCTCCACACCAGCTTTCATACGGCGATGTTCGACAGATGTACCGATATCTTCCGGGATATGGCGGAACAGGCTGCCGCCAGCCGCCACGTTCAGCTCCTGGATTCCAAGGCAGATGCCGAGCACGGGCTGTTTCCCATGATCCAACGCCTCTTTCGCCAAAGCCAGATCCCAATTCTCCTTCATAGGATGCATCAACGACATTTCCGGATGGTTGCGCTTACCATAATTAAAAGCATCGACATCCGGCCCGCCGGAGAAGATGATGCCGTCCAGACTCTCCACCTGCCGTTTGACGACGGCAAGATCCGTCATGCAGGGGATGACGACTGGCACGCCGCCTACCGCCGCAACGGCTCTGAAATAGACGCCGTAATTTCCGCAAAGCCCTGATTCCGAGCTATAAACACCCGTAATGCCGATAATCGGTTGTCTCATCGTGTTTCCTTTCTATTCGTCTTTGTTGATGTAAATGCGAAATCAATCCAATTTATATTGTACATGACCAGCATGACTTTACCAATGCTTAAAAAGAAAATTGTGCTTTTTAGCCGTCGATTTTTGACTTTTCACCAATCGGCAGGACATTAATTCGCATTGTTCACAACAATCATCACTAACCATCAATCATCGAGGAACCACCATGCAGATTCTATTTCTAGGCACAGGCGCCGCCGACTGGCCGAATCCAGGCCCGAAAGTCGGCAAAGGCCGTCGTTTTTCATCCCTTCTTCTCAACCAGACCATTCTCATCGACTGCGGCCCTATGACGCTGGACGCCATCCGTGAATTCGACGTCAATGTCAATCTCATCACGGACATTGTCATCGGCCATGGGCACGGCGACCATATCAACATGCCTGTCATTCTGGAAATCGCGAAACTGCGGCAAGAAGGCCTTCCGCCGCTCCGCCTTCATGTCAACAAAGGCACGGCGGCCATACGCTGCAAAGTGCCGCCGGAATGCGCCGCTATTATAGAAGTCATGCCGTTCATGCCCGGCGACACATTCAACTGCGGTGAAACAGTCTTCAAGGCCTATCCCGCCAGCCATCCCGTCAGCAAGGATGAACTGACCACGCATTTCATCATCAGCCTGCCCGAAGGAAAGACCATGTACTACGGCCTCGATGGCTCATGGTTCCCGCCAACCACATGGCATGCCATGCAGAAGACCAAATTCGATGTCATCGTCTGGGAGCTTACCTGCGGCAATCTCGACGACTGGCGGCTCGGCGAACATTCCAATTTCAGCATGCTGAAAATCTGGAAGAACGCTTTTACAAACGACGGCGCCATCTCGCCGAATACGAAGATCTTCTGCTCCCACATGGCCCGTACGCTCTGCCCGCCGCATGACCTCTACGCCCGCGAAATCGCGAATTTCGGCTTCACACTCGCGTACGACGGGCTCCTTTGGGAATCCAAATAATCACGCAATCTGTTGATGAATCTACGGCTTCACAACATCTGCTGGTCGCGACGGTACGCCGTCTGGGCCAGATACGCAGGCGGCGGATGGTGGGGCCGTGGTTCCATCGTCTCGCCGGACATGCGTGGATTTTATGAGAAGTTCCTGCCGTTCAATGAGTTCAAACATAGCCTGATCACCATTGGAGAACAGATTCTCGAATCGCCTGACTGGGTGCCTAAGATTCTGCGGTCCAATGACATCCTGTCGCTTCCGGACTTCTGGGCCATGCTTCCGGACGCCTTCGCGGGACGTGTGACGTTCAAAGAGGAAGAGCTCTTTCCATTGTTCTGCGCCATCGCCGATCCGTCGCGCTTCGGCACGGCGGACAATCGTTATCCAGAACAATTGCAACAAATTAGCGATTTCATCAAAAGAGCAGGGCAGGGCAGGGCGATTCGTCTGCTCGATCTCGGCTGCGGCGTCGGCTTGGGCACGTATGAACTTGCACAACTCGGTGGAACCGCCGTCGGCATCACGTCTGAACATCTGGAAGTCTGGATGGCACAGCATCGTCAATTGCCGCATGATGCTGTCCGCGAACGGCTTTTCAGTCGCTATCCGCAGACGCTTCCTGTCACGTTCGCCTATGGTTTCGCGGAATCCTACCGCGATGGTTCGCTGTACGATGTCATTGTCTGTAATGGACTTGCAGGTGGCCGTTTTCTCAACACCGCCCCGCAACTGACGGAATTTCTGCAGACCTGCGACACACTTCTCGCCCCGCAAGGCCGACTGTTCATCGCCAACCGCTTCCATGAAGGAGAACGGCCAGGCGTGGAACGGCTCTGCGCCATCGCCCGCCGTTCCAGTTGGCAGATAGAAGGACATTGGCAATTATTGGTATTATCTAGAAGTAACGGAGGCGTCCCGCCTTCGCCCGACGGCGGGGACGCCGTTGGCACACCACGAATCTAAGAAAGGATCACGTATGTCACTGAAAAAAATATCTTTGGAAGTCTCCTTGAAGCCGTTTTGCTTTGACATGACCGACAACGGCTTCGCCGCCACCGCCCGGAAAATCTTCCACCAGTGGGAGAACCTTTTTAGCGGTAAGCAGTTGCAACTTATGTTCTGGACAGCGGACGGTTCGGAGCTCCTCGATTATTCAGGAAACATGGATGATGCTTTTGAATACGCGCGCTACGTCGGTTGTGCCAATTTCTGGGCCCACCAGGATCCCAACACACCGATAGAACTTCAGAACCTCCACCAGCGCAATTACTTGTTCATGCCGAAGCCACCTGTCTGGACATATCGTGACCTTCATCGGCTCATTATGATTCTGAAATCCGTTTATAAAGAGATGTATGGCGGCATTCTGGAAGTCGGCACGACCTTCGATCCAGGGCCCGAATTCGCCGTTTCGCACTTTAAATATGAACGCCACCGCGAAACACTCAGCAACATGTTGGGCGCCAAGATCTTCATCTATTGCTACAGCACGTTGAACGCCGATGATTTCCATTACGCCGCCTATCCAAACGGCGTTCCGCAGGGCACAAGTTTCGGCACATTCATTGGAAAACAGACCCAATGCTTCCTTTCGGACATTGGCTTCGATTTCATCTGGTTCTCCAATGGTTTCGGTTTCGGCACGGAGACATGGGGCATGACAGGCGCCGTTTTCGACGGCAACCGTTTCTATCCGGAAAACTCCCACAAGACAAGTGATCTGGTCTTCCAATTCTGGAATGATTTCCGTCGCGAATGCCCCAATTACCGCATCGAAACGCGCGGCACGAATCTTACGACAGGCATTGATCTCGCCTCAGACGCCGTTCCGCTCCGTGAAATCTACAAAAACGTCACAAATCTGGAAATCCCGCCGAATTCACCATGGGCCGCGTTGGACCATAATTTCGGGCTGGAATTGGTCGGTTGGATGTCCCATATAGCGGAACTTCCTGAAGGAAAAGGTTTTCCGTTCCGCTATTATACCCATGACCCATGGTGGCTGAACTCCCCGTGGCTCGACCGCTACGACCGCATGCCGCACGATATCTATCTCCCGATGGCCATCTGCCGCCTTAACGCGAGGGGCGAGGCCGAAACGCCCACGCAATTCGATTTCCTCTCCATCGATGATTCTTACGGCCACATGCCCGACCAAGTTCCGCAGGAGTGCATCCCGCATCTGCTTGATGCTGAACGCACAAAGCCAGATCAAGCAGGCCCGCTTGTCTGGGTCTATCCGTTCGATGAATACCACGATGCCGTCTATCATGGCGCGAAACTGGACGAAGTCTTTTTCGGCGACCACCAGATCATCACCGCCGTCAATCTGGGCTTCCCGCTTAACACGATCGTCTCCACCGCCAACTTCCTTTCCGCCCCCGCTGAAGCATTCGCAGGACGCATTCTTGTCGTGCCGACGATGGTGCAGTCCGCCGTGCTTGAACGAATCTATTCGCTTGTGACTGAAAATGGCGCGAAAGTTATTTTCTACGGTCCTGTACGCGATGCCGCCATTGCCGATCCGCTTCTGCTGGAATATGCGGAAGATATTGAAGGGGAAGGTGTTCTGGAAGGCTATGGCAAAATCCGCCATCAGGCTATTTATTCCGCTGGCAAGCTAGATTGCGTCTTGACGGATGATTCTTGCGCAACGGTCCTTGCCAATTATGACATCAATGGCGTAAAACGCCCCGCCGCCGTCCTCTACGGCAATTCAATCGTCTGGATCCGCGGCACGAATTCCTTTGAAAAAGTCGGCCGGATGCCGCAGTTCCTTCCGGAGGACTACGTCAAGCCCGAGCAGTTGTTCATCGATGTTTTGAAGCATCTGGGTCTGCATTTGGAATACGAGAAGCCCATGCCGCAGGTCGCTCCGCCGCGTCTCGGTATCCGCTTGCACGACAACGCCTTCTATTTCAGTGTCTTCGGAACGAACAGCACCGTCCGTCAGCACATCCGCATGGCCGACGGCGCGCCGCTCTTCCGTGGTCGCGACATGATTCTGAAGGACAACATCGGTATCTACCAGACGGAAAAATGGGCCAATCTGGAGGCGCGGCTCTTCGTGCAAGGCGACGATTCCGTCATCGAATGCACGGAATGGACGCATGAAAACCGCGGCGTAAACCGACGGATGATCGTCGATGGCTTGAAAAACGCCACGCTGGTCTTCCGTCCGACTGTCGATGATTCGGAAACCGTTCTTTTCAAACGGATGGCCACAAACCACACATTGTTCACCACCAGCGACTGCGACGTGGAAAAAACGCATGACGCCTTTGGCGTCAAATACATCGCCCGCAACATCACAGGCCGCATGACCGTCTTCTGGGGCACGAAGCCAGATTTGAACAATTGGTAACGGCGGCGTCTCGCCGTCGGATGCGGTGTGCCGGCGGCGTCTCGCCGTCGGATACGTACACGAGCTACTCCTGTCCTGTGCCAACGGCGGAAGCCATCGGGAGAAAAACGACGATTTATTATCTCAATGGAACAGCCAGCGCATGACCCAGTACGTCTCTTTGCCGTAACGCTGTTCCACCAATTCACGACGCAACGTCGTGGTCTCTTCAATCTGGACGTTCACGACCGTCGTATTGGACAAACGACAGGCATCCAACGTCTCCTGCGGCGGCATAGGATATGCCATCATGCCCGGCGTGATGTAATCGACAGGACGGCTACGGAAACAAGCCAGAATCTCCAGACGGCCCTCCGGCAGGAAGCTGAACGTCAGCCAGCGGAACGGCGTGTTGACGGCACGGCGCGCATCGACCTCCGCGAAGCCGCGTTGCGACAGGCCGCGCACGATCACGTCGTAGTCCATGTCCAGCATGCCGCTGCGTTGCAAGGCAGGCCCAACACCCGCCGTGTTCAACGCCCAGATCAGACGGTCCTTCGTGCAATGCTGCGGCGTCAGGCCTTTCGTGCTCTGAACCGTCCGCACCGTCGGAAACATATACGCGACAGGGCGTTGCGGCGGCGTCTGAACAGATTCACAACCGACCAGAAGCAGGAACCCCATTATGATTATGTATTTCTTCATAAATTGAAGCGCAAAGGTGCGAAAATTTATTGCTTTAAGCTTTAAACCTTAAGCTTTTAGCTAACACGGCAGAGCCGTGTTTAGGCCAATGTCTTGCCGTCGATTGTACCGACGGAGATGTCGAATTCGCCGCGATGGGCGATGCGATCCGCCTGGCCGTCTTTGATCCAGACGACCGTATCCGAAGCGGACAGCATCTTCATGTCATGCGTCGCCGTGATGATCGTGATGCCGAATTTCGTCTTCAGATCGCCGAGCAAGGCGATGATCTCTTCGCCCGTGTGCAAGTCCAGATTGCCCGTCGGTTCGTCTGCCAACACGATGGACGGCTTGTTCACGAGGGCCCGCGCGATGGCGATTCGCTGCTGCTGACCGCCGGAAACCTGTGACGGAAGATGCGTCAAACGATGTCCAAGTCCAACGACATTAAGGATTTCCGCCGCCGCTTCACGCGCCTTGGCAGGCGATTCGCCTGCGAAAATACGCGGCAACGCCACGTTTTCCAACGCCGTCATCGTCATGATCAGATTGAACGACTGGAAGATATATCCCATCTTGTGGCAACGGACCCACGCCAGCTGCTTCTGATTCAGATCGGACAGCGAATATCCGTCGATTTCCACATGGCCTTCCGTCGGTTTGTCGAGACCGCCGACCATGTTGAAAAACGTCGATTTACCGGAGCCAGAAGGCCCCAGAATCGACAGATATTCACCACGGCGGACATCGAGATCGATTCCGCGCAACGCATGGACTTTTTCCGCGCCCATCGTATAGACTTTCGTCACGCCGCGCGCCTTCACAATGATATCTTCTTGAGTGCTCACTCTTCTACCCTCATGGCGTCAACAGGCTGTTTCTTCGCGGCCATGTAGGCCGGCAATATCGCCGCCGAAATCGACAGCAGTGTTCCAGTAAGCAACGAAATCCCAAGGGCTTCGAACAAGCCCAGCCATGGGAAATGCGTTGCGACGTGCATCTTGTAGCTCATGAACGCGACCACGATGGAGACGATCATCCCCAGCAGGCAGCCCAGACATGTGCCCGCGACGCCCTGCACGGACGATTCGATGAAATAGCTCCGCACGATGAAGCCGTCCAACGCGCCAAGGCATTTCAGCGTGCCGATCTCCTTGATACGTTCCGTCACGCTCATCAGCATCGAATTCACGATGCCGACGAAACATGCCAGCAGAGACAGGATGATCAGCAGCAAAATGCTGTCGTTGGAGCCGCTTTCATGGATTTCCACGCCCGCGGCCTGCAGAATCGCGTCCAGCACGGGATCGTGCGCGTCAATCAGCGCGTTCACTATCTTGTTCATGATCTGCATGTATGTCAGGAAGGCGATGGCCAGGACGACGCCGGACATCGTCACCAGCGACCGGAAGAAACGGCGTCTGATTCCCGCCCAGCTCACGTTGAACGTGACGCCCCAACTGACATGTTTTTGTTCTGGTATTTTTTCCATAGTGACTGTCGTTGCGATAGTTATGGTTCTTTACATTCGATTGAGGTCGATTCCAAGGCGTTTCTGCATCGTCAACGAAATGATCATGGCGATGAAGACCACCAGCAGTTCGCCGATGATGAGGCCGATGAACAGACCGCGTACTTTGGCGTATGTGTTTTTGTTCGCGTATTTTGTGACCAGCGATTTCGCCAGCCAGCCAAGCAGGATGGAGAACCAGTAGGCCGCCATCAGCGGGTTGACCAGCATGATGAGGCCGATAGGATGCGGCAGCCAGAAGGATGTCTGGCGGAAATACAGCAGGACGGCCATGAGAATGGCGCCGAACAGCAGCCATCCGCGGAGGCCCCATGTGGCGGTCGGCGGCACTTTCGAAATGTCGCCAATGCCGACGAACAGCGATTTCGGGAACATCGTGTAGAACCATGAATGCATGGTATCCGCGCCTTGTCCAGGCTCATAGCACATCATGATCGCCACGCCGATTGCCACTACGACAGAGACCAGAATGCCGACGATCACGCCGATATGATAGCGGGCCCGCGACATCTTCGCGTCATCGCGAATCTTCAATGCGTTCGCCATTGCAGGAGCGATGAACGTCTTGATATCCAAGAACATAATCGCATAATAGATCATCAATGGAGCGAACAGATGGGGAGCCGTAAACTTCGTGTCGAAACCGAAGATATGGCGGATGAAATGGAACGGCGACGTCCATGCCTGGAAGCCCAGAACACCGCCTTCCGCAACGGCTCGCACAAGACCGATCGTGATGATGATGATGATCGCGTAGCCGCAGACCGCGTAGATGAAATTGACGTGCATGACATACCAGAGGATGAAAATCAGCAGGGCGGAACCGCCTAAGAACAAGGCGGATGCGACGCGCAATTCGCGCCGTTCGTCATCCGTCACGTTTTCAAGTTTGCCCGGCTGGAAGACGCACAGGATGACTTGACGGCACTTCCACAGCACCAACGCCGCGAAGACCAGCAGGGCGCCGCCGCCAATGGCCGTGCGGAAGTTCAACGTGTACCACCATTCCGACGGGAACGACGATTCGTTCTGCCCGTAGCCGAATCCCACAAGTATCATCAGCAGAATCATATAGAACACATGGAAGAACCACAGGGAGAACGATACTTTCTTCGGAATCAAGAACGCCAGACCGATCAGCGTGAAGAAAATCATGGAACGCGCGCCAACCAACGCCTTGAACATACTGTTGCGGATGAACGGCGTCCATGAATTGTACAAATCCAACTGCGTCAGGCCGGGCAGGATATCCGTCCTGCACAACACGTTCCATCCCATCACGCCGGCCGAAATGGCGAAACCGACCCAGAACAGGCCGTTTTTGAACAGAGCAGGCATGATGTCCGTCGATTTCGTCTCGCCGCCGTCCAGACCGACCATGACTTCCGGTAGTTCCATCAACGGGAAGATCAGTTTTTCGTTATACGCCCACTGGCGGAAAATCAACAGGTTGAAGCAAAGTAGAACCATGTACGTCAACGCGACGACGACGCCCCAATACATCAGCGGTCGCGCCCAATGCGACCACGGCACCTGTCCGATGAAGTAGCGCGACAGCGATGCGTCGAAGCTTGGGAACGTCGCCAGAATGGCATCGATCTGCTCGGACTTATTGGTGGTTTTGTTCCAATCCGCCGCCAGCATCGTCAATGTTTCGATGGTTTTGCTGACGCGTTCGCAGATGACGATTTCCTTATTCTTCCGTTCAATTTCCTTTTTGTTGTCTTTGATGTCGTCTTCCAGATCTTTCCGGTCATCAACAAGTTTTTCAATCTCCTTTTCATAGGAGCGCATCTCTTCCAATGTCGCGATACGTTTCTTCTGATTGAGCTCCGCCAACTGCGCGTCCAATGTCGTAATCCGTTGGGCCAGTTGCTCATCCGTATCCGTCAGCACGATAATGTCGTCTTTTACGACCTTTATGTCCGCGCAAGGCTTCAGCAATTCGATCGTTTCACGGATGACGGCGGGGCCGTCCGCACCATCCTTCTTGGCCGTTTTCAACTTGTCGGCCGCTTTGCGGCCTTTGACAAGACGTCCGAGACGGCGGAAATAGGACGACGCGTCGTCGTCCGTCGTGAAGACGATGCCCGGGAAGGAACGATCCTCCGCAGGCAGACCACGGCGGAACAGCTGCACTTTGTCAAATGCCTTCTGGTCGTGTTCTTTCAAGATGTTGCGTTTTTCAACAACAATTTTATCTTGTTCATCCACAAGCTTTTGCTGTGCTTCAATTGGTTCCGCGAAGGATTCCCGCTCTTTCGTCAGCGATTCGACTCTTGCGTGCAGTTCGTTCAGTTTGGTCAATTCTTCCGCGTTGGCGTTGGCGAGAATGTCGTCCAACTTTTTCTGCAACGCCTGCACATCCGCCGGATTCGCTCCTTCCTTCGCCTTCAGCTCCGCGATCTGCTCTTTTAAATTCGGTATGACGCCAGGAGCAACGGCATATGTACGAGCCTCTTGGATGCGGATTTTCGCATTCGTCGTTTGCAAGTCCTGCGTCGCTTTGTCGCGTTGTTTCGTCAGTTCGGACAATTTCGCCTGCAACGGCGTCAAAACAGCGATTTCCGCCGCGTAATCCTTTGCCAATTTGGAAGTTCCGGGCTCGGAGATGAAGAAATTCTCGTTGACGTATGGTTCGACGTAGCGGTTCCATTCCGTCTGGTCGTTGTTCCATTCACGGTTGAAGAGGCCGCTGATAATCGGCACGACCTGTCCCGTCAGACCGAACGTCGAAATACCGGACGACACCATGCACATGACGAAAATGATCAGCAATTCCGCCAATGTCAACGGCCTGATAAACCGCACCAACCGCAAGAACGGATTGATGAGAATGACGAGAAACACAAGCATGATGTGCGGGAAAAGCGCCACCTGGTTGCCCGTCGGCAACATTTCCTGCCGATTCTCCAGCACGACCGTCAGGATGGCGAACAGCGCCGAGAAGATGATTCCCAGTATCAGGGAACGTATTGTTATGTTTTCGTTGTCTTTACGCATAATTATTTCTGTTCGTGTGAGCTGTGTAGGACGTTAGAAGACCAGCGGGGCCATCATCTTGTTCAGGATTGTGAACGCCACGGAAACCATACCGATCAGACCCATGCCGCAGGAGAATCCCGCCAGCAGGATCGGCGTGTATTTCATCCATTGGTCGCCGAAGCGTTTCTTGAAGTAGAAGCGGCCGATAAGCGCGCCGAGCAATTCGAAAATGACGCCGGACGGCGTCGATTGGCCGAGACCGCGAACCATACCGAAGACCAGCAGCGTCGGCAGCCCCAAAACGGACAGGACGATGAACGAAATGACACCCGAGCCTAGTCCCACCAAGACGTATTTCAGCCGCAGGGCCTCCATGAACATGGAGCCGCCTTCCATCGTCGAACTGAACGTCAGGCATGTGTTTTTCGCGTTCAATTCCCACATCTTCTGCGCGTACGGATAAGCGGCGGAAGGCACTTCCGCCATGCTCCACAGCATCGTCGAGAAGACGATGGACGCGATGATAATGATCGGCACTGTAACGATTTGCGTCTTGATCTGGCTGGAAATTTTCGTTCCGGTCAATTCCAACACGCGGAAGTTGACGGTTTCAACACCATAGTTCGGAATCGGCACAGGGGCGAACCAGATTTTCACGCCTTTGTAGCCGCTCAAAATGTATGTCGCTTCTCTAATGTAAGGAATGGACAACGCCTGGCCGCAGAGGCCTTCCAGTTTGGCCGTCGCGTAGGAGAGCAACGGCGTCAACACCAATGCGTAGAATACGAAGAAGTGCCATGGGAAGCCTTCGATCAGCCAGCAGGAAAGGCCAATCCAGAAACCGTTGGTCAGCACATAGATGCATAGGGCGATCCAGATGGAGAAGTCGCCGCGTTTCGGATCGTTGACCAACAGCCGCCGCCATGTCGATTCGCGCTTCTGGCCTGTGACGCTCGCCTCCAAGGCGGCCATGTTGCCGCGGCGGTTGCGCCACGCGTTCATCATCGGCGTCAGGATCTTGCCGAGCGAAACGACCGTAATGGCAAGCGTAAGTCCCAGCGAGAACGACAGATAGAAGTCAACGTTGTTGGAGTACAACGTGTTGATGACGTCCATCTGCGAATCCCAGTGGGACAGCACGCCGTATTTGTAGAGGATTGGATTCAAACCCATTGTGAAGACAACGCCGAACGCGCCACCGATGACCGCCCAGAACGGCAGCACCATGCCTTGGAAGAACCACAGCAGATTGAAGCTGATGTTCAACGGCGTGGCGGGCAGGATTTTGGACAGAGCTGGCGTAAAGTCCTGCCACGGAATAGGAAGCGGCTGGATTGGCTTGTCCAGCAACGCTCCCGAAATGGACGGGATCGCGATGTAGAACAGTCCGAACGTCAAGCCGAGAATCGCGCCGATGGAGAAGCAGCGCCAACGCCAGCGTTCCTTGTCTTCCTTCGTCTGCGCAAGAGCCGTGATACCGGCCGCCGCGACTGGCGCCATCGGGAACGGCAGTTCCTCCACGTCGTTTGTGATTCGATAGAGCACATAGCCGAAGCCATATTGGTCCAGACGGCTGACCAACAGGCCGACGATGATCAGCATGATTGGCCCCAGCCAAGCCTTGGTGAAGAACGTATGGCCTTGTTCGCGAATGACTTCCGCCGAAGGTGCCCACCATGACGGAATTTCCTGCGCAACGCCCATCGCGTTCGCATAGTCAGACTGCACAAGATATTGGTTCCATAGCAACCCTTGGAACGGCGACGCCATCGCCAAGCCCGCCATATAATAGAAGATGTAGATTTCCTGCATCTTCAAATCTTTGAACGACCGCCGCGCGATTTCCGCGAAGAGGATGATGGTCACCCATCGCGCCGCCGTGTCCATATTCGCCTCAGGTCCCACGACCAGAGACAGATACATACTTCCAGGCATGATCAACATGCCCAAAAACACGGCGCCGACGACCGTCTTCCAGGTAAAGCCGTCTTCAAAATGCTCCGGCGGCTCCATGAGCGACCGGTATTGCTCAAGTTCTTTGTCTTGTGTGTATCTTGCCATAATCTATCGTCGTATGGGATGGGTGGTGTCTGTCAGGAGTCCTCCGCCTCACTTTCCGTTGAACATGGTCTTGCCGCTCTTCGCGAAATCCGCATGTTCGGCGGGCGTAAGATTGCGCCAATACATGAGATACGTCCGCAATTTCTCCAAGAACGGCATGTTCGTCGCCGTCCAGTTGGTGTCCTGTCCGGACATGCGGGTATTCAGCATGACCAGGCGGTAGGCCTGGACTTTTTCATCGTATTTCGTCGTGAAATCAAGACGCTCCGTGACGCCCAAATCAAACGGCGCCAACGCCACATTGTACGTCATGACAAGTACTTCGCGACCCGCCTCATCGGTGGATTTCGTCACGCCTTCCAGTTTCGCGATCAAATCGCCGAACGACGCCTCCGTGAAGCGGCTGAAGTAATCCGCAAGATAGCCGTTGATGCCGTAGATCAGCTCCTGTTCATAGATGAACGGGAACACGACAGGCATCTTTTTGCCGTCATGATCCGGCAGCGACCACTTGCGCTTTCCGGATGGAACCGCCGCACGCGTCGCCACCATCGACGGATAGATCGTCGAAAGCAACACGACGGCGATCGTGAACATGATGACATAGACGACCGACAACGACGAGAAGTTCAAGTTGATGCTCTTGATCCAGCCCGTCCGCGTCAGCAGAATACTGGTGACCTGTCCAATCAGATAGCCGCCGACGGAACCGATGACGCTATAGACGAACGCTTCTGCCAAGAAGAACATGCCGATGTGCATCGGGTTCAGTCCCACGGCGTTATAGATGGCGATCTCCGCTTTTCGTTCGAAGACGGAACCGAGCATCGTATTTAAAATAATGGTACTGGAAATCAGCAGCGGGATGATCAAAAACGCCAGACCGCCGATGGATGTGCGGTAGCCTTCGCCAACGTAATAGACGCCCGGCTCGGTGTCCCGCTTGCCGTCCGCGATGCGGAACGGTTCCGTGGAGGAGATGAAGAATTTGGACGCATTCGTGATCGTCAGCAGTTCATCGACCATCGACCACAGCGTCACGCCTTCGTTCAGTTTCGCGGAAACACTGTACGGCTGCGCGCCGATCTTCCGCGCCGTTTCCACGGGCATGACGACCAACGACGCCATGTCCGTATAGAACACGCCGTCGTCCGCGTTCTCTTCGCCGCCGGCCGCCATGGCCACCAATGCGTCGCCACCTGCGTCGCCGCCGCCCTGCTGGACGAGATTCTTAATCGGAATCAACGGATGCTGATTGATGTCGCGGAATTGCAAGAAGTCCGCGTCGGACAGCAATCCGACGATCTTGTACAAGCGGCCTTCATACATAATAGTCGCTTTATCAAAGGTTTCCGTCGTCAGACCAAGAGCCTTGGACAGCGATTCGGGCAACAGCACTTCGTCCGCGTCGTCCGACGAGAAGAACCGCCCGTGCTTCATGGGAATCGGTCCGATGAAGCCATTTTCGATGGCAGGAAGACCGAGAATCGCGTCGATGTTCGCATCCGCGCCATTGGAGGCGGAAATGCGGAAGGGGAGGGTACCGCCGTCCGGCAGCTTGGTCGGAATCAACCAACGGCGGATGGACAGTTCGGCGCGGCCATTGAAGATTTCCTTCATGGTGCGGAGCGTCGCTTCATCCATGCGCGAATTGCCGGGCCAATGATACATAAGTCCCGTGTATGTCGTGTTTTTCGAACGCGTAATGATGGTCGGTGAGAGGTTTTTCGTGATGGATGTGAAGGCCAGCATCGTGAACGTCACGAGAACGACCGTCGCCGTCGTCAACGCCGTGCGGATGCGGCGGCGTTTCATGTTGTTGACGCCGATCAGCATGGCGGACTGGCCAACCGTCGAGAAACCAACTTCACCGCTGTCCATGGCCGTCTGCGTCCGGAAGAGCAGCGTCATTTCGCCTTCGAACCGCCCATGCAGGATTTTGATGACGAACGCGCCCAAACCGCCCATGACGAACGCGATGAAAATCGCCTCCGGAGCTTGCGCGACGCGGAATGCGGGATGGATGTTGCGGAACACGACGAACGTGAACGCGAAGAAGATGCAGAACGCCACCATCTCCTGCTCGATCTTCTTGAACTTGAACATCAATTTCTCCGCGAAGAAGCAGAACGGCAGCATCAACGCCAGATAGAAAACGACGGCTTTCAGCATGTCGTTCGTAATTGCGGCCATGCGTTTGTACGCCTTGCCGTGCGCACCGACGGCTTCATGCAGATTCTTCAGATAGCCCAGCCAATCTTTCTTTTCGCGCGCTTCTTTCATTAGTTTGATCGATTCATCGCCGCGCTCCATGAAGATCTTCGCCAACGCGTCCGATGTTCCGGCCAGACGGTGGTCGCGGACATGGTTCAAGATGGACATGTCCCCTGTCGCCGTCGCAAAAAAGTCGTTACCAATACCTTGCGAAATCTTGAAACCATCGCCTTCAGGATTGTCGTCGTTGGAATTCAACGCAAGAATACGTTCACTTGTCATGACTTTGACGGCTTCGCTCTTTTCCAAAAACGCGGAAACAGGGCCGGGGAACGCCACGAACGCCTTCTTGGAGAACGTGCTGCCAACGCCTGTCATGCCGAATTTCTTCGGCGTCGTGTTCAGGCGGCCGTCCAAAATCAAGAACGTGTTTTCCGTAATCGGCGAGACGGAAATCGACGAAGGATTATCTCTTGTATAAATAGGATATTCCACGCAATCGAAGAGGGCGAGCGTTTTGACGTCCGCGCCACGGTTGATGGTGGAGGACATCTTTCCTTCTGCGTCGCCCGCGTCCACAACTTGCTTGACGACTGCAAAGTCGTCATCATATTCAAAAGCGTTCGGATAAAGCGTTTGGGCGGTGATGCCGTAGAAGACGGAAACGGCGCGTTCGTCCGTCAGCGCCATATGGCCTGTCATGACATCGCCGGACGCGACGGGTTTCGCCAGATCTAACGGATTATGAATCACTAACGCCGCTCCGGGCACGGGCAGCTGCGGCAGGACCGTCGCGGAAAATTCATCGAATTTGAACGCTTTGACCTGCGTGCCCCACATCGGTTGCCATGTGTTCGCCTTCGTGGTCGGCGGCTTCATTTCGGACGTGCTCGTCAAAACAGGCACCGCCAACGTGGCGCGAATCAGTTTCGGAACATAGTCGAAAGACGCTTTAAGAATCGATGCGTCAATCTTTTCCAGCTTGTCGGACGTCAGGAACAGACGGCCATAATCTGTGAAGACGTTGCGCAACGCGAAGGCGGGTGTCGGTCCGGAAGCCTGGAAGACGGCGACGTTTTCCGTCATCTTCGGGAAGAAATGGCCTTCCGCCAGACCGCCCTGCCGTGTCAACGCATCGACGAAGCGGATGCCCTGCGGCACAACGCCTTTCGTCACAAGACTTTCTGCGGCTTCCGCCGTGTTGATGCCGAAGCGATGCTGCCAACGATCCGCGCATTTGAAGTCATCGGCGGAGAAACCGATCTGACCGTTTTGGAACGTCAATTCCAATTCCACAACGAATTTGACCTGCCGTTTGCCGAGCAGCGAGCGGATTTCGTTGTTCTTGATGACCGTGTCAATCGTCTGCTGGTTCAACGACGACCAAAGCTGACGAGTCGCAACGATTTCATCCACATACTCTTGCAGGATGGACAACTGCTTTTCGTTCAAATCGCTTAATGCCGTGCGAACGCCAACTTTATTAAATAGCGTCAACACATCGACATAGTCCGTACGTTCCGTCTCCAGACGCTTCGTTTCCGTCTGAATTTGCTCCGCCGTCAAATCCTCCCGGCGGCTCAAATGGAGCTGCTCCGCCTTCAATTTGTTCACTTCACGGCGGGCCAGATCGACGACCGGCTCCTTCACCGTAAAGTTCTTGCCCGTCGTTGAATCCATCAAATCACGCAGGCGGATTAATGCTGCTTCGGCGGATTTGAACTCTTCGCTGTCACGTGCGCATTTCAGATTTTTCTGGATCGGCTCATAGTGGGACAGCAGCATTTTCTCCTGCCGCAAATCGCCGTTGATCGTGTCCAACAACTTCTCAACCTGTGTGCGGGGCGCGAGGAGATTCCACGCCAAGATACGTTCGCCCAACATGTTGCGTGAATGGGCATTGATCGCGCAGAACACCACGCCACGCTCTGGGCGGTTCTTCTTGTATTCTTCGAACATGGACAGCATCAACGCCAGATTCGCCGCGTTCTGTCCGCCCCATGACTGGCCCGGAACGATGGAATTCGCGTCCATCGTCGCCACCACCAACGCCAGTTCGTTTTCATATTCGGGATTCGAGCCCGGAACGACCACCCACAAATTCCGCAACGTCTCGTTCTTCCATTTCGTCGGCTGCGCATCGACATGCGCCGTGGCGGAACCCTTTATCAATGTGTCGCGCAGATATTTGCCGTCATCCATACCGACTAGGAAACGCGGCAGACGGACTTCCGTTCCCGTCACTTTCGCCGTCGCGTCACTGTAGGCGGGTTCGTCTTCTTCAATGAAAATGAAGCCGATGACGCCGAAGCGCAACAACCGCTGCCATTCAGAACCGCTGGCGAATTCCATGACGGCGATGGAACCGTCAAGTTCCGTTCCTTCAATCGCTTTCAAGGCGTTTTCATCGCCGTTTCCAACATAGACCAACGGCGCGTCAAACGATTTCTCAAGGAAGTTGCCAGGGCGGAAAGCACTCGGCTGCAACGGGTAAAGCGACATCTTCCGACCGTTGAGCGTCACGCTCGTCTCGCCGGGCAGGACGCATGGCGCCGTGAATTTCATCTCGCCATGCTCCAAGCCGCTCTTTGCGAACAGATCCTCTATCCGCTTCTCCAGCAACAAGTTGCCTGCCGATCCCGCATGCCGGCTGCCCGTCCCGTCAAATATGGCCTTCCAATTGTCCTGCGCCCATGCCGTCGGCAGCAGAAGACATGTCAGCAACACGCCGAACCATTTTTTCCAAAAGCGATTCCGATGATCCATGAGAATCCGTAACTAATTGATTATGTTAATGTTATTATTTTATTCCAATCGAAATGACGTTTCGCCCGGCCAGCGATTTCAGAAAATCCGCCATGCACAGCTTCGCCTCCCGGCTGTTGACACGGTATTTGCCTGCGAACGCGTCTATCAATTCCTGTACCGTCCTCTCTCCATTGATCTGTGACACGACGAACGCCCCGATCTCGTCCAGACGGATCCGATGCGTCGAAACAGGCATCTGGAAGCGTCCCCAGAAACCTTGACGACGTTGCACAGGAACGCACACCACCGTCCGTCCGTCGCGATCCTCCTCAAATGTCACGTTCGGATTCAAGGCCGGTATGCTCTGCAACGCCTCCATGACGTTGACAGACGGATGCACAACCGTCTCCTTTTTTCCGAAACCAGTCAAAAAATCCAACAGCATCAGACGTGCTCTCCCGCGATGTGGCCGACCTTGATATCGACGTTTTCGCGCTTCTCCAGTCGATCGACCTTTCCGTCGCGAATCCACAGGATGCGATCCGAAGCGTCCAGCATTTTCATGTCATGCGTCGCCGCGATGACCGTCACGCCGTCCGATTCCTTCAGCTCCTTCAGCAGTTCGATCATCTCTTTACCAGTTTGCACGTCCAAATTCGCCGTCGGTTCGTCCGCCAGAATGATGACGGGATCGTTGGCGATGGCGCGCGCCACGGCGACGCGCTGCTGCTGGCCGCCGGAAAGTTCGAAAGGACGATGGAACAACCGCTTGCCGAGACCGACCTTCGTCAGAATCTTCGCGGCTTTTTCACGCGCGTCATCCGCGCTCATGCCCGCGAAAATCATCGGCAGCGTGACGTTCTCCAACGCTGTCAGAACAGGTAAAATGTTGTAGGACTGGAAGATATAACCGATCTTGTGGCAACGCATCCACGCGAGTTCGTAGGAGTCCAGCTGGGCCAAGTCGATTTCGTCCATGAAGACCATGCCCTCCGTCGGCGAATCGATGCCGCCGATCATATTGAAGAGGGTACTCTTGCCGGATCCAGAAGGTCCCATGATGGAAAGATATTCGCCGCGATAGATATCCAGCGAAATTCCGTCCAACGCCTTGGTGACGGCCTCACCGGAGCCGTAGTATCGTTTGACGTCCAAGACACGGACGACAATGTCTTTATAGATGTCAGTCGTTTCTGCCATAGTCCATGAACACACAAAGAGGGAATGACTGGTTGTTTTCGTAAATTGTCAAAATAACCCAACAAATGCCAAAATACAAACAGATGACTGGAGTTTTTGGAAAGAAAGTTTATTTTTATAAGGTAAAGCACAACCCTTAATGGAGAAATTCTATGCGTCTGATTTTATTCGTTTGCGGCACAAATCGCAGCCGGAGCCCGATGGCGGCCGCCTATTTTGCGTCCGTCGTCAAGCAACGCGGCATTCAGGATATCGAAGTCGCCTCGGCGGGAATCACCGTCCATCGCGGCGATTCGCTCTACCAGGAGACACGGCAGGTTTTGACAAACCACGGGTTGACGCCATTGGCCATCGGCGCCGTCCTGCTTCTTCCGAAACTTGTCCGCGCCGCCGAACTCATCATCTGCATGACGGGCCGTCAGCAGGAAATTATCGAAGGCAAGTTCCCCTCCGCCATCGGCAAATGCCGTCCACTCAGCGCTGTCCTCAAGGAAGACATGCCCATCGCGGAACCCGCCAAAGGAAGCCTGAAAGATTATGAACGTTGTTTCGAATCCATGATCCCCGCACTCGACAAACTGGCGGAAATCATTGAATAACCGTCTGTCATTTCCGAACTTCTGAATTGTTCGTTAACTTTTCTCTCCCACGCCTTTCCTATGAAATTCCATTCCATCCTGCCGTTGCTACCCATTTGCGCCGCTCTCTCCCTGTTTGTGGCCCATGCGGCCGAGCCTCCAGCCTTGCACTGGGAACCGCTCCATGAACCAGGCTGTGGCGGCAGGATCGTCTCGCTAGCCATTGATCCAAATGACGTGCGTCACATCGTGGCCGGCGGAGACATGCTCGGCGCCGCCGTCTCCTTCGATGGAGGCGATTCTTGGACACCCTGCCAAGGCCTTCCCTGCTATGAGATGTGCACCCCTACCTTCCGGCCCGGACGACAAGGCGAAATTTGGTTCGGATCCTGTTCAGGGCCACTGCGTAGCATCGACGGTGGACGCACATGGCAGGAACGTCGCAAAGGCATGCCCCTTACCTCCTACAGTCGTTACACTGCCGTTATCGAAATCATCCTCTTTGATCCTAAACGCCCTGAACGCCTCCTTGCCTTCGGCGGCTCCTCACGCCACTGGACACAGTGTGACATTTTCGGCAGTGTCTGGGAAAGCGTGGACGACGGTGCTTCCTGGCGCCGTCTGGGCACGCTGACCAACGATGGTTTCGTCCATGAAGCCGTCAAGGGAGCCAACATCACGCGTGCCTTTTTCAGCGCCGACGGCATCCTCCATATTGTCGCCGACAAGATCGGATGGTGGGAGAGTCCGGACGGCGGCACGACATGGCGTCACCATCAGGCTGACGGCCTCATCGGGCCGGTCACCAGTGTCGCCTTCCACCCGAAAGACCAGAAAATCGTTTGGGTTGCGACAGGTTCATCCCTCGCCGACGACGGTAAAACCCGCATCCCAGGCGGTATATTCAAGAGCATCGACGGCGGCGTCACATTCGTCTCTTCCGAAAATGGCCTCGAAAAATGCCATAACAACGACAAGAACCTCGCCTCCAGATACGATGACGTCGCAATTTCACCTGCCGCTCCGGACGATCTTTACGTCTGCGACCAGTCATGGAGTCACAACGTCATCTATAAGAGCGCAGATGGCGGCAAGAGCTGGCGTCCCGTCGCAATGCGCACCGATACGGGCAAAACAGGTGCCTTCCATGTCGAAACCGCCACGTTTGCTGGACTTTCCATGCGGCTCGTTGCTGCAACAAGCGATGCGGGAATCATTTATGGTTTCAACACCGAATACATCCTGCGCACTCTCGACGGAGGCGCCACATGGGAAGACGTCACTGCCTACCGCCCCTTCCCCGACCGCCCCGACTGCTGGCGTGGCCGAGGCTGGAACGGTTGGTGCTGCAAAGATTTCGCCTTCAACCCTTGGCGCAAGGGACAGTCTGTCGCTCTCGCGATGGACGCCGGTCGCGGCTGGATATCCGATGACGGCCTCTACTCGTGGCGCTACACCAAAGGTCAAGCGAGTCCGTGGCTTGGCGGCCAATCGGTCGGTTTCAGCCGTGACGGTCATATCTACATCACCACCGGCCAGAATGGCGGGCAGAACGGCATTCAGCACAGCGACGATTTTGGCGTCACGTGGAAGACACTTTCCGGTGACGCGCATGGTCTTCCAAAAACCGGCTGGAGCGGTACAGGCAATTACGGCGGCATTTACGTCCATCCAGAAGACGGACGTCGCGCCTGGGCCGTCATCAAAGGCGGTCTCGTCGCAACTGAAAACGGCGGTGACAATTGGACACGCGTTCCCGACATTAACGGCGCCAGCCAAATCGCCGCAGACCCTTCGAAATCAGGACGTTTTTACATCCGCACCCGCAAAGGCGTGCTCGTCACCGATGATGGTAAATCTTTCCAAAACATTGGATTCGAAAGCGATGACACCAACGGTCGCATCAATTGCGACAGCCGTGGCCGCGTCCTGCTTTGCCAGTGGCGCCGTGGCCGTTTCGGCCTCTGGCGTTACAATCCTGCCGAAAGCCGTTGGACGCGTCTGCTCGATGAATCCCATGCCTATGAATGCAACGCCGATCCATCCGATCCAACGCGTTTGCTCCTAGTCACTTCCGATGATCCCTACTACGACCGTGCCACCGGCCACGGCATCTGGATCAGTGTCGATGACGGTGCGAGCTGGTCGCCCGCCAACGATAATCTTCCCATATTACGGCTCACAGCATGCGCCTTCGACCCGTTCGATCCTGAAACAGTCGTTGTCGGATCTACTGGCATGGGGTTCTTCCGCGCCCGCTGGCCGAAATCCCACCGCCCCGCCGGAACCCGCCAATTCACCCCCGGGCCAAAGGATATCGTCGTTATGCCGCACTAAGCTAATTCACGACAATTCAATGATATAGATAAAAACAAGACAACAAACCATGATCACCATCCAAAACATCTCCGCGAATTTTGAGCGTGAACCGCTCATCCGCCCGTTTGGTTTTAAAGGCGGCTACATGCGCGAAATCTGGCAGACTGTCGCCGGGCTTGAATCTGCCAACGGCATTCGCACCGTCGGCCTCAACAGCCAAAGCATCCTGTGGTCGGACGCGGACGTCTTCGCCGCCCATACGGAATCCGCCGGCAATTCGCTCATGTTCGCCATGACGGAATTCGCCCTCCAACGCGCGAAAGGAAAATCTTTCGAAACGCCGTTGGATCTTCTGGATCAACTGCTTCCGGAAGTTTGGGAATACGGAAAACGCATCACAGGCAAGCCGGATTTGCGGTTGACGTTCGCCCTCAACGCGCTCGTCGGCGTCGATGCCGCCGCCTGGATCCTCTACGCCCGAGAAAACGGTTTCAAATCGTTCGACGAGATGATTCCCGAACGTTTCCGCCCCGTGCTTTCGTATCGCCATCATCAAGTCGCCGCGATTCCGCTCATGGCCTACGCCATTCCCATGGAGGAAATCGTCCGCCACGTCAACGAAGGCTATTTCTTCATGAAAGTCAAAATCGGTTCCGATCCGGACCACGACGGCGACCGCGAAAAGATGCTCCAATGGGACATGCAGCGCATCTCCGCCATCCATGAGGCCATCGGCAACCGCACGACGCCCTACACGGAAAACGGCAAGATTCCATATTATTTCGACGCCAATGGCCGTTATGATTCCAAAGAACGTCTGCAACGCTTCTTGGACCATTGCAAGAAAATCGGCGCGTTCGATCAGATCGCCGTCGTGGAAGAGCCGTTCCCGGAAAACTACAAAGCGTATGTCGGCGATTTGGGCGTGCGCGTCGCGGCAGATGAAAGCGCCCATTGCGATGACGATGTCAAAGAGCGCATCGAGCTTGGCTATGGCGCCATCGCCCTCAAGCCGATCGCGAAGACGCTCAGCATGACACTGAAGATCGCGGAAGTGGCTCATAAGGCGCATGTTCCGATGTTCTGCGCGGATTTGACGGTCGGCCCCATTCAAGTCGATTGGAACAAATCCTTCGCGGCCCGCATCGCGCCGTTGCCGGGCATCAAAGTCGGCGTGGTCGAAACGAACGGCCATCAGAACTACAAGCGGTGGGAAACGCTTTGCGGCTACCATCCGCGCGCTCACGCCCCGTGGACGAAAGTCACCAACGGCTGTTTTACGCTCGGCGACGACTTCTTCAACGAATCCGCCGGCATTCTCGAAGATTCCGAACATTATCTCAACCTCTAACATAAACAAAGGAAAGGCAACAAATTATGCAACTCGTTTCAACCCAGATTGAAAACTACCAGAAGAATTCATCGTGGATCCGCCGCATGTTCGAAGCGGGCATCGAACTGAAGAAAAAATACGGCGAAGAAGCCGTTTGCGACTTCTCGCTCGGCAATCCCGATCTCACACCGCCGAAAGCCATCATCGACGGCATCAAGCAGATGGCCATCGACGCCGACAAACCGGCCGGTCTCGGCTATATGCCCAATGCAGGCTATGATGATGTCCGCCAAGCACTTGCGGAATATCTGACGAAAGAGCAGGGCATCGCCATCGGCAAGCAGCATTTGATTCTGACCGTCGGTGCCGCCGGCGGTCTCAACGCCTTCTTCCGCGCTGTCCTCACGCCCGGTGAAGAAGTCCTCTGCCCTGCGCCGTATTTCGTCGAATACGGCTTCTACGTCGGTAACTACGGCGGCGTTTTGAAGCCTGTCAAATCCATCGAACCGGACTTCCATCTTGATCTGAAAGGCTTTGAAGCGGCCATCACCGAAAAGACGCGCGCCGTCATCATCAACTCCCCAAATAACCCGTCCGGCGTGATTTACAGCAAAGACGAACTGAAAGCCCTCGCCGCCATCCTCCAGAAGGCGACGGAAAAATACGGCCGCCCGATCTTCCTGATTTCGGACGAACCGTATCGCTTCCTCGCGTTCGACGGCGCGGTCGTCCCGCCCGTCCTGCCGCTTTACACGTATTCCGTCGTCATCGGCTCGTTCTCCAAAAATCTCGCTCTGGCGGGCGAACGCGTCGGCTACGTCGCCATCAATCCGACGATGGAAAACGTGCAGTCGCTGATTTCGGGCGTCATCATGACGAACCGCATCCTCGGCTTCGTGAACGCCCCCTGCATCGGGCAGCGCCTCATGAAGGCCGCTCTCGGAACCAACGCAGACGCAACGGAATATGTCAAACGCCGCAAGCTCATGGCGGATGTTCTGACGGACGCCGGCCTGAAGTTCACGATGCCCGCCGGAACGTTCTATTTCTTCCCGCAGGCCCCCAACGGCATGGACGATGTCAAATTCGTCAGCATGCTGGCGGACGAGAAGATTCTCGTCGTGCCCGGCAGCGGTTTCGGCTATCCGGGCTACTTCCGCATCGCGCTTTGCGGCGATACAAAGTTCATCGAACGCTCCCGTGAAGGTTTCAAGGCCGCCGTCAAGAAGGCCTTGGCGAAATAATAAGTCATTGTTTTTCAACCAACTAGGAGGAAACCATGTTCAGAACATGTCTGCTTCTGCTGTGCGCCCTGCCGATGATTTCGGCCGCCGCCCCGAAGGCCGCGTTCGTCTATAGCTCATGGTCGAGCGCCACGTTCAAAAACGAATTCGATGCGCATTTCAAAAAGCTCGGCTGGGAATGCGACAAATACGAAAACATCAAGTTGCCCGAACTGTCGGACAAACTCGATGGCTACGACTATGTCGTCGCGGGCTCCGTCGCCAATTTTGAACACACCGTTGACATGAAACCCTACGCCGCCAAATGGCTCGACTACCTTAATAAAGGCGGCGTACTCATCGTCGTGGACGCCAATTACAATTCCGTCCTCGGCAAATGGGTCGCCACGTTCGGCTCAAATTTCGCCTGCAACGAACAGAACTGTAAGTCATTGCACAGCAACAATGACAAAGACAAGGAAAAGACTTACAAAGATCATCCGCTCATGCTGACGCCGCAGCCGCTTGGCGATCTTCTCAAGACGCGCTACGGCCATTGGGCCCATATCAAAGATCTTGCGCCGCAATGGAATGTGCTTGCGAGTTGCGTTGACAACCACGCTCTGTTCGCCTATCAGGAAGTCGGCCGCGGCATGGTTGTTCTCTGCGTCGCCTCCGCTCTGGCGAGAAATCCCATCGGCGCGGCGATTCTCGAAAACGTCGCCGACTATCAGTCCACGCGCACAAAAGGCATCAAAGTCATCACGTTCCGCCGCGATATCGAGCTGGAAAAGGAAACGAAACTGGACGATGATTTCACGCTTTTCGGCAAGCCGCAAGACATCGAACGCGGCGCAAAGGCCTGCTATGTCAAACTTTCCGTTGATAAGTCGCGCTACGATTCATTCCATGTCGTACAGAAGAACGAAAACATGGCCAAGCCGGAGCTTTATACCCGTAGCCAGATGAACGTCGATGTTGAAGAAGACGGCACCGTCGTCATTCCGCTCACCTATGATCAGCCGTTCCGCGGCGACATTCTCCACACAATTACGCTAACCTCCAAAGGCGCGGAGGCGTTGAAGCTCTCATGGCAGGAGAAAAAGCCTTACGCCATCGAAATCAAGCTGTTGCGCAAACATCTCTATCCCGGAAACAAGCTTGACGGCACGATTGCCCTCAATCTCGAAAAGTACGGCAGGACAGCTTTCAAAGGCCTTGAATGGCGTATTGATGACGGCAAATGGGACAGCCTGAATTTCTCCGCGAAAGGCATCCAAATGCCGATCATCGACATGGAAAAACTGTCCATCGGCCGCCATATCCTCCAAATCCGCTCCAACTACAATCGTGATTTTATCAACGCGCTGCCCGATGCGGATACCGTTCGCGACTGGGGCTTCGACGAAGTCGAATTCTACAAGCATCCCGAACCGAAATACAAGATGCGCGACGACCATGTCCTGCTGGAAAACGGCAAGCCGTTCTTCCCGCTCGGCTTCTACCACGTCTCGTGGGGCTTCACGCCCGAACAGCGCCTTGAAATGGTAAAGGACGTTGCGTCACATGGTTACAACACTGTCCATGTCGGCATTCTCAAGAGTGAAGAGAACAATGACAGCTATGGCAACTTCTTGGACGAATGCGCCAAACTGAACATCCGCGTCATCACGGAATTCGGATTCCCGCCGGAAATCGTCATTCCGAAATACAAAGACAAACCCGCCGTCATGGGCTGGAATCCAGGCGACGAACCAGCCGCCGCCGGCCATACGCCGCAGGAGATGTTCCGCCGTTACGACAATTTCAAGAAATGGGACTACAACCATCTCGCCTACACGGTCATCTGCATTCCCGCGCAGTACAAGAACTACGCCAGCGGAACGGACGTTCTCGCGCCCGATCCGTATCCCGTGCCCGGCCGCCCGATGGATGCCATCTACGAATTGTTCACCAGCGCCAAGGCATCCGCAAATGCTTGCGACACGTCGCTTTGGGCTGTCTGTCAGGCGTTTGGCGGCCAGAAGTACGCGGAGCGCGGAGCGTGGGGGCGTTGCCCGAACGGCACGGAATTCCGCAGCATGAGCTACCTCGCCCTCATGGCGGGAGCCAAAGGCATCATCTATTATGTCTATCAAGATGGTGAATTCGCCATCCTGAAATCAGGCGACTTGTGGGAAGCCGCGAAGGACTTCCCGGCGGAAATCGCTGATCTGACGCCGTTTATCCTCGACGGCCAGTATGAACAGCTGATCGCGAAAAAAAGCCTCTACGTCGGACTGTGGAAACTCAACGGCGAACAGCGCCTTGTCGCCGTCAATACAGGAAAAGAACCTGTTGACGTGAAGGTCGCCTTCACAGGCCAGACGATCGTGAAAGGCGCCCCCGCAAATCTCTCAGCCACGGACGGCAACGTCTCCTTCTCCGTCCCGCCGTTTGACAGGGTGATTTTGAAGTAATACGGAAAAATCTGGAAGCTATGGTCTTTCTGGATATTCTGGAAAGGCCGTGCTTCCAGACCTTCTGGGGCTTATTTCCAGAAGGTCTTTTTTTCTCAGCCATTTGTCGGCTAGATTCTTCCATGAGAAAAATCACTTTTTGCCTTCTTCTCTTTTCAGCTTTCTTGCGACAGCCTTGCCCTTTACTGTCAAACGATACTTCTGCGTCGGCGAACGGGGGGAATTTGGCTGGGTCATTTCAATCAAACCAAATTTTAGTGCCGGTTCAAGATAGTTTTTTACAAACGTCGGCCTATGTAAGATGTTTGTTATCATTCGCAAATCAGAAGCACTTTGCCACTTATTCGACATGGAAGTAATCAACCGTTTTACTTGTTCGCTTACTTGTACGGTTCCAGACTCTACTTGTTCGCTTACTTGTACGGTTCCAGACTCTACTTGTTCGCTACTTGTACAGTAATTTGTCACTTCAGTAGCTCGAACCTCTTCTTCGGCTTCTACTTGGGGACTGGTTGACGAATCTACTTGGGGGCGGTTTGATTCTTCTTGGGGTCTGTTTGACGAATCTACTTGGAGACCTTTAGATTCTTCTTGAGCCTCTACTTGCACGTTACTTGTACGGTTACTTGTAGGCTTGCTTGTACGGTTACTTGTAGGCTTACTTGTACGGTTACTTGTAGGCTTGCTTGTACGGTTACTTGTAGGCTTGCTTGTACGGTTTGGTTTACTTGTACGGTGATCTGTCATAACGATAGCATGGGGCTCTACTTGGGGGCCTTTCGAACCGACCTGGGCCTCATCAGCAGTGAACTGCGATTCTATATCCTGAATTGACGGCAAGGATGACTTAAAGTTTCGAGGCAGTAGCTTTGTCAACCTATATTCCGATATACCAAGAAGTTGCGTAGATGACTTGAGGGCATATTCAGCAACCAGCCGATTCTTCTGCCTACAGATAATCAAACCAATGGCATCATTGTCACCAGGATGCTTCAGTTGTTCGTTGACTGCCTTGACATAGAATCCAAGCTGCCCTGCATCTGTCGGCTTGAATTCGCCGGCTTTGAGCTCCACGACAACATATCGTCGTAGATTTAAATGGTAGAAGAGCAAGTCGATGAAAAATTCCTCTCCTCCCACCTCCAGCCTGTACTGGCGGCCAATGAATGAGAAGCCATTTCCAAGCTCAAGAAGGAAGCGGGTGATGTTCTCAATGAGCGCATCCTCCAATTCACGTTCCGTATATCGTTTGCGTAACGCAATGAAATCAAAGCAGTAAGGATCTTTCAACGTCTGTTGCGCAAGGTCGCTTTCGGGAGCTGGAAGTTTTTCTGCAAAGTTCGTGATGGCAGTGCCTTGTGTATGGTACAAGTCGGCCTCCATCATGTTCGCCAGCACGTTTCTGCTCCAGCCATTTTCTAACGTTTTCGAGATATAGAATTGTGCTTCTTCTACCGATTGGGCATGTGTGAATATTTCGACATGATGCCTCCAAGGTATGGAAAACAGTATTTTGAATTCATCAACAAGCTGCTGACGATTCTGGCTGTCCACTAATTTTGCAACAGGTTGTTGCAAAATCTCACTACCTCCCAATTTTGCAACAGGTTGTTGCAAAATTTCACCGCCTCTCAATTCGTCACCAGCTTGGTGACGATTTCCATTACTCAA
>JAFZIJ010000200.1 GCA_017554445.1 Victivallales bacterium
CATGGACGGCTTTAGTTTTTTCGCAGAACATTTCGCCTACGGTGCCCTTTCCGGCTCCGGGCGGGCCGATGAAAACATAGATGTCAGCCATGGTTATGCCTTTTTCCTATTATTAAAATGATTTTGACTAATCGTTGATGCTGTGCTTCTTGTGTCAGCTTAGCGTTTCGGCTTTTCCGTTTCGCTTCCACGGGTGATGATGACTTTTCCTTCGGCGACTTCAAGCAGGGCGATGTCGAGGTTGGACTGCTCGTCGTTCGGGGGGAGGGGGACGAGACGTTTCGCGCCTTTCGCCAATTGCGCCGCACGAGCGGAAACGCCATTGATGAAGAGACGGACGTCATCGACTTTTTCGCGTGCCCTTGCAAGATATTCCTCGTTCATTCAAAGCCTCCTATGGTGAAAATGGTACATGGTTTTCCATGTTTACGCTATTTTAGGTAAAATAAATAATATAAGTCAAAATAGAGACTTGTCAACCGTTTGCATGTTATGTCCTGTATTTACGGAAAGCAATGATGATGGATTGGCGATGATGCGGGAATTGACGAAAGTGCGGGGGCTGATGATTTGTGATTCTTTATATATATGGTATAGTATATTGTAGCGGAGGGGATGCCGAAAACTAGAAATTGGAATGCTTGAGAATGAAAAGGACTCTTTTGCTGCTTGTAGTATTCGCACTGTCCGGATTTGTTTACGGACAGGGTTTGGCCCCTGTGTGGTTTGAGCAGATCAAAGGGCCGTGCTCCGTATCCCGCGAGGACTGTGCGCATCTTGCGAAGGAGCTATACAAAGGGCTGAAACGCGGCATGAAGCCGAAAGCCTTGTCAGAACTGGCTCCGGAGGATGCAAAACCGCGCATCGTCTTTCTAACGATTGGTGAAGACAAATGGCCTTGTAGAACATACATCGGCACTGGCTATTCGTTGCGAGATGCTTTGGAAAAAGCGGCGGATTATCTTTACCGTGCGGAAAAATCGCGTGTGGAGGATTTGCATAACCAATTGAAATCGATGCTTGAACAGGCTCGGACAGAAGGTGGCGAGACCGCCGTCGGAAAGAATTGGCGCGTCGTTGTGAAAGACAAGAACAAAGCGGATATAAAGACAGGCGAGACGACCGTCAGTCAAGACTGGATTGAGCGGGACAAGGATCCTGGGGCTTGGAATTGGCTGAAACTGGAGATTGTTCAGTATGCCAAACAGGCTGAAGGATTCCAAATGGATGAGACGCGAATCGCGTTGGGAAGCGTGGTCGGGCTGGCGTTTGATGTACGGGCTGGCTTCGCTTTCACGCCGTCGCAGCTGACGGGACGCTGTCTTTTGACGGTGGAGCGTAGTCTGTCCGCGCGGCAGGTTGGCGATTTTCTCGCCGATACGTTGAATCTTCTTCTTCTGAAGAACTGGATGGAATTGTGTTCCATGAAGAATCCGCAGACGGTGTCGCTTTTCGAACTGGACAGTTATTTCACGGACGGCGAGACGGTTACGCCATTATATCGCGGCCATCCCTATCCGTCGTTGACGACGGCGGATGGCTGTCTTAAGGCGGCAGAAGAATGTGGCAAGGCGGTTCTAGCTTGTCTGGATTCCAATACCGGTGTGTTGAAAGTTCCTTTCCCTGATTGGTTTGCGGATGATGACAAAGGCCGTGAAGATTTGGGTAGCCAATGCGAATTGGTCTTGGCCTATTGCCGTTTGGCGGCGGATACTGGCGACAAGCAGTGGTTGGAAGCGGCGAAACTGGCGTTCAAGCCTGTCGTTGCGGGAGCTATCCGTTATGGGGCGGGGCGCCAAAATCTGACGATTGTGGAGGACGAAGAGCTTCCAGAAGGTTCGCTTGCGGTGCCGCGCAAGATCAGCCATTTGCGGACAAATGCCTTGGCGGCGTTGGCGATGGATGAGATGGCCGTGGCCATGGGCGATGCGGCGGACAAAGTGTTTCTGAATGATTTGCGGCTGCTGACGGCGCATGTCGCACGGCAGGCTCAGCCGCTTGGAGGTTTTCTGCAGCAGCGCATTATCCCGTCGGAGGAAGTGAAGCTGGCCAGTCTGGCGGATCTGACCTCGAGGATTGAGGCGGAGGCGTTGGCGACGCTCGCGGTCTATCGTGGTGCACAGCGGTACAAGGAGATGTCATGGATGGAATTGGCGGATTCAAGTCTCGATTATCTGGTCGGCGAGCTGAAGCGTACGGACATTCAGCAATATCCGCTTTCTCCATGGCTGGCGGAGGCTTTGATAAACCATTATCGCAATGGCGGCGAGTACATGGTGGAGATATCGCGTCTGGCCGTGGCGGCGGATGCCGCGCGGGACGCGCGGCCGATTCTGGCCGACCATTATGGCATTGTTAAGGATTGGCCGAGCATGACGACGGCTGCCGAACATTCATGGGTGCTTTCCGCTCTTGCGGAGCGTTTTGCGAAGCGAGGTGAGGCGGATCGCGCGAAGGCGATGCTTCATTCGGCCCTGCCATATTTAGTCTTCCAAATGCAAGGCCAGATGGATTTCCCAACGGCAAGTGCCTTGGCGAGACCGATTTATTACATTGGCTTCTTCCGCGACCATCTGGAGGATTTCGGTTTCGATTTGAACGGACAGACCACACAGATGCTCAGTCTTTTGCGGCTTCGCCAGATCGTGAAGGAGAATTTTGGCGGAGAGATTCCAATGGATGAAGTCGAGAAGGTGAAAAGCGAACTGACCGCCCTGCGTGAGATGGCCGATGTCCATCCAAGCGTTCTGTTGACGGATTTGCTGATCAATGACGCCGTGGCAGGAGGGCGGCATCACGATGTCAGTGGTGTTTTCACGGACAAACGGGAGGATAAGTTGCGCATCAAAGCGCCTTCGGCCACAAGAATGAAGTCCAAAAAAAGAGTCAAGAAATAAATGGGCGGCTTGCCGTCGGCGAGAAATATACCATAAATTATGAATGATGAATTGGACATCCTGCATGTCGTAGAAGCGTGCGGTGGCGGCGTGCGGCGTCATCTGAAGCTGATCATGCCAGAACTGACGCGGCGTGGAATCCGCTGTGGCGTGTTTGCTTTCGGTGCGCGTTATGACCGTGATTTTCCGTCGGATCTTGCACATTTCGAACAAGTTGACGGATGCAAGGTTTGGTCGTTTCCCTATGAACACAATGGCGTAATGTCGCTTTGGCGAGCCGTCCGCCAGTTGCGCGGGATTCTGCGTGGAGCGCGTCCGCAGGCGATGCATCTTCATTCGAGCGTCGCGGGATTTGTCGGTCGTCTGGCCTGCAATGCGTTGCCTGGCGTGAAGGTCGTCTATTCGCCGCATGCGTTCGCCGTCCATCCAAGCCTTCCGTTATGGGTGCGGATGTCGATCCGCATGATCGAGCAGTGGGGGGCGCATCGGACGAACGCGTATGTGTTTGTAGGCCGTTCGGAGATCAGTGACGCGAATCTGCTTTGCCTTCCGCCTGAGAAATTTCATTTGATTGAGAACGGCCTTTCGGATGACTACAGGCAGACGCTCTTTGGACGCGATGAAGCACGGGCGCGGCTGGGGCTTGCCGCCGATGAGACATGGGCTGTCGTGCCATGTCGCTTGACACGGCAAAAGGGTCTGCAGCAAGTACTTGGCGCATTGGAGCGTTGTCATGGGGAGAAAGGCGGACGATTGCAGGTGATGTTCTGCGGCGATGGTCCGTTGAAGTCCGAACTGGAATCACTAGCCGCCCGTTTGGGTGTGTCCGATCGTGTCCGATTCGAGGGCTTCGTTCCGGATTTATCGTCATTGCTGATGGCCTTTGACATGGCGATTCTGCCATCGTTGTACGAAGGACTGTCGTACGTCTTGTTGGAATGTCTGACGGCGGGAATCCCGCTGGTTGTCAGTAACATTCTCGCGAATGTGCCGCGACCGGATTTGCGTAACTGTCTACAAACGTTTGAAGTAGGTGATATTGACACGTTGGCGGGGGCGTTGGAGAAAACGGCGGAGGAGCCGGAATGGGCCAGGGAGCGCGCCGCTTTCGGCGTGGAGTTCATGAAAACGGATTTCCGTCTGTCAAATCAGGCGGACAAATTGGCGGTATTGTATAATGGCCTGCTGAGAAGCGGGTCGAAGACGGGGCGTTGATGTCATTTTTGCAATTGGAAAATAGGAATATCGTGTTGATGGGGGTGGCGAATCGCCGGAGCGTGGCGTGGGCCATCGCTCAGGTGTTGCGCGAAAATGGCGCGAACATCCTGTATGTTTTTAAGGACGAAGAACTTCTGGAGAAGAATCGTGGCTTGATCGGCGCGGATGCGAAGGCGATTGTCTGTGACGTGGAGAATGAGGCAGACATCCAGTCGTTCGGGGCTTGTGTACAGGATGTATTTCCCGTTGTTCACGGATATGTCCATTCGATTGCGTTCGCGAATTATTCGGAAGGCGTGAAGCCGTTTCATGAGACATTGCGGAAGGATTTTCTGCAAGCTGTTGAAATTTCGTGCTTTTCGCTTGTGGAAACGTCGAATCAACTGAAAGATTTGTTGAGTGAGGACGCGTCCATCGTGACGATCAGCATCTCCACGACGAAGATGGCGTCGGAGAACTACGGCTACATGGGACCTGTCAAGGCGGCATTGGATTCCACGGTGGCGTTTTTGGCGAAATCGTTGATTTCAGAAAAACGACGATGTGTTCGCGTGAACGCCGTCGGCCCTGGGTTGCTGAAGACATCGTCTTCAGCCGGAATTCCGGGGTATATTGATGCGTATCTCTATGCGGAAAAGGCAATTCCGCGAAAGAAAGCATTGGCGACGGAGGAGCCCGCGAACGTGGCGGCGTTTCTGTTGTCGCCGCGATCCAGCGGCGTGGACGCGCAAACCATCGTTGTTGATGCGGGCATGTCCATCAACTACTTCGACCGAGAGATTGTCCGAACGGTCTCGTCCAGCGGCGGAAAATAGATAGAATCAATTATCATTAATATATAAATAAGGAAATAAAATGACTGAGAATCTTTTGAATCTGGAAAAGACGCATGTTCTTCATACATACAATCGGAACATGGTCGTCACACGTGGCGAAGGCCCGTACATCTGGGATGGTGAAGGGAATAAATATCTTGATTTCACGTCGGGCATATCTGTCTGCAATTTAGGACATTGTCATCCACGGTTGACAAAAGTCATTGCCGAGCAGGCGGCGAAACTCGTCCATTGCTCCAACTATTACATCAACGAATACACGCCTGTTTTGGCGCAGAAGATCGCTGAGCATTCGTTTGGCGGACGTTGCTTTTTCGGCAATTCCGGCGCGGAAGCGAATGAAGGCATGATCAAATTCGCTCGCAAGTGGGGCTGGCTGAATGGTGGACGCAATGAAATCATCTGCATGGATAATTCATTCCACGGTCGTACGTTAGGTACATTGGCGGCAACTGGTCGGACGAAATATCGTGAAGGTTTCGGGCCGGACATGCAGGGCTTTTCATTCGCCAATCTGAATGATCTGGATTCCGTGAAGAAACTGATTACGAACAAGACGGTTGCCGTGATGTTGGAGCCAGTGCAAGGCGAAGGCGGCGTTCTGCCGGTGACGCGCGATTTTATCTGCGGCGTCCGCAAGTTGTGTGATGAAAACAACTTGTTGCTTCTTTTGGACGAAGTCCAATGCGGCATGGCGCGTACGGGAACGTATTTCGCCTATGAGCGGTTTGGTGTGAAGCCAGACGCGATGACGATTGCGAAAGCCATCGCGAACGGTCTGCCGATGGGCGTCTTCGAAGTCCGCCAGGAGTATGGCGATGTGCTGCAGCCCGGCAACCATGGCACGACGTTTGGCGGTAATCCGTTGATTTCGGCGGTCGCCTGCGAAGTGTTCGACATCATGCGGGACGAAGACGTTATCGACAACGTGCGGACTCAGTCATGGCGTTTCTTCAACGCATTGAATGACTTGCAGAAGCAATACGATTTCATACGCGATGTGCGCGGCCATGGGCTGATGGTCGGTGTCGAACTTGATACGAAGGAACGTTTGTCAAAAGTCACGGCAACTTGCAAGGCGAAAGGGCTGCTGGTTCTCACGGCCGGCGAGACGGTCCTCCGTCTGATGCCGCCTCTGAATATCACGGCGGAACGTCTGGACGAAGGGCTGGAAATCATCAAGGCCGCTCTGCAAGAGGCTTAGTTTAAAATATTTTAGTCTTGTTTCAGTAACGGCTGCAGCATTCCGAAGACTTCCGTGAAGGATGACGGACGGTCTTCGGGATGTTGCGCAATCATCTTCGCGAGAATTTTCGCGAGAACGGGATTGATGCCGTCCAGCTTGGATTCGACGGAGAGGCGGATTTTGGAGAGATGCCGTTTGGCGAGCGAATCGATTTCCGCCGCGTCGAAGAATGTTTTTCCTGTAAGAGCCTGATACATGATCATGCCGAGCGAATAGATTTCAGATCGGGCATCTTCGCCAGAGCCAGTAAGACGTTCAGGTGGAAGATAATAGGGTGATCCAGACACGTATTCTTCATCTGGATTCAAGGCATGTTCACGCGTCATGCACAGTCCGAAGTCGATGAGAATGGCGTAGCCTTTTTCATTGATGATGATATTTTCTGGCTTGAGGTCACGGAAGAGATAGCCACATTTGTAGATATGTTGTTCCGCTGAAAGGACATGTAGGGCGATGGCGATGGTTTCCGGTTCACTGAGCTTCCCAAAACGCGAGATCCGCTTGTCCAACCGTTCGCCGGAGATGAAATCCATGACAGTGAAATATTCGTCGTTGTCATAGCCGGAATCAAGGCATGACGCGATGAATTCCGAGTTTTTGAATTGCGCGGAGATGCGTGCTTCGTTGAGTAGCGCTTGAATATTGGACGGATTCGACCGTTCATCCCGTGAGAGGATTTTCACGGCGAGAATCCGGCCTGGGTATTTTGGCGAGACTGCCTTATAGACGGATCCCATGCCGCCGCCGCCTGCCGGTTCGAAGAGGTAGTAGTCCTTTATTTTTTGCGGCGCGAAAAAGTTGGCATGGCATTTGGGGCATTCGTTGAACTTCATGAGTCCAAGCGAGCCTAGCGGAATGACATGGCCGCATTCGGGGCAGGGCAGCCTGCCGTCCTGCCAATTTTTCTCCAGTTTTCGTGGATCCGGCGTCTGTTTGTTTTGGTTCATGTAAATGATTTCGTTGACAGAGAAAATGCGGCTTCCTGTCATGCTCGTGATCGCATTCATTCCTAAATGAGAATCGAGCGTCCCGCAATATTCTTACTGTTTATTGTTATGCTTTTCGTGCCGATTCATAGTGGCATTTCTTTTATTGTAATCATCTGCGTTTTATTTGCAAATATACAGGGATGTTTTCTTGGGATGGTTTTGGGCAGCATGACAGACAGTGGTAGTGTCAGCCCCTCATCTTGTTGTTGTTTCATAGAAATCATTGGGGATGTCAAGCCATGTAAACTGACAAAAAACAATGATGAAGAAAATCAAGAAAATAGCATGATGACGGCAGCGTCGTAATTGATTTTTCAGTGCTCATACTGTATTCAGATAAGGAACAGGTGATGGAAGTGTCCATTGAATACGAGGAGAACATGGATGATTGAGATGCGGGATGTCGGCGTGGCGACTCCATGTTGGCTTCTGTGGCAGTCTTGAGGCGCGGCTGGAATCTGGTCGGGAAAGGTTTCACAGGGGAATTGCCAGATCGGTTGAGCATCTGGACGGTGGAGGATGGCGCCATGACGCTTGTGAAAAAATCGATGGACGGATATGACTTGCAGCCTGGCAAGGGGTATTGGATATTCATGCCTTGACAACTTGACCTGCTATCGGTGAAAGTGTAAAGCCTCCTTCGGCGATAGCGGGTGTTTATGTTGCTTGTTTTTACAAAAAAAGTGTGTCAACGCAAAAAAAATACTTGATTCCGCTTGCATGTTGTGAAATCCCTATCTATATTTTAATGACTATTTCTATAATAATATTAGGGTAAAGGCGGTCGTTTGTTTTTTCTGAAGGAACCGACGGCGTCTTTAGACGTCAAAAAGGAAGACAAATAAAACATATTATAAATAATTAAGGTATAGGAAAACAAGGAAAAGACGTATGAACAGAAACAAGATTTTACTGCTGGCGATCTTGCTGGCTGGTGTTACGGCGATGCTGCGGGCGGCCGAATTCACCATGAATGTGAGTGGTGACGGGCTGGAGTTGAGCTTTGGCTTGGCACAGAATGCGGCAGGGGATCCTGAGTCCAAAGTAGGCTTGCCCCCGGTGTTCGCTCCTGCAATCAACGCAGTCGTTTATCTGGAAGGTCCCGGCGAATTGAACTATTCTCCAACCATTGACGAAAACTTCTCAATGCTGTCAAGATACATCAAGGAAGAAGCGGATTCCGCCCTTTGGAAATTGGTGGTTGAAAGAGCGACGGGCAACGTGGATCTGACTTTCAAGTTCTCCCAAGGCGTGACGCTCCCGGAAGGCTCTTATCTGAAAATCTATCCAGAGGACGATGCGGCGGCCTTAACCGACTTGACGAACGGTGAAACTCAGTATAAAGTCGAAGTGGGAAAAACGTACATTATCGACTACCGTTCAAGCGAAAGCAAGGATCCTGGTCTTCTTGCGCCAGTCGTTCGGACATTTGAAATTCTCCGTTCCAACGATCCCAAGCAACTGGTCTTCAAAGATATTCCAGCATCGCTTGTTCTGAAAGCGGGCGCGGCTGTGACGGCTTATAAATTGGTTGAAAAAGTTGATGGGGGTGACGTCTCCATCGAATATACAAAGCTGGGTGACGATTACGGAACCGTGGCCGTCAATGATGATGTCGTGACGTTGACGTTGACTAAAAACGATCTCGCGGATGTGGCCCGCGTCCAGTTTGCTTACTGGTATGAAAATGCAAACGGCTCGGCGAGAACCGAGGAAGCGTCCGTGATTGTCAATGTGAATGATGGTATCTCGCTGACGATGGAAAAACGCCTGAACGTTGCTGATCTGGCGGAAATCCAGCGTTCGGCCATCGCGATCATTCCGGATGAAGAAGGGTATGACGGGACGTATTTGGTTTATAAGGTTGAATTGGCGGAGCAATTCCGGAACAAAGAATTGACATATCTTCTCTTCGATGAGCCGGGAACGCCTGGAAAGGATCCGTATGAAATTCAGTACGCCTTTGCCTCTACTGGCGATTCCGTTCCCGCTGCGTTTGACGAGCTGGCGGCGGCTGGTGCCGCACATTCGGATGGAAACACATCCTTCTATCTTTGGCTGAAGGTGAAGGCTGCAAGCAGCAATAGTGAGAACCGGGAAGTCACGCCATTGGTGAAAGACGGTGAAGCAGAACTCGGCGCCTACGAAAAGACCACGTTCGTGATTATTTCCAGTGGAACGATGGATATCGACGGAAACGGCGTCATCACGGAAGATGATGCGATCATGATGTACAACTTCATCGCTCTCGGCGGTATCGACGATCCTGAATCCATGTTCGTGGATGACATCATCCAGGGTATCGACGAGACGCAGGTCGACGCTGAAGCCGCGCTGGCGGTGTTGAAGTCGTTGGCCGCTTTCCTTGACTACGACGAGAACGGTTTCATCACGGAAGATGACGCAATCATGATGTACAACTTCATCGCTCTTGGTGGTATCGACGATCCTGAATCCATGTTCGTGGATGACATCATCCAGGGCATTGACGAGACACAGGTCGATGCGGAGAAGGCCTTGGAGAACTTCAAGAAATACGCGAGCAAATAACATTACCATAATCATATAAAACAAAGGAGTTGGACAATGAAGAAACTGTTGAGTACGTTGGTAGCCGTTGTCGCGCTGTGCGCCACGAGCGCGTTTGCGGCGCTGACGGTGGAATGGGATCCGCAGAGCGGTACGGTTGTGAAGGGATATGAAAGGACCGCGTCACAGCAGACGGCGATCTATGTGACCTCCGAAGGCGAAGACATCACGAAACTGATTTTGAAGATCACGCTTCCCGAAGGCGTGAAGATGGGCGATGAAGTGACAAGCGGCACGACCGCCGCCGTGCAGTGGAACAAAGATCTGTTCGAGCTGGGTGCGGACGGTGAAATCGATCCGATTGAGACCATCGTCAAGAAGTCTGTTGCGAACGGCACATTGACCATCAGTTTGAGTATTGGCGCCAAGGCGACGGTTACGCGGATTCTGAAGCTGACGAGCGGTGTCCGCGCCAAATTGTGCGATGTCACATTCGATGTTGATATCAATGCCATTGAAGGCAATTCAGTTGTCATTCCGAGCGTGGTCAGTGACTGCGAGGCTTCCAAGAAGGATATCCCCTTCAACGCTGACAATCTGCTGTTAAGCTTCAACCTTCTCCGTGATACGTATGGTTTCACGACGAACAATGGCGCGAAGGTCGAATTGGACGAAGACGCCGCCCCTGTAACGATCGCCGCAACGGACACCAACCTCTTCACCGCTCAGGTGTGGGATGTCGAGAAAGCCGAACTGGTTGCGACGGACGCTGTTGAATTCACGGCTGCAGCCGTGAGCGATGAGGCGGCCGGCACGGTCGCCGTCGAAGGCGGCAAGATTGCCTATACGCCGGCTGAAAACTACAACGGTGATTTCACCATCAACTATACGGCGACGTTCACGGGCATTGCGGATGCCAATGTGGACGGTTCGATTGACGTGACGGTCAATGCCGTCAATGACGCCCCCGCGATTGCCATCGTAACGGAGCCTTTGACCGTTAATGAAGGTGAAACACTTACGTTTGCCATGAGCTTCTCCGATGTCGATACGGCTTGGGACGCCTTTACGAAGACCGTCACGCTGGACGGCAATGTCATCGCCGGCGAATGGACGGCTGGCCAGGTCATCACGACAAGAGAGGAAGGCAACGTTAACATCTATACTTTCACAGCTGCAGAAGCCATTTCATATGAAGCAGTCGCGCATCCCGCGAAGACTGCGACGGCCGCACTCGTGGTGACGATTGATGACAATGCTGGCAACGATGGATCCGTCGGCACCGCCAATACGGATGTTACAATCAACGATGTTGATCAAGCTACGGATTTTGGCAATTCGGCCATCACGGCTGTTGCGACGCCTGATCCGGCTGTCTATGGCAGCAAGTTGACGGCTGATTTTGCGAACGCAATCACGGATCCTGACGGCGACGTGGCGGAAATCGCCTACCAGTGGTATCGCGACGGTGCCGCCGTCGACGGCGAGACGGCTCTGGCTCTTAAGACGGCTGTCAAGAAAGGCGAGACGTGGCAGATCAAGGCTACGGCGACTGTTAAGCCGTATGGTGACGAAATCGCCGCCCAGCAGGAATTTGCGAGCAATGAAATCGCAATCGGCAACACGGCTCCGACGACGGCTGACGCCGCTGTGTTCATCCGCAAGACCGACGCCGCGGAAGCTGTCGCCACGGTTGATATCACGATGGCCGATGTTGACGAAGACGAACTGACGATCGTCATCAAGAACCAGGGCACGAAGGGTACGGCGGTTGTCGAAGGCAATGCCATTAAATATACGGTGACGGATACGACGACTGAATACTATGATGCCGACGCGGATGTCATCACGTTTGTTGTGAACGATGGCACGGTTGACAGTGCCGAAGCGACGTTGACGGTCACCTACCGCGAGAATCCTCCGGCGGAAATCACCGTCACGACGGGCGCTCCCGAGGCGGCGATTGACGAAGTCGATGCCGACGGCGTTGCCTTGGGCTTCGAGCTCGCCATTGCCGCAACGGATTCCGCAGAAGTCCAGCCAAATGGAATCAAGTCGATTGTTTGGACCGTTGACGATGGGCTGATTATTGACGCCACCACGACGGAAGGCATTGATACGGCCGCTGCGACGAGCACGGTCGCCATCAAGACGAACGGCTATGCGACATTGGACGGCGCGGATCGCCCCGCCAGCAAGGAATTCACCGTCAAAGTTTCGGTGACGGATGCCTTGAATGCCGTGACGACGCAGACCTTTACAATCACCGTGAACGATGTTGACCGCAAGGTTCCTGCGAACTTCTCCATCGCATTGAATCCCGCTGAACCGAAGACGGAAGATGATTTGACGGCCGCCATCGACGGTGCCGCCGAAGATCCCGACGGCGATGCCATCACTGGTTATAAGTATGTCTGGACGGTTAATGGCGAAGAAGTCGCCGAAAACGGCAATGTCCTGGCCGCCGATGCTTTCCAGAAAGGCAATACGGTCGCCGTCAAGGCCGCCGCTCTGACGAAGCCGTATGACGCGGAAGAAGTCGAAAACGATATGATGGAAGAAGCAGTCAGTGTTGTCATCGGCAACACGGCTCCGACGCTGGCTCTTGCTGACGGTGCGAAGCTTGAAGCCACGGAAGATCAGGCGGCGACGGAATATGCGCTGGCTGGTTTCGTGGTGGCGGCGGATCCCGATGCCGCGGTTGGCATTGACACGCTGGCCTTTACGGTGACGCCGAACTTCGGCGACGAAGTCGGCACGCTGGCCTATGACGCCGAAGCTGGCAACGTGACCTTCACGCCCGCTCCCGACTACAACACAGAAGGACTTGAGGCTCTGCCGACCTTCAGCGTGACGGTTTCCGATGGCGAAGTCACGACGGATGCTGTTAACGTCGAAATCGCCGTTGCGGCGGTGAACGACGCTCCGACGGCGACAGTCGCCGACGTTTACATCCAGCCCGAACAGGCCGGACAGGAAGTTAAGGTGGCGTTTGCCGTGACGGCTGGTCCTGAAGACGAAGCCGCACAGCAGATTTTTGAAGATAGTTGCGAATACATCGCCCCCGAAGACGGCAAGAAACTGTTGGATGGTTTCGTGGTCGTCGTTCGCAACAATGCCAAGACGATCGACTTTACGTTTAAAGTCGCCGAAGACGCTGAAATCGGCGCGGAAGGCACAATCAAGTTCGTCATCAAGGACGATGCGGGTGCCTATTCCGAAGAATACTCCTTCAAGGTCGTCCTGAGCGGCACGCCGTGGTATCCGACGGTTGTCCTGCCTTGCGAAGACGATGTGGAAGGCGTTGTCGTTCGCATGACGGTTGACGGCAAGCAGACGGATGTCGTTGTCAAGGAAAAGCAGGATGGGTTGTTCGTTCTGACACCTGCCGCTTATTACAACGGTGGTTTCAAAGGCTTCGACCGCAATGCGAATGGCGACATCACCGTCTATCATTGGTCCGCGAAGGGCGGCACTGGTGAAAAGTGTGTTGATATTGAAAACGGTATCAATGTCCCCGACTACCAGGCTCCCGGCAAGGCCGTCATCGCAGGCACGGATACACCGAACGTCGTGAAGGTCACCGCTCCGTTGGCGAGCGGCTTCGTACTGGGTGTCATCGATGAAGCGACAAACAAGGTGATCGCGAATGTCGCACAGGAATTTGTTCCTGCTGAAGGTGGTCAGATGGAAACGACGGCGACGGTCACGCTGGCCGGCCTTGAAAATGGCAAGACATACGTGGTGGTTGCCCAAGGCTTCAACCCGATGGGCGAATACGGTGCAACGAGCGATGAATATGTCATCAATATGACGAACGATGCCGAAGCATGGCCCGGCAACGGCGAGTTCTTCCCGCCGCAGAACTGGACGACGACCGTTGCGACGAACAAGACGGACATCACGTTCAAGTGGCCTGTGGACACCAAGGCGAAATCCTACACGTTCAAGCTGTATGATGGCGACGGCAACACCGTCGCAACTCTCAACAGTTCCGTTAACGGCTGCCAGGTCTCCGTGGCTCCGGGCAGCTACCGCTGGTATGTCGTAACAAGCAACGGCGTAACGAGCGACATGATGCTCTTCACCGTCACAAAGGTGGCCGGC
Organism: Victivallales bacterium; assembly: GCA_017554445.1. Lineage (GTDB taxonomy): Bacteria > Verrucomicrobiota > Lentisphaeria > Oligosphaerales > Oligosphaeraceae > UBA1407. Next base: position 13,823 of record JAFZIJ010000200.1, read on the forward strand.
GGCGACGCCGTCATCAAGGGCGGTACGGGCATTGGCAATACGTTGACGTTGGATGCCGAGAATTTGGTTGCAGGTCAGACTTACAAGTTTGATATCATCTATTTCGACGATAACTACAATCAGTGGGCATACCAGTTGTTCACTGGTACTGCTGAAGTGACCGGTGAAGGTGAGTTGACGGTGATTGGCGATGATGTCCAGTTCTTTGGTGGCGCCAACTATATCATGATCCGTCCTTGGACTGCCAAAGGCGATGGCGCATATCAGACATTGCTGATTAACAATGGTAAGTGATAAATACCGCCGGGCGTCAACCGCCCGGCGGCATTCCCAAATAGTCATCAACCAAATTTGTAGAAATAACAAGACAATCAAGGAGTAAAGATGAAAAAGATCGTTTTTGCAGCGTTGATGGTCGCTGCGTTGTTGATCGGCTTGACTGGCTTTGCCCAGGACAAAGCGCAGACTGGCAATGCCAATAGTGTCGCTATTGGCGCGGCCCATCTGGGTGTTGGCGTTGGCTACCGCAACTTCCACAGCGTTCGCTTGAAGGGTATCTCACAGAATAGTTTCACTGGCATTTGGACGACGGATCCGAGGACCATGGCTGTGTACAATGCGGATAGTGTCCACAATGTCGTCGCCAACAATCCCACCGGCACGGTAGCTGGTTACATGCCTGCCACGGCGAATATCACGGTATCTTCCGGCTACAATCTTGGCGGTCATGGCAGCTGGGGCAACATGGAGAGCATGGCTCCCGTCCTCTCTCTGGATGCCGATATTTACCAGAACGACAGCTGGACGTTGAGCGTCATCTCCAACCTCCAGTTCTACAACATGGACACTGCGACGGCAGCCAGCGGGCGTTCCATCAGCGAGAAGACGTATCATACGAAGGTTTATTGGACGGATGCTTACAATTGGGGCCAGATCGTCCGTGCTTCCAGTGAACCGGGTTACTACGTCACTGAAACCAATTACCTGACGGCTACGGGCCGCACGAAATTCGACATGCAGATGTGGGAAATCGATCTTGGCCTGAAACTTGGCTATACGCTGGCTAGCGGTCTTGACTTCTATCTGGCGGCAGGCCCGAGCCTGACCTACGCGGATATGGAATCCTCCAGCGGTGGTCTTCATGACAACGACTTGGACTACATCTTCGGTGTCTATGCAGCGATTGGCAGCAGTTACTGGTTCAATGAAAGCTATGGTATTTCATTTGATGTCCGTTACGACGAGGCATTCAAGTATGCGGATACGAAGTTCGCGAACATGAATTTGGATTCCTGGAGCGCGGTTTTGAAGTTTTTGATCCAGTTCTAAGCTTGTCATAAGTGTTTAAATGAATCAAGCCGCCTTCCAAGGAAAACTTGGCTGGCGGCTGTTTTTTTCTAATGCTGAATGCTGAATCCCAGCCATCATAAAAAGGAACGTCACATGAGAAAATTATTGTTGATAGCATTGCTCCCATTGTTTCTGCGTGGGGCGTCCTTAAGTCCGATTGGAGCGGATTTGCTGACAAATGGTTCGGGCGGAGTCCTGCTGGACGGAACGTGGTATTCACGGGAGGCTGCGCCGCTGGATGATGGACGGGTGTTGTTCATCGGCCGCAATTGCCAGACTGGATATACGGATTATACAGCGACGTTGATTGCCGACGGTGACAAGATTGGCATCGTGCGGCAGGGTGCCCTCAATTCCTATATCGGTTTGCAACCGAATGACAACTGGAGTGTCTTCGCATTGGGGCGAAAGGAGCTTTATGGCACAATTTCATTTTTCAATGAAAACGCATTCCTTTATATTTCGGATAACAGTGCAGGCGTTTTTGCGTTTATGGTTGAAGGTCTTCCGTTGCAGGGCAATTTACAGTCGGAAGAAGAACTGGCGGTCACGCGTGTCGCGGCTAGCGGCAATGGAAAGGTTGTGGTGGTGCAAGTTTCCGGCCATGAGATGAATGTGTTCAAGAGGGGAGATGACGAAAAATGGATTTGCACGGCAAAGGACGCTGATGATTTTACGGCGGAACTTTACCGGGGTATCGCGTTGAATTTCGATGGCATGCGCATGTGGCACTTTACGCGGCAAGGCCAGAATAGCTGGCTGGCGTTCACGGATACGGCAAGCGATGGCACGGAGACGACTGTTGCCGTCATGCAGGTTGACGACGGCACGCAACATGCGTATTACGTGGCGTGTGCGGACAACGGAAATATCGTTTATTTCACATCTTGCTTGAACGGCGTGATGATGTTGATGAAAGGCGTCTATGACGATGGTTCGTTGAAAGTTCAGGTCGTCAGTGTAGGAACAGACGGCCTGCCTGCGGACGGCGACTGCCGTTCTGTTGCATGTTCTGCGGACGGGCGCTTTGCGGTGTTCGCCAGCAAGGCGACGAATCTGACAAAGGATGCCGTCGATGGTGAGCATTGGCAGATTTTCGTCTATGATTCCTTGCGCAACGAATTGAAGCTCATGAGCACGAAAAAAGGTGCGGCATCGAATGCGGACTGTGAGACGCCTGCGATTTCAGCCAATGGACGCAATGTGACGTTCACGAGTGCGGCGACGAATCTGGGCATCCCTTCATCGACTGCTCCGCATCTTTACAAGGCAGAATGTGAAAATGTCGATGCGACACAGGGAGTGGTCGCGTCGGATACGAAGTTTGAGCGTGTCGCTGTCAGCGACGACGGTGGAAAGGTCATGTTTTCGACGACTGCTGTGTTGGACGTTAACGACAACAATACACTGAACAATGTGTATGAACGGGATACGGCGGCGGGCGTGACGTTCGCTGTCAGCCCGTTGGATGCCGCTGACTATCGGCAATGCGCCATCAGCGGCGATGGCAAGACAGCCGTCTATATTCCATACACGGGAGATGAAACTGTATGGCCTGGTCTGAGCGACTATTCTGATATCTGTTCGTTGTCATTGGATTTCGATGGCGATGTACTCGCCTATATCGATATGAATGGACGGCTTATGCGGCAACAGCGCGGCCAGGCAGCAGTCGTGCTGGCGACGGATGCGACGGATACGACTGGAGCATCTTCCGCCGTTCGTCTGAGCCATGACGGTGAAGTTTTGATTTATACCTGCAGGTTTGCTTCTGGCAAGACAGGCCTGAAGGCGTGGTTTGCGGAGACTGGTGCATTTATAACGCTGACGGAGAATTCAGTGCAATACGTCCATTTGTCGCAGAGCGGTCGTTATGCGTTCTATCGTAAGTCTGACTACAAGTTGTACCGCCAGCTGACGAATGGCGGCGTTGCAGAAGTTGTCGTGGACGCCGGGGACATTTTCGCCGTCAGCCGCGATGGGCGATATGCGTTCCATGACACACGGACAAGCACGGCGTTGGTGCGGCAGGAACTGTTTGGAAATCATACAGAAACGGCAGTTGGCGACAGCGATGGCTTGCGGTACAGCACCATCGGCGTTTCCACTGATGGCAGCGTTGTTTACTACGTGTCGTCTGGTTCGCTGGTGTATGACACACTGCCAGTAGCCGATGAAGGAACCTTCACGGTGATAACTTCATGCGAAACGGATGTTCTGGAAAACACAGGTGACGATCCTGCGTATGAAATCGTTTTGGAAAGCAGCGGTAACGCAGATTATGCGTTGCGGCTAATTGGCGAAACAACCGCAAAAGGCGGCACTGTTTCACTATTGTATCCGAATGGGACGCGGTCGTGGTATGGGTTGAACTATATTCCCGAATTGTATTTCTGCGGGACGGATTCCGTGGTGGTGGAATATTGGAATGGCCGTGAATGGATTGCGGCAACTGTGCAGATCACCGTTGAAAATGTGAACAATCCGCCGGAATGGACGACGGATACAATCGTTCTGGAAGCAACGGAAAATGAAGTGTCCGGCTTTTTGAATCTTCTCGACTCGCTCGTCGATCATGATTTGGATTATTCGGCTGTGACAAATGACAAAGTTAATGTGAACATACATGGCCCTGAGACGACGAAGTTGTTGCGGTTCACGGAGGATGGACTCCAGGCGGATTTGACGGGCCGTTACGATCTTGTCCAGCGTGGCGGTGGTTCATTGGAATACACGGTCACGGCGACGGACGAGGCAGGCGAACAAGCCGTCACGATATTACATTTGAACATTACAAATACGGATTTGCCGCCAGTGTTGTCGAAAATCAGCCAGACTGCTTACGAAGGACTGCTGATTGAATGGTCGTGGTTCGATGTTTCCGATCCCGATGCGGAGGATACGGAGGACAATCTGCGGCTCTGTTTCCAAAGCCGCCATGCGGAGTTCTATGACAAAGGCGGCAATAAGCTGAATGTGGCGGATGGTGTGTACAAGAGCCAGTTTCCGATCACATATCGTTCTACATGCAATATTCAGCTCGATAACGTGTCTGTTTGGGCGAAGGATCTGGACGGTCTGACCAGTGATCCAATGACGTTGGTGGTGGAGGCCGCGTACATTGAAGTTTCATTGGTGGATTATTATGGCGAATATGACGATGAAGGCCATTTCAGCTGGAAAGGCATAAGAACGGGCTGGAATCTGCTGTCCGTCCCATGCGACATTCCAGAGGAGAACATGGCAGCCTACAAGGCGATGATGGGACTAGATGTCATTTGGCGTTGGAATGGTAAACGCTTTGCGGAAGCCACGTCATTGAACAGCGACGAAGGCTTCTGGGGGTATGTCACCACATTGCCTGATGTGCCACGAGGGACGCTGGCGGGGCGCCGTGTGTTCACGCCTTTGCGGAAAGGCTGGAATTTGCGCGGCGCATATGGAGCCTCGCAGGGTAAACTGCTCTGGATGTTTGAGAAAAAACGTCAGCGTTCGATATATGTGCGGAAGTCCGAGCCAGTGCAAGGCCTTGGACATTGGATATTTGTGAAGTGAGAGGAAGTAACGACGGCGTCTCGTCATCGGCGGGTAGCGACGGCGTCTCGCCGTTGGAAAAATTGATAATAGTAAACGACAATGATCGACATTGATTTTGAGCAATATCCCTTGACGGGATGGTTTCCAGGCCACATGATGAAAGCCGAGAAGGCCATGCAGGAGGCTTTGAAACTCGTGGATTTGGTCGTGGAGTTGATCGACGCACGGGCCCCGATGTCGTCGCGCAATCCGGACTTGCGCGAAATTCTGCAGAACCGTCCGTTTTTGACGGTCGCCAACAAGTCGGATCTGGCGGATCCGAAGGCGTCGAAGGCGTGGGTGGAATGGTATGCGAAGCGTGGCGAACGGCTGTTCATGTTGGATTCGCGCAAGACGGGAACGCTTCGTGGACTGCCTGAATTGTGGCGGAAGGTCGTCATGGAGGAACGTGCGAAACGTGGCGCGACACGGCCGCTGGCGCGGCCTGTGCGCATCATGATCGCGGGCGTTCCCAACATCGGGAAATCGACGTTGGTGAACCACTTGCTGGAGAAGAACAAAGCACAAGTTGGTCCGAAGCCGGGCGTGACGCGTCAGAATCAATGGATTCCACTGCCAAGCAATGTGGAACTACTTGATACACCCGGAATTCTGTGGCCGCGCATCCAGTCGAAACGTCATGAACTGCTGTTGGCACTTCTTGGCAATCTAAAGGAGGAAGTGGTCGATAAGATCTTGCTGTCCGATTACTTATGCTGCCGTTTGAGCGAACAGAAGAACGTCAAATGGGATGTTCTCGGAGTGGATGGCTGCCCGAATTCTCCTGACGAATTGCTGGAAGGGCTTGCGCGTCGCCGCGGCTTGCTCCGCCAAGGCGGAACGCCGGATTTCGAACGTGCCGCCAACGCCTTCCTGAAAGAATATCGCGACGGACGCCTCGGGCGGTTTACGTTTGATTTGGTTCCGCAGTGCGGTTTGACATGAGACGTGAGCTGAAGACGTCAGACGATTAGATGTGAGACGATGCCGAAAAAAATCTTCATGTCTTATTGTCTCTTGTCTCCTCTCTCCTCTCGTCTCATGTCAAAAAAGCGACGGCGAGACGCCGCCGCCACACCCAACGGCGGGACGCCGTCGTTACTCAAAAGCGACGGCGAGACGCCGCCGCCACACCC
>JAFZIJ010000201.1 GCA_017554445.1 Victivallales bacterium
ATGTCCATTGGCTGGAAAAATCAAAACAAAATAATGCAAAGGAATCAAAAAACTATTGTATTTCCCATTTCATTGCGTTATATTTATAATTTATATTTATTGAATAAACTGGTCGTCGGAAATGACGGCCGCAACCATAACGCATCATTCGGAGTAGGACAAGATGAACATTGACTGGTCGAAATTGGGTTTCGCATACATGCAGACTAAGAGCCACATCCGCTATGTCTGGAAAGACGGCAAGTGGGATGGCGGCGAGCTGGTCAGCGAACCATATCTGAACATCCATATCGCGGCGACGGCGTTGCACTACGGCCAGACCGCTTTTGAAGGACTTAAAGTCTTCCGTCGTAAAGACGGAAAGCTCTGCGCGTTCCGTCCGGAAATGAATGCGCGCCGCATCTCCGCGAGCGCCCGCCGCAGCTGCATGGCGGAAGTTCCTGAAGATCTGTTCATGGACGCCGTTCGCCGCGTCGTGAAGGACAACATCGACTACGTGCCGCCATACGGCACGGGCGCGTCGCTGTATGTCCGTCCGCTGTTGATCGGCACGGGCCCGCAGATCGGTGTGAACGCCGCGAACGAATACACGTTCATCATTCTCGTCACGCCAGTTGGCGCATACTACAAAGGCGGTTTGAGCCCTGTTCGCGCGATTATCTTCGATGATTTCGACCGCGCGGCTCCGAACGGCACGGGCATGGTGAAGATGGGCGGCAACTACGGTGCCGCTCTTCTGCCGCACAAGATCGCCCATGACAAAGGTTTCCCCGTCGATCTGTATCTGGACGCGGCGGAACACAAATATGTCGATGAATTCGGTACGTCCAACTTCATCGCCATCACGAAGGACGGCACATATGTGACGCCGAAGTCCCATTCCGTGCTGCCGAGCGTGACGAATGACGGTCTGCAGAAACTGGCCGCGCATCTTGGCATGAAGGTCGAAGTCCGCAAGATCCCGTTCGAAGAGATCGAGACGTTTGCGGAAATCGCGGCGTGTGGCACGGCCGTCGTCATCACGCCCGTGAACGAAATCGTTCGTGGCGACAAAGTGATCAAAGTCGGTCCGCGCGAAGGCGCCGGCCCGTATCTGCAGAAGCTGTATGACAACTACACGGCGATCCAGTGGGGTGAAGCCGCCGATCCGTTCGGCTGGTCCGTCGAAATCTGATTGACGTGTGATTGAAAAGGAAGCCGGCCGCCAGGGAGACGGCCGGGGGCAGGGGAGAGCCCAAATCTTCAACAACGTCCAATAAAACTATTTGTCGCATCGTTATAGATGTGTCAAGAGGTTGGAACAAGAGAACAGGATAACGTTTAACCATGACAAGCAGCAGCATAGAGAACACAGAGCGTTTGGAAGCGCTTTCCGTTTGCGGCGGCGTCGATTACAGTGAAAAGACAGACTTGGATCTGGTCAATCTGATGTGCGACGGAGACGGTGATGCGTTCGTGGAGATCGTCTCGCGCTACGAGACGAAGCTGATTGCCTATTCGCGCCGCTACGTCGGCTCTTTGGATTTGGCGAAGGACATCTGCCAGGAGGTCTTTCTGAAACTAATCGGCAAGCCGCCGGCGACGCTGCAGAACGACAATCTCGGGCCATGGCTGTTCCGTGTGTCGCACAATCTGGCGATTGATGTCATCCGCCGCCGCAAGTTCGAGCTTACGGGCGAGAGCCTGCCGGAAGTGACGTCGTCGCGGAAGAGCCCGTTGTCGTCGTTGGCGCATGAGAATGACACGGAGATGCTTCGGAGTCTGATTTCGAAGCTTCCAGATGATTTCAGGCAGGTTGTCGAGTTGCGCATCTATGGCGAAATGGCCTTTAAGGATATTGCCGAAGTGCTTGAGATTCCGCAAGGAACGGCACTTTGGCGGATGCACGAGGCCATCAACCAACTGCGATCAATGTGGAGACGATATGAATCGTAAATGTGATCAGCTTAGGACTCGTGCGATGGAGCACGGCGAAGGCAGTGAGGAGTACGCAGCATGGGTGCTCCATTGCCGCCATTGCTCCGAATGCCGGTCCGAACTGTTCATATTGGAAACATTGCGTGAAGATGCGGAGGACGAAAAAGTTCATCTTCCGCGGGAGAAAGTCGCTCAGCTGGCCATGATGGCGCGTGCGCGCTATGGCAAACGCCGCAAGCATCGTGTGCTGCGTACTGTGTGGGGTTTTGTCTGGAAGACGGCCGCATTGGCGGCGATGGTTGTCGTGCTGTTGCAGATACTGCCTTTGGAACGCCATCAACAGGTGCTGGAAAGTCCGCGAATGGCCGCGCATCCATACGAAAAACGCACGTCGTTGGCGCGGTCGGAAGAAATTGAGCATAAGGCAATTGCGACGAATTCGGACATGAATGGATTCATGGCGTTGAGCCCAGGCGAAGCGTCATACGAACATCGAGCGGAAATCGCCGAAGGCGGTTCGTTCATGGACATGCCAGTTCTTCTGCCATGTCAGGCGTTTGACAACCGTATCCGCGAGGCGGGGCTCCGCATTGCACGCCAGCGTGAGGAATTGAATGATTTGATCGACCATGATCTGACCGGTTATTGATGATCGGTCGTCAGTACGATATGAAAATGCCGCCTTGACAGATGTCTGGCGGCATTTTTGGCTTTCAGCCAAAGCTTATGGCTTATGGCCTATGGCTAAGGATATTATTGGAATATATAAAAGAAGATGGTTCAGTTTCAAGAAAGTTTTGATGTAATCGTCGTCGGCGCGGGGCATGCTGGATGCGAAGCGGCCTTGGCGGCCGCGCGGCTGGGGGCCTCCACGTTGTTGGTGACGATGAACAACGACCATATAGCGCAGATGTCGTGCAATCCCGCCATCGGCGGCGTCGCGAAAGGGCAGGTCGTCCGCGAAATCGACGCTTTGGGTGGCGAAATGGCTGTCAACGCCGACGCGACAACGATCCAGTTTCGCATGCTGAACGATTCGAAAGGGGCGGCGGCGAAGTCGCCGCGCGCGCAATGTGACAAGGCGCTGTATCAGCGCCGCATGAAATTCGTGCTGGAACGGCACGACAATGTTTTTGTCCATCAAGCGGAAGTGACGGGCGTCATTGTGGAGAATGGAAAACTTGTCGGCATCAGGACGGCGTTTGGGGACTGCTGGGGCTGCAAGGCGCTCGTCGCATCGACGGGCACGTTTTTGAACGGCAAATTGCATTTCGGCATGAATTCCATGCCGGGTGGCCGTTGCGGTGATGCCGCGGCCGCGGCGTTTTCCGCGTCGCTGAAAGACGATTTGCAGTTGGAAATCGGTCGTTTGAAGACGGGAACGCCTGTGCGCGTTTTGGGGCGAACCATCGATATCGAATCGTTGGAGAAGCAGGACACGGATGCGTTGCATCGCAAATTCACGTTCCGTGACCATATCGACTATGTTCCTGTGTTTTCGGATTTTACGTTGAAGCTTCGGCCTTGCTATCTGACGTATTCCAATGAAAAGACAGCGGAAGTTGTGAAAGCGAATCTCGATCGTTCGCCGATGTACGCAGGAAAGATTCATGGAATTGGAGCGCGATACTGTCCGTCGTTTGAAGACAAAGTCGTTCGTTTCGCGGATCGTCCACGGCATCATATCTATCTGGAACCGGAAGGCAATTCGACGGATGAATATTATCTGAACGGCATCTCGACGTCGCTTCCCGTCGATGTCCAATGGAAGATGATCCGTTCACTTCCAGGGCTGGAGCATGCCTTCATCAGCCGTTATGCTTACGCCATCGAATACGATTTCGTGTTTCCACATCAGTTGGATTCGTCGTTGGCCGTTCGTAAATGGCCTAACTTGTTCCTGGCAGGACAGATAAATGGCACAAGCGGCTATGAGGAGGCGGCCGCCCAAGGGCTTGTGGCTGGCATCAATGCGGCGCGTTTCGCAGGAAATCTCGGCGAGCCGTTGATACTGTCGCGTGATTCGTCGTACATCGGTGTGATGATCGACGATTTGGTGACGAAAGACATCGTGGAGCCATACCGCCTGTTCACGTCGCGCGCGGAATACCGTTTATCGTTGCGGCAAGATAATGCAGACAGGCGACTTACGGAGATTGGTTACGCGATGGGCAGCGCGTCGAGCGAAGCCGTCGAAAACGTCCGCAAATTGGAGGCGGATTTGGTCGCCGCACGGAAGGAGCTTGCGAAAATCCGCATCGACGGCTATTCCGCATTGGAACTGCTTGCCCATCCGGACTTTGAAATCGAAAAGCATGCCGATGAACTGCCAAAATATTCAGAACGCATTTGGGAGCAACTGCTTGTTGATGCGCGTTATGCGGGCTACATCGACCAGCAGGAGCATCAGGTGAAGGCGATGCGCAAGCTGGAAAGCTGCAAGATTCCAGCGGATTTCGACTACAACATCGAAGGCCTTAGCGCGGAGGCGCGTATCAAATTGGAAAAACGCCGCCCTGCGACGCTTGGCCAGGCGTCACGCATCGATGGCGTGACGCCCGCCGAAATCTCCGTGTTGCAAGTCAGGCTACGGAATGCTTAATGCTCAATGCTTAATGCATCGCCAGTTTTTTACGCCGGATTGGGATAGAATTCGCCGCGGCAACGCTTTAGGTAGTTGAGACCGTTGACTTGGCCGGTCATTTCGAGTTCGCCGCGATAGACGGGATCATGCCAGCCTTCGATGTCGATGGAGCCTTTAAAGCCGTTGCGGCGGAGTTCGGAGATGATGTCCGTCCAGTTGCTGTCGCCGAAGCCTGGCGTACGATGGAAGGCGAACGTCTTCGTGCCGTAGAAGCCATATTTTGAAAGTATGTCGCGACGGATGGTGGCGTCCTTTCCGTGGATGTGGAAGAAGCGCTTCGCCCATTCGCCAATTTGCGGCATCGGGTCGATGAGCTGCACCATCTGATGGCAGGGCTCCCATTGCAAACCGATGTTGTCCAACGGGATGGCGTTGAACATCAGTTCCCATGCGGCGGGATTGATGGCGATGTTGAAACGGCCATGATGCCAGATGCCGCCCATGTTGCAGTTTTCAAAACCGATCTTCACGCCTTTGGCGGCGGCCTGTTCGGTCAACGGCGTCCAGACTTGTTTGAAGCGTTCGATGTTGTCTGGAATGGACTTGTCAAGACGGCCTGTAAAACCGCATACGACGTTGGTTTCGAAGAGATTGGCGGAGTCGATAAGTTCACGCCAGTTTTCGCGCGCCTTGTCGCCGGCTTCATTTTCGTCCATCGTTTCGCCGAGATAGAGGCAGATGGAGGAGGCGACGACGTTGTTCTCCTTCAGGATGGGCATGATCTTTTCGGCGAATTCGGCGGGCTTGCGGGGGAAGCCGCCGTTGAAGATGAAGGAGAAGCTTTCGAAGCCGTAGGGGATGATCTGACGGACGTAGTTCTCCGTGTTTTCGTTGACGTTGACCAATGTTCCGAGTCTGATGTCTTGCATGAGGGATCCTTGTGTTTTCTTATACCTTAAATAATATGGAAGAATGACTTGTCGTTGAGTTCGCCGGGGGCGACGCCTTTGAAGAGGATGGAGAATTCGTAGTCTTTCACAGGCAGGCGATATTCGTCACGCGGGGCGGGACCGCACGAATTGGAGCCGAGGCCGGATTGCGCAAGATCGATGCAGACGTTGATGGCGTCGTCCTCTTCAAGATCCTGCGGATGGTCGGCGGAATTGATCATGTCGATCGTGTAGGGGCTGGCGGTGAAATCGAACTGCGGGCAGCCGGCGGCGACGATACCGCAGCCTTCGCCGTCGTACAGCGACATGCGGCGGACGTTGTGGCGGTTGCCGTTTTCCTGCGGGCGGAGGTAGTTCGTAAACAGATCCGCGACGGTCGCTTTGAAGAGACCGACGTGCTGAGCCTGGAAGGAGTCCGAATAGGCTTCGCCTGGGCCAAGGCCGAACCATGCCACATTCGTCATGTCCGCGGGAACTTTGAAGACGACGCCCATGCGCGGCAGATACGGCATGTTGTCGAAATCGCCTTTGCCCGGTTCAGGAACGCCCCAATGGCCGCCAGGCCGTTTGAACAGTTTCGCCTTCACGTCGAGTTTCAGCGATCCGTCGGGATGGATGTTGTAGATGTAATCGACGTCGTAACCCCAGAACCCAAGGGCCGTTACGTCTGATGCGCGGACGAGCGGGGCGAATTTCGCCTTGACCGTCAGAACGGACACGTCGCCGTCATGCGTCAGCGTGATTTTGCTGCAGCGTTGACGCATCGTGTTGTAACCAAAGCGTTCCCACTGGTTGCGGATATGCTTGTCATTATCCGTCGGAGCACGCCAGATGTTGAGAATCGGGCCGGAAGCGAGCAGTTCCTGCCCGCCGCGCGTCCAGTCGATGAGTTCGCCTTTGACCGTATTGAAAACGAAGCTGGAATCGCCCGCTTCAAAGAACATCGTGTCTTTTTCCTGCCAGACTTTCGGCGGCAGCGACGGCATGGGGCGTTTGAATGCGGCCGTCTTGACGGGTA
>JAFZIJ010000202.1 GCA_017554445.1 Victivallales bacterium
CTATCGAACGGCTCAAATGGGCCAGGCGCGTTGACAACCAACGTTAATCCCGTCGCGGCAGGCGGCACATTGAAACGCAACACCGTTTCCATTGGTTTCGCGTCACCGCCAATGAACGCCTCGACGGGCAATTGCCTGTCCCCCTGAGGTAAATGGGCTGTAACGCCATACGTAGCCCAAGCGACAACCGCCCGGACAGGCGGCACAGGCACAAGACCTTGCGACTGAAGACGGGCACAGTCAGCAACCACTTCGCAATAAGCCACATCCCCGGCTTTCCAATCAAGCGGCAGCCGCTGCGAAATTGGAGCCGTTGCAGGATCTGACGTGATTTTCTCTAGTTCCGCAACGGGCGTTACGGCTACATTCATGCGCCCCTTGGCGTCGTTGGCAGTGGCAACGACATAGCGACCATCACATACGAACTGCGGATGGGCATCTGGATGGAGCGGACTTTGGCGCTCCTTCGTGGCGATAGGCGGAAGATAGGAATGAATTGCAATGCAGCGCCCTGTCATGCGATTGTGAAAGGCAACACGCCAAGCACAACCGCGAAATCCATCATTGTCTGCCCACTGATCGAATACAACATACCTGTCATTGCCGCTCAAACATGAATGGATAGTCCAATAGGGACAGACACGACGTTGCGCCCCGCTTGCCAAATCCTTATAGGCCGTGCCGCCATGATAAGCACTCCAGTATAAGCCACGCCCATCATCAGCCCAATTCTCATGCGTGGCAAAGTTCCATATTTTTGACGGCTGCATCTCAATTCGTCCATTCGGATGCGCAAGCCACATGCGCGGATATACCTCATCTGACGGACGTGGCACAGATTCCATGCGACCATCAGCAGTCTTGACGGGCTTACGCCAGCAACCCTCGTACGCGAAGAGCCCCAATGCGTCGTCAACCGGATTGAGTCCGGCATGGTTGCTGCAAAAGTCAGTCTCAGCCCACTTAGCCATTGTGCCAGTCTCAAAGTCGGCAAGACCAAGAAACCACCGATGCTTTCCTCCACCCATATCGACGGAATAATCGATGAAAGCCTTCTTCCTGTCACGGGTCAGCGTAAGATGCGTTCCCATCCGCCGGATGCTACCCCCTTCAAGAATCGATTCAGGGAAACGGCAGAGCACGGTTTCTTCGGACGGGTTCGCCCTGAGGTCGCACATGCAAATGGACATGTGATCCTTTCCGACATAATAGAGCTTGTCCGTCTTCACGTCTAAAAACGGTATCTGGCCATCTATCGAACTGCCACCTACTGGATAGACCGTGTCTTTAAGGAAATCCACAACATACTTGCGACGCGTTTCGGTATCCTCATGCCCTTTTCGATCCTTGCGGAACGGATCTGGGCAAGCGTCAAAGACGAGGAAGCGACCATCGTCTGTCATGGATTTTGCCGTAAAATAAAGACTCTGCTGGTGGAAATCGGCCAATCCGGATTTAAGCCAAAAACTGACAACCCCCGTGAGCGGATCCTCCTTTCGTTCAAAAAGATGACTTGTTTCAGGCGTCTTCATGGATACCGTATCTTTCTCGGCAATCCATCTGTCAAGTTCAGAATAGAACGAACCTCTCAC
>JAFZIJ010000203.1 GCA_017554445.1 Victivallales bacterium
GGATGGACGTTTTTCGGTTTCGAAATCATTGTCATTGTCCTCAATCTTTTTCATCCCGTCATGTTCTGGTTCGATGAAAACGGCGACTATCATGCGGCAAGCATGCGTCATGTCACTCTTGCCGTGCAGATTCTGATGTTTCTTCTGACATCGCTCTACACTTTCCGCATCACATTGAGAACCGAAGGGAAGATTAGACGCAGGCATCTCACCATTGGATTGTTCGGAGCAGCGATGATCGCGCTAATTATCTTCCAGATCATCTATCCGTTATGGCCTTTCTACGCAATGGGATACATGGTCGGTACCTGCCTGCTGCACAGTTTTGTCATGGAGGATGAAAAAGAAGAATACCGCCGTGAACTTGAGGAATCTTTGAGACGCGAGCATATTCAGAAGGAGGAACTGTCCGAAAGCAGGACGGCCCTTCAGGAAGCGCTTGCGACGGCGGAACAGGCCAACAAGGCGAAGACGGCCTTCCTGTCCAGCATGAGCCATGAAATCCGCACGCCCATGAATGCCATCATCGGTCTGAACAATATTGCCGCAAATGACCCGACCGCGAGCGAAAAGGTAAAGGAATATCTGGCAAAAATCGGTACCTCCGCACAGCATCTGCTGAGTATAATCAACGCCATTCTGGACATGAGCCGCATCGAATCGGGCCGCATGACTATCAAAAACGAAGAGTTTTCCTTCGCCAAAGCTCTGGAACAAGTCAACAGCATGATCAGTGGACAATGCAAGGATAAAGGGATCACGTATAATTGTCGGATCACAGGGCATATCGACGATTATTACATCGGCGATGCGATGAAGCTCAAACAAATATTGATCAATATCTTGGGCAATGCCGTCAAATTCACGCCCGAAGGCGGCACTGTAAGTTTTGTGATCGAAGAAGGCCCGCGATTCGACGGGAAAGCGGTCCTGAAACTGGTCATCAGCGACACAGGTATCGGCATGAGCAAAGAATTTCTGCCACATATATTTGAAGCTTTCAGTCAGGAGGATTCATCATCTACCAGCCTGTACGGCAGCACTGGTCTAGGCATGCCCATCACCAAAAGCCTCGTGGAGCTGATGAACGGAAATATCTCCGTTGACAGCGAAAAAGGCAAAGGCACGACATTCACCGTTACCGTCACGCTTGGGGAATCCGGCAAACAGAAGATAGAGATGGAAGACGGAGACCTGACGCCCCACAATATGAACGTCCTTGTCATAGACGATGACCCAATTGCCCTGGAACATGCGGAAATCATTCTTGGGCAGGTGGGAGTCAGTTGCGAAACGGCGGAATCCGGCTGGGAAGGCATTGACAAGGTCAGAATTCACCATGTCCGCGGAGAGGACTACAATCTCATTCTGGTTGACTGGAGAATGCCGGAAATGGACGGAATCGAGACGACACGCCAGATACGCTCCATTGTCGGGCAGGACACGCCTATCATCATTCTCACATCCTTCAACTGGGATGATATCGCCGATGAAGCTCGCGAGGCTGGCGTGGACACGTTTGTGCCCAAGCCATTGTTTGCCGGCAATGTGATGGATGAATTCAAGGAAGCGCTCCGCAAAAAGAACGAAACACTGCTCAGGAAGACGGCGGATCTCAAAGGACGGCGTGTTCTCTTGGCGGAGGACAACGCCATCAATGCGGAAATCATGATGATGGTCTTGGATATGCGCGAAATGGAGGCGGATCTTGCGGAAAACGGGCAGGAAGCCGTTGATATGTTCGCAAAGAACAAACCAGGCTACTATTCGGCGATTCTCATGGACATGCGCATGCCGGTAATGGACGGTCTGGAAGCCACGAGAGTCATCCGTGGAATGGAGCGCGAAGATGCAAAGACAATCCCGATTATCGCACTGACCGCCAATGCTTTTGACGATGATGTCCAACGCAGCATGCAGGCAGGCTTGAACGCGCATCTGAGCAAACCTGTTGAACCGGAAGTACTATACAAAACGCTGAAAAAACTGATCAAAGATAGTTGATTTTGTCATATTCTTGATGAAAATAACAGGAGCTAGTGTTCCATTGCATTTCAAGAAAGATGGAAAGTTTGATCAAAAACAACAACTTTCATTTGCATAACGTCTTTTACATCAATGCCATTCCTTTTTCAAGATGGCATATTGATACGTGTTTTCATAGAGAGGCGTTCCGTCGGGATTATTGACGAAGGTGACAAATTCCTTGAACAAACCTTCCTGCCGCATGCCTAGTTTTTCGCAAAGCCGCTGGCATGGAATGTTGTAGTCTTCCGTATATGTATAAATCCGCCTTGCACCTTTTTCCCTGAACAGGTAATCGAAAAACGCGTGGGCGGCTTCATAGCCGTAGCCTTTGCCATGATATGCTTCATTCAGCATCCAGCATGGGCTGAATGTGTCTTGCGGAGCGTTATCTTCATCAGGTGCAGTTGCTTCCGGTGCGGCGTCGATTTCGCCGATCACCTTTCCATTCTCCTTCAGAACGATGGCGAAATACAGATCCGTATCATCCGCCCTGCGACTTGCCTCTTCCTTCGCATCTTCCAACGAATCCAGTTTCATGCAGGCAAAACAGTTCACGGATGGCTTTTTCAGATATTCAAACATATCCGCCGCATCCTTTTCTTCAAAAGGCCGTAGGATCAGTCTTTCGGTTTCAATGATCATTTATATTTCTCCAAATTGTATCGAATCTATATTGCAATATCCGGATCATCTTTTTCATGTCCATTCTCTTACGAACATCGTATTTGATCAAATTATTTCCATGTAACGCCTGTGGAATTCTGTTGAGAAATGTCGTTTTTCCATGCTTCAGGATGCTCATATTTGAGATTTAGGTTGGTGAAAGTCACGTTGTGGACGTGATTTAACTCAAACGCGCCATCTATTCCTTCAATCATGCAGAACTTTCTCGTGTTTTCCGGTATTTCAAGTTTGCCTTCGACATTCAGGCGGATGTTCGTGAAATGGATATCATGGATGGAACCGACACCGTTGCCATGGAGCATGGAGGGATGCCGTACACGACCGTCCACGTTTTCGATGACGATGTCATGAATGGATTTTGGGCAAAGCGTTTCCTTCACGAATTTGTAATCCAGTCGAAGAAATGCTAGTTGTTCGACGTCAACATGGAAGTTGCGAAACGCAATATCATGGATTTCAACGCCTTCAGATTTGTCGCTGTACTTCGAATTGATATGGATGGCCATATGGCTGTCGTAAGCGGAAATATTGCTGAACTGGCAATGGCGGATCTCCCCGCCGCCGACGCCGACACGGATGGCATGGGCATAGTCGCTGTGGAAGAGGCAGTTGGAGACGGTCACCCACTCACATGGCTTCTGATTTTTCAACTTGCTCGTACAAGCCCGCAACGTAAAGGCATCATCGCCCGTGCTGATGTTGCAGTTGGTGACAACGACTTTGCGGCAGCAGTCGATGTCGATTCCGTCGTCCTCCATCACATACGGGCTGTTTTGAATGACAATTCCCTGCACGGTCACATTTTCACAGCCGTACAGAAAACATGCCCATCCAGTCGTGTCTTCGATAGTGAAGTCGGAAAGTCTTACATTGGAACATTCAAAGAAGGCCATCAACTGTGCGGGCCGCCATCCTTTGCAACTCCACACGGGGCCACCCATGAATGAATGGACAATTGTGTGGTCCTGCAGAATGTTGCGTGCATTGCCGTCGAACCGTCCGCCGCGAATGAAAATATTTTGCTGTTCAAGCGCGATGATCAAATGCTGTCCGCTGCAACCGCAGCAGACATTATTGGTATCCTGCTGGCAGAAATCCTTCTGGTTGTAGTCGGCGGGATCGCGGCTGGCCACCAACGTGGCGTCTGGAGCAAGTTCCAGCCCGCCGTTGCTACGGAGAAAAAGACTACCTGTCACATAGACACCACTTGGAATGTAAACCGTTCCGCCTGCGTCGATTGCCCGCTGGATGGCGGCCGTGTCGTTGGCGATTCCATCACCTTTTGCTCCAAAATCTCTGACGTTATTCATAAATATGCTCCATGCTGTGAATTAATATTAATAGAAAAAGGAAATATAACTTTCCAGTCACGCTTTGTCCAAAAAACGTTCACTCACACTTTATACCATTTTATGATTCATCAATACTTTTGTATTTTATTTGTGCAACCATGATTGTATCCATTAGATGCCTCTTGGATGGAGACAACTGTCTGTATTTATTTTTCACATAGGTTGTTTCTTGGACATTTCACTGACTTATCGTAAGAAATCACAATTTTTCTAGTGAAATGCACAAGCCATCAGATTTGTTTTATTTTGCTTAGGACATTATTTTATTACATATATTTCAATTGTTCCTTTTACATACCATCAACGGAGGTATCCATGCGTAAAATCTCGTTTCTTCTTTGTTGTATTGCTTTCAGTCTCTTAGCCGGTCCCAAAGCGCAATGGATTGTCTATCCTGAAGACGCGAAAGAAGGCGTCAACAAAGAGCGTTATCACCGGACTGAGTTCAAGGTTGCCGACAAGGCAATCAAACAGGCCTTTGTCGCCTACGTTGCCGACGACTCCGGTTACGTCATGGTGAACGGCAATCCTGTTGAGCATCAATCCACCCGTATCACGGGAAACGGCTCGGCCAAGCAGTACGACATCACAAAAGAATTGGTTAAAGGTCCGAATGCACTTTGCGCCACCGTCATCAACGCCGGCGGCTCCGCCGGATTCATCCTGCATCTCTCGATCACTTATGAAGATGGAAGCGAGCAAGAAGTATTTTCGGACACGACCTGGAAGACCTCCAGGGAAAAATCCGCCGGCTGTGAAAAGGCCGGTTTTTCAGACAACGAATGGCTGACGCCCAAGTCCGTGGGAGACTACCTGTCGGATCCATGGGCGGTCATGCAGGACTTGCTTGCCATTCAGGCCAATGACGACGCGGCGGCGGAACGAAACCGCAGGCATCAGGTTGCCCAGCGGACCAAAGAGTTGTGCGAACAGCTCGCCAAGGAGCCTCCTCTTCAGGCAAAAATCGCCTACAAGAATGGCGGCGTCTTCATTGAACTGGACGGCAAGCTCTACCGTCCTGTCCTCTACACCTCCAATTCCGGCGGAAGAGATACCCCGAAATTCCGCGAAAAGATCCAGAATTTCGCGGATGCGGACATCAATTTGATCTCCGGCGGCATCGAAGCGGACTGGTTCTGGATCGGCCCCGATAAATATAACTATGCGGCAATCGACAAATTTCTTGCCACAACCTTCGGGCAGGCCCCAAATGCGCGTTTTTGCTTTTCCATCACGTTCTCCCATGGCCCCCAGTGGTGGAATAGACTCCATCCGGAAGAAACCATCAAATACGGCAGAATCAGCACCAAGTACTCCAAAGGGGACAATATCGGCTCCTACAACGCACCCTCCTTCGCCTCCGAGCTTTGGCTCAAGGAATCGGCCGAAGCCGTCCGCAAACTCGTCGAATACATCGAAAGCACCCCCTACGCGAAGCGCATCTTCGGATACAGGCTCGGCGCAGGCGTCTATTCGGAATGGCACTACTACGGCATGGCGGATTCCATGCCGGACATCAGCGAGCCAATGGTGAAGCTTTTCCGCACTTATCTCCGCGAAAAATACAACGGCGATGTCGAACAGCTCCGCAAGGCCTGGAACCAGCCCGACGTCACGTTCGAAAACGCCGCACCTCCGCCGGAAGACGTTCGCATGCAGGTTCTTGACGGTGTCCTGCGCGATCCGGTCAAACATGCCTGGACCGTCGATTTCCTCCACTGCATGCAACGATCCGTCGGAAATGCGCTCATCACGATGAACAAGGCGGCGAAAGAGGCCTGCAAAGGCCGCGCCTTGATCGGGAACTACTGCGGATACTTCTTCGGCATGGGCTACTCGGCGGAAGGATGGCATCTCGTGAATGATGAGTTCATGAATTCACCATATGTCGATTTCCAGACATCCCCCTGCTGCTACAGCATGCGAGAGCTGGGCAATTCCCAACTCGCGCGTTGCCTGTGGTCTTCCTATCCCCTTCACAACAAGATGTGCATTTTCGAGGCGGACACACGCACCCATCTCGCCGTGGAAAACAGACTCAGGCTGGCCAATACGGTTCAGGAAAGCATTGCCATGCTCTCGCGCGATCTGGCGCAGGCCATCAGCAAGGGAAGCGCCTACTGGTACTTCGATTTCGGACGCGACTGGTACAATTGCCCGGAAATTCTGCAGTTCTTCCACAAGATCGCTCCCATTTACGATGCCGTCCAGGACTTCGGCTCCAGCGCGGAAGTCGCCATCATCGCGGACTGGGAGAGCGGCTACTACCACGCCATCCAGGCTCGTGAAGGCGGTTCTCAGGTCTATGCGAGCATGAACACTCAACCGCGCGAATTGAACAATGCCGGAATCCTGTTTGACGCTTTTTCCTTTGCGGACATCGACAATCCCGCCTTGCAGAAATACAAGCTGTTCATCTTCCCGCAGCTCTTTTACATGACTCCCGAAAAGCTCGCCAAGCTCTCCGCAATCAAGAAAGCCGGCAAAACTCTCCTTTTCCTGAATGCCCCCGGCTGGCTCACCCCCCATGGACCGGATGCCGATTCCATTTTCAAGACTACTGGCATCCATACGGATGTCCTTCACCAGCAGACCTATATGACGATGAAACTGGCACATGGCCCCATCATGGAATACAGAGGGCGTAGCATACAATATGCGCCTGTTCTGAAAATCACGGATCCGGAGGCGACCATTCTTGGCACTGTCAGCCTGAATAACGGCAAAACGGCCCCTGCATACGCAAAGAAGAAGAATACGGACGGCTCAATTACCTACCTGTGCAGCACGCCCTTCGTTTCAGCCTCGGAACTGCGCAAGATCGCCAAGGAAATCGGCGTACACATCTACTGCGACAGCAACGAAGGCGTTGTATTCGCCAACAACTCCATGATTGCTTTCCACACGGGAACGCCCGGAGAATACACGCTGAAGGCGAAGACCCCTGTGAAATGGACCATGGTCTTTCCGGAAAAGCGCGCATATTCGGAAACGCAGGCTGAACTCACCTTCACCGCTTCTGAGCCGAACACCTACATCTTCATGATCAAACCATGAAGACGTGGTTAGCGGGTAGTGGTCTGAGCAACCGATCGGAAGGGCTGTGACAATGCAATCGCATTGTTATAAACAACTATATTATTAAAGGAGACATTCATGCGTAACGTCCTGTTGCCTCTATGTTGTGTTGCCGTCAGTCTTTTTGCCGGCATCCGCGAATACCTTGCCGATATGCCGGATGAATCGGTTAAAATCGTCTATCAAAAAGGGGCTCCTTTTTTCAAAATCGGCAAAACGCTCTACCCGCCAGTCCTCTATAACTACAGCACAGACGGACACTATGACCACGTGGATTTCACTGCCGCTGTCCGAGGGTTTGTGGATGCAGATATAAAACTGTTTTCTTTTGGCATCGAGGCAGTCGAATTCTGGAAAGGACCCGACCAATACGATTACGATGCGTTGGAAAAGGCGCTTAACAAAGCTTTCACCCTCGCTCCTGAAGGGCGTTTCATTTTTGCCATCACGTTTTGCCATGGCCCCGCCTGGTGGCATAATCGATATCCGGAAGAGCAAATCCAATACGCGGTAGAAGACAAGAATACCCCTTCTGGAGACTGTATTGGCAACTATGTATGCCACTCCTTCGGCTCTGAACGTTGGCGTAAAGAAGCCAGCGAAACGGTCCGAAAACTCGTCGAATATATTGAAAGCACTCCTTATGCAAAACACATTTTCGGATACAGAATCGGCGATGGCGTCTATTCGGAATGGGTTCACTTCGGCATGAAATATGCCATGCCGGACGTCGGCCCCGCCATGACGGCCTTCTTCCGTAACTATCTCCGCAAAAAGTACAAAGACGATGTGTCAAAGCTCCGCAAGGCTTGGAACCAGCCCAAAGTCACTTTCAAGAACGCCACGCCGCCGCCAGTGGAAGTCCGCCTGCAGTACATCGACGGCACCGTGTTGCGCGACCCTCAAAATACATGGCAAATCGATTTTCTCGAATGCATGCAACACTCCATCCGCGATCTGCTTCTGTCCATGAACAAAGCCGCCAAGGAGGCTTGCAACGGCCATAAACTGGTCGGCAACTACTGCGGATATTTCTTTGGCCAAAGTTATACCCCCAATGGATGGCAACTCATAACAGACAAGCTTCTGGATTCCCCATACGTGGATTTTTTGATTGCCCCCACATGCTATTCCAGTAATTTCCGAAAAGTGGGTAAGTCACAGCTCGCACGCAGTCTAGTTGCCTCCTATCCTCTCCATCACAAGTTCTGTATCATTGAAGCGGATACCCGTACGCACATCACGGGAACTAAGAAGTCCAAGGATGGCAGCAGATATGCCAAAAATGCGCAGGAAAGCGTTGCATTGCTTTCCCGCGACATGGTGCAGGCCATCAGCAGAGGATGTGTCTATTGGTATTATGACCTTGCACGGGAATGGTACAATTGCCCTGAAATACTGGAGTTCTTCAAAAAAATCGTACCTGTGTACAATTCCATCACGGACTTTTCCTCCAGTGCGGAAGTCGCTTTCATCGCAGACTGGGAGAGCGTCTATTACCATGCCGCCCAATACATTAAAAACGATCCGGATTTAAAGTATCTTCACTACAATGCCGGGCGGCAGGTCTATTCAGCCATCAACTTCGTGGCGAGTGAATTGACCAAGGCAGGTTTGGGATTCGACTCCTATTCATTCGCGGACATCGATAACCCTGTCCTTCAGAAATACAAGATATACATCTTCCCGCAGCTCTTCTACATGACTCCACAGAAACTCGCCAAACTGGACATGCTCAAGAAGGCGGGAAAGACATTGATTTTCATGAACCAAGCCGGATGGCTTACGCCAAAGGGGCCGGATACCGATTCCATTTACAAGACCACCGGCATCCGTGCGGATATCTTGAAACAGCCGTTCAAGAGCACGGTGACTCTCAAAAATGGTGCCATCATGGATGCGGAAGAATATGGTAACAAAAGCGCGGATTTCACTCCCACGCTGAAGGTTACGGATCCACAGGCGGTCATTCTGGGCACCGTCAAGTCGGGTTCCACGACCGTGGACACATACGCGAAAAAAGTGTTCGAGAATGGTCCGACAATATACGTCAACGGTGCTCCGTTCTTCACCACCGCGGAACTGCGCAGAATCGCTCAGGAGGCGGGAGTCCATATCTACTGCGACAGTGACAAGGGAGTCGTTTACGCCAACAACTCCATGGTCTCGTTCCACACTGCGACACCAGGGACATACACTCTGAAAGCAAAATCGCCCGTAAAATGGACCATGGTCTTTCCAGAAAAGCACACGTATCCAAACGCACAAACTGAACTTCCCTTCACCGCTCACGAACCAAACACTTACATCTTTATGATTGAACCATAACGGTCGGGAGGGCTGCGCTAAAGCGAGACCAGTGGTCAGTGGTCAGCGCGGTCAGATTGTCAACGCGGCCGGTCGGGAGGGTTGCACTCCTGACCGGCCGTTGATAATCACCTTACGTATAATGAAATCTCAAAAGTCGTCCGGTGGCGGGCCACCGCGACGATGTCCGCCGCCAAAGCCATCCGGTGGAGGACCACCGCGACGATGTCCGCCGCCAAAGCCATCCGGTGGAGGACCACCGCGACGATGTCCGCCGCCAAAAC
>JAFZIJ010000016.1 GCA_017554445.1 Victivallales bacterium
CCTTCTTCTTCGACTGCCCCTTTCGGATAGCCGAAGCGGTCGTTGCGGGATTTGATCGGGCCGATTTCCGCCCAGAATGTCTGCGAATGGCCGAAGAACTTCAGAATCGGAAAACGCTGCAAGGAGGCTTCAATGCCGGGCCGGCCAGCGTCATCGACCAGACCGTAGGCGTGGCCGATATATGGCGACAGATGGAACGTCAGCGGAAGGCCGGATTCCTCAACGCCTTTGAAGAGATTCTGCACAAGCGGATCGAGAATGCGGAGGTTGGCGGTGACTTCGCCGACGCCTTTGCAGCCGAGATCGCGATAGTATTTCGCCATGTCACCGAGCGGCGCGTTGGGGGAGTTGGTGAGAAAACGCGGGTCGATGTTGCAGAACGGGATGAAACGGCCCGGATAGGCGGCGCAGATGTCGAGCACGTCTTCGGCGTTCATCAGCGACGTGGCGCATTCGGGGCACATTTCAGGCAGGAGGCAGGCGGATTCGACACCGATTTCATCATAACCTGCAATCAGTTGCGGCGGCGTTGCGTAGGACATTTTATCGCCAAGGCGCGGATAGCCCGGGCGTTTGATGGTGTGGACATGGATGTCGATGAACATGGTGGGGGTTCCTTTGGAAGCTTATGGCTTATGGCTTATGGCTTATGGGTAAAGGGATGAAAGGGATGAAAGGGACTAAAGGGACTAAAGAGACAGGTTTTTTATATAAGGTATATATAGATTGAAATAAATCAACTATTTTGCCTCCACTTCAATTTCATAAAGCATTCTTGCTCCAGACGGGCCATCGACGGCGAGATTGATGGAAAAGCCGTCCGCCGTGGCGGTTACGGGAATTTCTTCCAGCCGTTCGCCGTCCAGACGGAGGGCCCATGCGCGAATTGTTTCATTCGTTGCGTTGCGTTTCTTGAACGTGACTTTTGCTCTGCCGTTGCGGACAAGATGCGGCATCTTGCCCCAGTCAAGCAATGTGCGGCGTTGTGGTTCGGCGAACGTCATCTCCGTATTGACAAGATCCGTAAGATGCGTCAGCAGAATGTGTTTCCCTTTTTCAAGATTGGAATCGATGGCGGACGCCCAGACGGTGGCGTCCGTATCCATGATCGTGACATCGACGGAATCCGTGGTGATGGTGGTTCCGGCTGGAGCGAAGCCGCCTGCCGTTCGCGGCGTGTTCAGAATCATCGTGTCTTTCAGGGGGATTTGCGTGAACTGCTTGCCGATGGACTGGCGGATGGCCGGATCGGCGGTGAAATTCGTGATGTTGCCGTCGTCGCCTTCAAGCCATTTCTGCTTTTTGACGGCGTCGAAGACGGCGGAGGCGTTTGCTCTGGCAAGCGGCGCGTCATTACGGACGATGTCTTTTCCCGCGACGGGGGCGCGGTCGGACAGCGGGACGCAGATGTCCGGTTCGAGACCTTTCATGTCGTCGAGCACGACGCCGACCTGCGCATGTGTCACAAGTCCGCTCCAGCCAGGCGTTAGCGAACCTTCCGGCTTGCCCGTCTTCTTGGCGATATGGTCTCGTGTGAGTGTGATGGCGACGGATTTCTGCGACGGCTTCATGTCCTGCCGCAGATAGAGGAGCAATGAGGCGCGTTCCGCGCATTGGTTGAGCGGGTCGCGGCACATGTCGAAGTAGTTGGTTACGACTGGTTTGAATTCGCCGCCATTACCATGGGCGTAGGCGAACCGCCAGAGACCCGCCCAGTCTTGCAACGCGCCGAGGCAGCCTGTCAGAATGCCGCCGACGCCGCGGTAGCGGCCCGGGCCGGAGTAGTTGTATTCTGTGATGGTGAACGGACGGTCGAACAGTCGTGCGAACGCGCAGCCCGTGCCGCCGATACCGCCTTGCTTGACGACGCTTTCGTTGGGGCAGCTGGACGGCAACCGCCATGGCTGATCCAAAAAGCCTGGATGGTCGATGTAGAAATGGTGGTCAACATAGTCGTAATGGGAGCGGATGTTTGCCGCCCAGGGAGCCGTCGAACTGTAGTTCATGTCTGTCAGAAGTGCTTTGCATCCAAGCTCTTCACGCAGGAAACGCTTCATCTCCGTGAACATGTCCGACATCAATTTGTCGGCAAGACAGCATAGGTCGCGTCTGGCGATGTCCGGCAGATTTGTTGTGGCCAGATCAAGCGGCAGCGTGACGCCCCATGCTTCGGCCATTTTTTCCTCCGAGCCGTATTTTTCCAACAACCATGCCTTCCATGCCTTCCGCCACAATTTACCGACGATGTCGTCTTGGGTAATAAGGTTAAGGTTCGGTGTGTTTTCGTTGACCATGCTGATCCACGCGAGGCACGGGTCTTCCGCGTAGGTCATGCCCGTGTAGGGGTTCTTATGAAGCAAGAAGTTGCGGGAGAACGCTTTCCAATTATCCATGGCTTCTTTGCAAACGGGCAGAAGTTGTTTGAATTCACCCATGCCGACACGGCCTTCCTCGCCCGGCCACAATTCCGTTCGGAGAACGACGCGGGAGACGTACATATCTGTCGTGCAATAGATTCCGCGTTTTTTCAGTTCGTTGAAGAAATAGTCGAACAAATCCATGGTTTGCGGATTGAGCTTTACGGAGCTGTCCTTTTCATGGAGGACAAGATCGTTTTCATGGTGGTGGAAACGGACGGTGTTGTAGCCGATGCGGAGCAACCGTTCGGCCAGTTCTTCGCTCTGCGGCTTGGGATTGACCTGTCCCGTCGCCACGAAATTGATGCCGTAGAACCGCTGGTTGACGCCGGGCAGTTTTTCAAATTCAAAATGTTTTCCGACGGCTTTCACCCAGCCGTATTTGCCTGCGGGAGCGTCGGTAAAGTGCAAATTGGAGAAATCGAGAATGGAATCTTTCTTGATGCCGAGAACGGTGTCCAGCGGAATCCAATCGTCTCCGGCGGTCAGTTTTGTGATTTGCGGTTTGTTGAGAGTGAGCGGGGCTGGCGTGATAATATCGACGGTGAAGGATTCGGCATTGCCGTTTTTCCATTCCTTGTCGTCTTCGCCTACGGGCGCGATGCGCAGAAGGAAGCATTCCGCCCATTGGCGGTCGTCTTGAAGGAGAAGCTTCGTCGGCTCGTGGAAATTGAAGACCATTGGGCCGAATTTAGTACCAATTCTTAAATTTGTGACGGCCTTGCGGGCCAGATGTATCTTCTCAAGTTTTTCGGGAAACGTCTGCGGCGGATCATCGTCCACTTGATATGGACAACCGACGAGATGTTCGACCGGGAAGCGGAAACCGACATAGAAGACGCGCAATGTGATGTCCGAAAGTGCTTTCAATGTGTAGTTTAGCGTGGTGGTCTTGTCGTTGGCGACATCCGCCTTTAGCTCGCAAGAAAGTTTCAGATCCGTCCGCCAGGCGGCTGTTTCCGTGTACATTTCGGCGTTGTTGAGCCGTTTCATGTCCAGCCGCGTCAAATCACCGCCGCTCCAGCCTGGCTTGAAATAGTTTGGCTGGAATTTACAGATGGATGTATTCTGAAAAAGGAGTTCTCCCGATGTGTTGAAATTGAGATTCAGTTGCCATGGATTGGCGAAAGCGACCATGGAGATGAGCGAACTTGTGAGAATGATTTGCTTGATTTTCATAGTCTTGTAGCGGGGCTGGCTTGTTCTGGATTTACTGGAAGTTCTGGATAGATTCTATTCCACATTCGCGGCAGATTCAATGGAGCCGTCTGCACGCTTTTGGATGACCGAGAGTTTGGAAATGCCGTCTCCATCCAACGTCAGTTCAACGATATGCACACGACCATCTGCAAACTGCAGTTCAATGTTTTTCGGCGTCGTCATGCTGATGGATTTGACAGGCGGTTGCATTTCACCGGGCTTTAGCGGATACAGCAACCATGGCTCCAGCCATTGGCCAGCCGCCTTGCGGTTGTACAAAATGGTGGGAATCGCATGTTTATCGTAATAGCCAGAGCGAAGCTCCCAACCTTGCGCGGGCTCGTCTTCCTTTCCTTTTACAATGGTTGATGTCAAGCCAGCAGATTTTACGGGAAGGATGGCGAGATTGGCGACATCTGCGTCGAGGCCGCGTGTGATCTGTGTCTTTTCATCGACGGTTGCTTCGATGTTCTCCAGATGAAACATCGTCTCATAGGCATGCTCTTTCTCATCCTTTGGCGAGAGAACGTCCAAGACGAGCCAATATTGCGATTTGACAAAAATGACTGCGCGATAATGGGTTACGGTTTGATCACGGTCATCGCCGAAACCTTCGTCATAGCGGCCTTCGATAAAATCGACGATGTCATTGCTCCGCCAACGGTTCTGCAACGGTTCTTCGACGACGTTGTATTCCGCCTTGCCGCGACG
Source organism: Victivallales bacterium (assembly GCA_017554445.1). GTDB lineage: Bacteria > Verrucomicrobiota > Lentisphaeria > Oligosphaerales > Oligosphaeraceae > UBA1407. The sequence continues at coordinate 4,329 of JAFZIJ010000016.1, forward strand.
ATGTTGCGGCTTGCCATCGACGTTCACAACGTTGTGCGCGGCGGCTGCGAGCGTGTAACGGCGATACTGCGAGGAATCGTATGCGTAGCATGCACCTTCCGTGAGAATCTTCCGCCCATACGCGGCGGCGATGATGGACAGCTTGTCTTCATGCTGATGGCCTGCACCAAACGGACCGACATCCACGTGCATGTACAACGCATTCGCGTCCCATCCTGAACGCATGACGGCCCATCCTGCGTAGGGCATCCAGACGGAGGTGAACGACGGCGCGGTGCCTTCCGCGCCGTAGGTGGCGGCGTAGAGGAAATCCGTTCGTTCAGGGAAGAGCCGTTGGCCGTTTTTGAGCACGTTCGACGTCTGCCCCCACAGCGAATCGTTGAGGGCGGGACAGCGGCCATCCGGCATGCGGATGTTCATGTAATACTGATACATGCGTTCCAGCCGTTGGCAGTAGTCTTCCGGCATGGCGACATTGTTCAGTTTCCCTATGTTGTACAGTCCGAGGAAGTTGCCGAGACTGACGCCGTGGTAGCCCGGAGCGAGTTCCTTTTGCGCACCATCCGGATAGACCTGCAGATCAAGCTCTTTGTAGATGCGGCCGATGGCGTAGTCGCGCCATTCTTGCGCGTCTTTGAATTCAGGGAAAAGGACGCCGATGTGGAAGAGGCCGTTCATTTCCATGGCGAGCCAGTTGTTGCGCGTCGGATAGGTACGCAGATGGTTGGCGTGTTCGTAGAACGACTTGACCATCAACACGATAGAATCATCGTCGAAGACTGGCGAACCGAGCATGCGGAAGAAGCAGTCCGGCCAGACGTTCAGTGTGCGGATACCCGTCGTGATGGTTCGCCATGCTGAGAAGGGGACATTGCCGTTGCCAGTGACGGGCACGAGGCAGTCCTCAACCCAGCCGCGCATCTGGTTGACGAACTCCTTGCCGTATTTTTCGTCGCCAGTTTGCCAGTAGGCGTCCACGAGTGTCTTCCAGAATCCGTGGCGGTTCAACTGCCATGTCCATTCATGGTATGTCAACGGCGTTGGATTGATGAGCCATTCGATTCGGTCGCCGAATTGGTGGGTGTATTCGCAACTGGTCAGACGGTGGGCGACGATTTCGTCCGCAGGATGCGTATTGTATTGCGGATTACGTTGTTCAGGCGTGGGGCGGTCGTTCCACACTTGCGGCATGCGGGGCGTTTCGCGTTGTTTCAAATACGCTGCAAACGCATGGCCCGCCTGTGTGTAATCATGCTTTTTGACAGCGGTTTTGACATCTTCAAGTCCTTTTAAATCAAGATTCAAGGCATGATAGAACTCTTCTTCCGTCACACGCGGGCCTTTCGGGAGCGGCGGTACATCGCCCTGAAGGAGGCGGATTGGGCCGATATTGACGATAGCGGCTGGATTCAGTGTGTTATAAAAGCCTGTGGCTGCAAAACGGAGTTCTGTAATTCTTTGGAAACCAATGGGTTTACGTGTGACATGCAACCGCTCCAACGGGAAGAGGAAGCGTTTCCAGCCTGTGAAATTCAGTTTGATTTGTTCGCTGTAGTAGTCCGGTCCGTCCGATTGTGAATTTTCGGAGCCGATGTAGAGGAGAAAACGTGTCTTCGGGCGCATGATGGGGGAGTACAGCCAGACTTCGAGAAGATTCCATTGGCCTATCCAATTAGTCGGAAATCCTTTAAACGCAACGGTTGAGGCCTTGCCGTGCTCCCAGCGGATGCTGCCTTTGGCGATTTCGCAAGAAACGTTTTCATCCAATGTGCCGCCTGTCCAAGTGACTGGGCCTTCCGGAGATACGACGACGAGCGGCTCGGCGGCATGGACGGCCAAAGCGAGCATGGAAACCATCAACATGGGGCGGAAGTGTGACATGGATTTATCCTATAAAATATTAATTTATTGAAAAAGGAGACAATTCCTCTACAATAACATCTTTTATGTGATTGGCAAAATCTGCAAGTGAGATTAAGTTTGAGAAATGCAATGGAAAGAACTGCAATTGATGATATGGAGCAAGCATGAAGAAGACAGGAAGTTTGATGATGCTGACGCTTGGACTGATGACGGCGATGGGCGCGGAAATACCGTTCACGGCGGCATTTCCGCCTGTGGAAAAGGTGGAGGTCAAGCCCGGAGAGACGGAAGCTGTTTCGTCGCCAATCGTTTTTCCCGCGATGAAAGGCGGCGACGGCATGGTTGCCGTGCTGAAAGTCAATCTGCGCATGGTGACAAAGGTTTTCGCCGGTTGGAATCCATGGTGCGCCATCGAGTTGAACGGGAAGGATATAGACCAGTTTGCCGCCAACGGTACACCACGTCTTCTGCTACGTGGCGCTGTCCTGCACACGACGTTGGCGCGCGAAGCGAAGAAGCCGTATTGGGGGCATGGGGCCCATCCGCAGCTGATGACGTTTTTCGCTCCGGCGGATGCGGTGGATTTGGATCCGCGCATTCTGGACAGAGAGTTTGGATACGATTATTATCTGGATGTGGATGATATTGTGAATAAGGTGGTTATTGGCGCTGACGACCGCATCGAGGAGGAGAAGCCGAACACGCTGCGGTTCTTCAATGTGCTGTCGAACACGATATCGCAAAGCTATTTGCTGGCGAAGGACATCCAGCTGGGATGGGTTCCGCGGGAGACGTTGAACGATTTGAAGGGAATCCGCATGTGGCGTCTTGACAAGGAGATGCAGACGAAGGCGATGTTGGATGGCGACGGTTTCTCATTGGCCGTTTCACGCGATGGCGGCATGGCGGTGGCATTTGGCAACAAGTCTGCGCAAACGCTTTTTATTGAGTCCGCCTACAGCTATCCGCAGGAGCCGGAGATGGGATTCAACCGACTGGAAGTCGTTGATGGAAAGGATGCTGCGAATGTGTCGGTGACAAAAAATGGCGCGGTGATTGACGTTGTTCTGCAGGGAAAGGCCGTGAAGGTTGAACGGCATATGTCATTGGATGGACGGCGGATTCGCGTCCAGGAGGACATCACGAATCTTTTGGAGGAGGATTTGGGGCTGGTCTGGCGGCAGGAGGCGTCCTACAGCGGCATGATGCCGAAATCGTGGCGGTTGACTGGCTTGACAGGCATCGAGGCGGCGGATGTGCAGGCGGCGGAGAATCCGACCGTCTATATGACGGATGGTGTTCGTGCCGTCGGTTTTGTCATGGAGGACACGGTCAGCCGAATCCTTTTGGATTTGCATAAGTCCGGTAATACGTGTATCTTCGGATCACGCGGCGTGGGTATTCCCACCAAAGGAAAACTGTCGGTCGAATGGAGCATCTATCCGCTTGGCGGTGAAGAGATTGGCTATTTTGATTTCATTAATCGCGTCCGCGAAGACTGGGGCGTAAATAACACGGTTCCAGGTCCTTATCTGATCAAGGCGGAGGCCTTGCCCGGCCTGAGGCTTGGGCTGGCATCCGTCCAGCCATGGCTAGACTACGCGGGCGGCATGGATTTGACGCGAGACGAATATAAAGCAACCGTGACGCCGCAGATGGCGGAACTGAAAAAGCAATTTCCGGGCATTTTGCTCATGGGGCTGATTGAGACGAATCTCGTCAAATTCGATTCGCGGACAGTGCCATGGGGCGAACAGCTTCCGCTGACATACGCTGACCGCACGAATCCTAAGACACGTTATGGACAGTATTTAAATCTTGAATTGTCGAAGAAGCTTGAAGCCGTGACGCCGTATCGCGATTCGCTGTTGCATGACGCGGAAGGGCGCGTCATGATCGACAATTACTATGTCTATCAGAAGAAGCCGTACATCAATTTGATGCCGCAGGTCGAACGCGGCAACCATCGCTACAACGTCTTCTTGGAGCAGGTGGATTTTCTTATGAAGAATGTCAAATTCGATGGCGTCTATATTGACCAATTCAATCCAACTATGCGTGACGGCGTGAGTTACGACCGTTGGGACGGCCGCAGTGTGAAGCTTGACAAGAGCGGAAAAATCATCGGTCGTTTCTACAATTACGCGATCACGGGGGCGGAAGGCCGTATGGACATCGTGAAACGGATTCGCGAACTGGGCGGTGTCGTGCTGACGAACGGCCATCCCGTCACGAAGGAGGAGCAGAATTCCGGTCGGTTGAGTTTCGCTGAGATGGAGAACGATCCATGCAACCCGTTGCCATTCTTGGACAAGAAGCCGCCGGAATTCCGTTATCAGGCGAAAGGCCATTTGGCGTCGCCGATTATTTTGAACTTGCGGCCGCGTCGCTACCAGTCTGAAAACGGGCCGGATTTGCGCGCGCGGATACTCATGAAAGGCATGATCACCGCCATCCGCAATGGCGTGCTGCCATATTATTATGGTACGGAACAGCCGCTGGAAGGTCCGGAGGCGGGCAGCTACGAACTCGCCAACTGGCTGTTCCAGTTCACGCCTGTGAAGCTTGGAGAGGGTGTTTTGCAGGGAAAGGAACGGACAATTACCGTGATTTCAGGAACTTACCGTCTTGGCGGCGTGAAACGTCCCGCCGTCGCGCGATTCGACGACCATGGCCGTCCGAAGGGAGAAGAGGGTATTACGGTTTCAGGCAAGCCTGGCGACTGGACAGTTGTCGTGACGCTGAAGGATTGGAATGAAATGGCCTGCTTGGTTCGCTTCGATTGAAGCGAACCGCTGATGGCTTGGGAGGGGCGCGCTCCTGCGCGACTTCAATAGATTGGTATTCTGGATGTTCTGGAAAATCTGGACGTTCTGGAGAATGTTTAATTCCAGTTAATCCAGTCCATCCAGAGAATCCAGTCTCTTCATTAGCTTAAGTTTTAAAGATTTTTTTTTTTTGAATGTTGAACCAATAACCAAAGAGGAAAAAACAATGAGCGAACCATTGAAGATGTTGTTGTGGCCGGACGGAGCACCTGGAGCGAAAGGCGATGCCGTGGAGGACAAGCCGGATCTGACGTTGTACATGCCTGAGAATTATGATATTAGCAAGCCGCGTGGCTTGGTTGTCGTGTTGCCTGGTGGCGGTTATCATTTCAAGGCGGCCCATGAAGGCGAACCGATTGCGAAGATGCTGAACGCGGCGGGGATTCCGGCTGTCGTCGTGCAGTATCGTGTGTCGCCGTATCGCTATCCGATTCCGGCGGAAGACGCACGACGCGCCATTCGTCTTGTGCGCTATCATGCGGCGGAATGGCATATCGATCCGAATCATGTCGGCATTCTCGGATTTTCCGCCGGAGGTCATTGCGCGGCAACGGCTTCCACGATTTTTGAATCGACCGTGCTCAATCCGAATGATCCTGTTGATAAAGAATCGTCGCGTCCTGACGCGTTCGTCTCCTGCTATTCCGTCATCACGTTCGGTTTCAAACGTCATGACGGTTCCATGCACTGCCTGCTGGACGACGCCCATGGCAAGGTTGATCCGAAGATGCAGGAATATCTGTCGTTGGAATATCGTGTAACGCCGCAGACGCCGCCCACATTCCTTTGGACGACGTTCGAAGATGATCTTGTTCCCGTGGAGAACACGCTGTATTTCGCCAACGCGTTGCGGGCCAACAACGTTCCGTTCGAACTGCACATTTTCCCCAAAGGGCATCATGGCCTTGGACTGGCGGTCGGTAATCCGATTGTCTCTCAGTGGGCGGATCTTTGCACGAAATGGCTGGCTGGACAAGGCTTTTAAACCACGAATGGACGCGAATAAACACTAATTCGGCAGTCCACGGAATACACTGAATAAACAGAAAATAGTGCCTCGCAGACGTCGGCCAGATTGCTGATGGCGTTGTGTGAAAATATGATGTGTCAATGAAAAGTAATCGGGATGGCCTCCGTCTGCTCGGCGGTTTCCATACGCTTCGCGTGGAGATTTCTTTGTGAAAAACAAGAAAAGAGGATAAGGATACCATGAAAATCGCGACGACAACGGGCGACTTCAAAGATTATGTGAAACGAGACGACGTCGCTGGTGCCGTGTGGCTGCTGGCGAAATGCGGCTTCAAGCATATCGATATTGCGTTGGACAGCGTGTTTTACGAAGGCTCGCCCATGCGTTCTGACAACTGGCGTGAATGGGTGGAAGGCATCCGTGTGGCGGGCGAGGAGGCTGGCGTGGATTTCGTTCAGGCCCATGCTTCCGACGGCTTTTTCGATGAAGGGGCCGAGCGGGATTATCGTATCTCCATGCTGAAACGCGAGATGCAGATTTGCAAACTGCTTGGTATACCGGGCATGGTCGTGCATGCGATCTGCCGTCCAAACGGAACACGGGAGGAGTTCATGGATGCGAATACGCGTTTCTATGGACAGCTTCTGCCGGAAGCGGAGGCGACTGGCGTGCGCATCTACACGGAAAACACGTGTAGGCAGAACTGTCCGTCGTATTTTCTTTTCGAAGGCGCTGATTTCAATGAACTTCGCGGCCGTTTGGGCAACCATCCGTTGTTCGGCTGCTGCTGGGATGTTGGCCACGGCAACTGCCACGGCGTGGACCAGTACAAATCCATCATGGAGATGGGCGACGGCCTGATGGCTGTGCACATTCATGATAATGTCCATGGCTTCGATGCGCATCTGCAGCCGTTCTGCGGCAACACGAACTACGACGCCATCATCAACGGTCTTGTCGATGGCGGTTTCAAAGGCTATTTCACGCTGGAATCGTTCTCGCTTCCTGTGCCGAAGACGTTCTGCAACTGCGGTCGTCAGAGCTTCTTGCAGAAAGGGCCTGATTTCGATAGACTTAGCATGCTTCCGTTGGAGTTCAAGATGCGTTCGGAGACGCTGATGCTGGACATCGTACGCTACATGCTCAAGACCTATAACTGCTTGGAAGAGTAGTTCTTAACCACGAATTCACACGAATAAACACGAATTGGGACAGTCCACTGAATACACGGAAGAAACGGAATGCCTCCCCGCAGGAGCCGACAAAATCAGAAGAATTTTGGTATGTATATGAAATCTAAAGAAGAGAGAGTATTAACGGCTGCCTGCGGCTCGGCGGTTCGTCACGCTTCGCGCAAGCGCAAACAACGTCATGCGGAAGCTTGAAGTCTATGATCTGTCTGTTCAGGCGGTCTGAAAACGCTTCTTGCGGGGATCTTATCGCGAAAAACAATAACAATTGAAGAGAGGAAAATCATGAGAACATTGCCGTTGATTATGTCCGCATCGTTGGCGATAGGTGTCTGCATGGCGGAAGATGCGCCGCTAAGGGTTCGCAATGCCGTCCATGGCGTCGTCTGCAGCCTGCCGAATGAACCATTTGGCTATTTCGGTTGGCCGAGCATCACAAAGCAGGATGACGGAACGCTTTGCGTCGTCGCGTCGGGCCTGCGGCAAGGCCATGTCTGCCCATGGGGGCGGACCATCATCTGCAAAAGCCGCGACAACGGCAAGACGTGGACCTATCCAAAAGTCATCAACAACACGCCGTTGGACGACCGTGACGCGGGCATCGTGAATCTTGGCGGCAAACGCCTTGCGGTGACGTGGTTTACGTCGAACACATGGCAGATCTGGCGGAACCAGAAGAATCCTGACGGCACATGGAAGAACTGGGTGAAGCCGCAGGCGGATGTCTTCGAGACATGGACGCCGGAACTGCTTAAGCGTGAACTGGATTCGTGGATTCGTGTCAGCGAGGACGGCGAATATTGGGGCGAACCGCGGAGGGCTCCTGTCAACACGCCGCACGGATTCATCGTTCTGAAGGATGGTTCATGGCTGTATTTCGGTAAACGGTGGCTCATGGAAGGCGAAGGCGTCATGTGGACGATGCGCGGCGATACAGAGATCTGCGCGGCGCGTTCGACGGACGAAGGCCGCCATTGGGAGATGCTTGGCAACGTGCCGCGGCCGGAAGGTGTTCTCGGAGAACAATGTCACGAGCCGCATGTCATTGAACTGAATGACGGCAGCCTGCTGGGCGTTGTCCGCGTGGAACTTCCGTTCCGTACGATGGTTACGCGTTCGAGTGACGGCGGCAAGACATGGTCGGTGATGGAGGAGGTCGGTGCCCACGGCGCGCCGCCGCATCTGATGCGACATTCATCCGGAGCGATTGTCTGCGTCTATGGCTATCGTCAGCAGCCGTATGGACAGCGCTGCATGATTTCGAACGATGAAGGGAAGACGTGGAAGACGGACATCATCATCCGCGAAGACGGGCCGAGCGGTGATCTGGGCTATCCAGCCTCCGTCGAACTGCTGGATGGTTCGATTCTAACCATTTATTACCAATATCTTGCGAATCAGAACAAGGCTTCCATCCTCTGGACACGATGGAATCTGCCGACGGAAGAGGAAGCCAAATTCAACACGGAGACGTTGGAGCAGAATGAGCTGGAAGTCAACCGCCGTTATTTCTTCAACGACTGCGAATGCCGCATCATGGCGTCGCCAAACTATGATCCGAAATCAGGCAAAGTGGCCATGACGTTCAGCGGCCGCGGCAATACGCCGTTTTTGTCCAATTTGGATTCAGTTGATGCGGTGGATTTCAGACGTAAGTTGTTGGCAGAAGGCTATATGATCATCATTCCGTTCTGCGGCGGGAACTCATGGGGAAGCGTCGATGCGACGACGAAAGCCCTCAAATCGTTGGAACATCTGGAGAAAGACGCGGGCTTTCCCATTCCCGAACGCATCCCTGTGTTCGGTTATTCCATGGGCGGTTTGGCCGTGTTGATGTTCGCGGCGCGCCATCCTGAACGCGTTTCGAAAGTTGTGAATTTCTTCGGTGCGATTGATTTGGCGGATATGGCGAAACGCATTGACGCATACGCTCCGCTCATCCACGAACTGTATCCCGACGAAGCGGCATTGAAGGCGGCGTCACCTTTGAACTACGGTAAGACATTGGCGCAGTTCCCGATACGAATCTACCACGGCGCAAAAGACCAGTTGGTTCCGATGTCATATTCGACTCGTTTGGAGGCTGTTCTGAAAAAGAACGGCGGCAAGGTGGATCTCGTGGTCATACCGGAAGTCGGCCATGAAAACGCCATCATGAAATACATGGCGGATGATTTTATAAAGTTTTTGAAATGAGTTTGTTATAAAACTCAAGCCTCACGTCTCTCGTTTCATGTCCAAAATTGACATGAGACATGAGACGAGAGACGTGAGACTGTGTTTTTTAACGCAGAGACGCGGATGTGCGGAGGCACGGAGGCGCCGATAAGCAGAGATGCAACGGTTTAGCGATTGATGGTTATCTTGGTTGCCCCTTCCAGATAGACGAGTTGCGTTGTGACTTTCAAGGTGCCGTTCGGGATGACGATGGAGTTGCCGTTCATGTTATAGGCGTTCCGGATGGCGCCTTCGACGGACAGCTTGCAGTCGATGGGGGCGGCGGGTGTCCAGATGGCGCTGACGGGCGTGCCGTCGGGCTTCGTCCATGACGTCTGGTAGATGTTGTTCGTGACTGTCAGTTCGGGGCGTGTGGAGCCGCTGGGGCACATTTTTGCAAGTGCCTGGTATGTATAGAACGACGGCTTCTGCGAGAGGTCGCGGTGGACGATGCCGAAATGATGTTCGCGCTCCGTGGGATCGCCTTCCCATGAGCGGAAATTGTACCAGAAGACGCGGTCGATGCCGAGGGCGAAGGCCAAAAGAAATGTGCGCGGAAGGTCTTCCGCCTGTGTCTCCAACGAGACGCATTCGTTGATCTGCATGTTCGTGCAGGCGAGAATGTTGCCTTTCAGATCGCTGTTCAGTTCATAGAGGGCGATGATCGGGGCGGAGAAATCCTTGTCACCCGCGAGAACGATCGGCGTCATCTTGTCGCCTTCTTTCAGATTGCGGCCGTCCAGAAAGCGGACATCTCTGTTTCCTTTCCAGTCGGCCTTCAGAGATTCGAAGCCGGCGGCGGCTTTGGCGAACGTCATTCTTTCGGGCGTGCCTTTGTGCGTCCACCAGGAAGTCCATGCAATGTGGAAACTTGCGACATCGCGGTCGTTGACCTGCACTTGTTTCACGGAGCCGTCCGGCTGGATCTGGATGTCGTAGTAGAACGGCAGTCCGGACGGGAGGACGATGGTGCCGCCTTTCGCCATGTAGGCGCGGAGGGCGTCATGGTATTTGGCGGGGAAGGCTTCGCCGCCGCAGGGGACGAGAACGGGGCATTCCGCAGGGGAGAGCGCGGCGATTTCGTCCAATGTCACGGAACGGATGCCGTTGAAGAAATGGTTCCCGTAGGAGGGAGTGCGCTGGAAAGCCGTCTTTTGATCTGAAACGACGGCGAGTGGATATTTCTTTTCGGCGATGCCGAGATGCTTGAAGGCGGCGACGAACGCATCGTCGTTCTGCTTGTTCTGTTCGGCGGTTGACCAGCCGATCTCCGTGATCCAGATGGGCTTGTGGGCGACGCCGTATTTCGCCATAAGTTCCTTCAACTGCTTGAGTTGCGGAATCATATTCTCCGGCGTGCCGTGCCAGTTGTAGGGATGGACGTTCATGATGTCGAAATAGGGGGCCGCACCCGCCTTCAGCGTCGCTTCGATATAGCCGAAGGGAACGCCCGCCGTTCCGCCGTAAAGCACTTGCAGGTCGGGATCTATGGCTTTGATTGTTTCATAGCTGCGTTTCAGGAGCGGCGTGTAGTCTTCACCGCGAGCGGGTCTGTCCCAAAAGCCGTTCTGCTCGTTCCAGACTTCCCAGTAACGGATGTCCTTAGCGTAGCGGCTGACGGTCTTCTGGACGTATTCCGCCCACAAATCGAGATTCTTGTAGGCGGGATGGGCCCATTTGACATCGTAGTCCAGAATCGGCAAGATATTAACGTTGGCGGCCTTGGAGAGGGTGATCAATTTGTCGAGATGGCCGTAGTTCCATGTCTCCTGATTCGGCTGGATGCCGCCCCAGTCGTAGTCCGTGCGGACCCAATTGACGGGAATTTCGGAGAGGCGTTTGAACTCGTCCGTTGCGACGGCGAGTTCGCCGCGGCTGACATGTGCGCAGATGGCATACGGATCTTGCAGACGGTCGGCGGCATGGCTTGTGGCGGCGAGGCCGCTCAGGCAGATGATAAGGCTGAGAGAGAGGTTTTTCATGATGGAAGTGCCTTTTGTATAGGTTATTATTGGTTGAATTTCATGATCTGTGCGGCTTGGTTTGCTATCGCGAAATTGAGATAGGCGTAGAAGAGCGGAGCTACGAAAATCAATGAATCAAGTGTGTCGAGAATGCCACCGATGCCTGGCAGATTTCCCGAATCCTTGGCTCCAGCGGCGCGTTTCAAGGCGGATTCCGCCAAATCACCGAGGAGTCCGATGACGGACGCAAGAATGCCGATGACAATGACTTCCGCAATTCCAAACACTTTCACGCCGTTGATGGAGACGGAGGCTGGCCAGCAGAAATAGCAGATGAGTGCGGTCACGACGGAGGCGACGGTGCCGCCGATGAGGCCTTCCCAACTCTTCTTGGGGCTGACAAGCGGGATGAGCTTGTGGTTGCCTTCAGGCCGTTTCGCCGTCCATGAGCCAGCCGCAAATGCCCCTGTGTCCGCAATTTTCGTGACAAGAATCATGAAAAATAGGATGGGGCGCATGTCCATCTTGGGGGTGGGGTAATAATAGAAGATTTTGGGAATGAACATCAACGACCATGGGATGAAAATGGTGGCGCCGATGGACGCCAACGTGCCGTTGACATTTTCCTTTGTCGGCGCGTCTTTGAAGCAGATGCAGAATGCGGCGAGAACGACCAGTCCGATTGATATTTGATTGAGAAGTGAGAGCATTGAACCGAGAGAACGCATGATCAGCCACGGCATTTCAGTCAATGGCGCGGAGCCATCAAAGGTATTTCTCCAATGCAACTGGCTCAAAAATAGATGCAGGTGTGGCAGAAGGAAGGAAGCAAGCCCATAGACGACGGCGACGATTTCCAATTCCTTCTTGTGCGGCGGATTCAGAAGTTCAAATGTCTCGTGGCACGCTAGAAAGAGCATGAGCGTGGCAACGGGAAGAAAAAGCAACCGTCCATATTCAAACGGCAGGAAGAAGCAGAGGGCGATGACGACGATGATTGGAATGGCGGACTTGAGTCTATCGATGAGCATGAATGAAATTCCTGTGATTTTGTCGGATTTTATTGAAGATAACGGAATATGTTATATTTTAGTATATAAATGAAAGAGTTCAAATGGACATTTGTCGTCAAATGCCGCAAAAAACAGGAGACAAGATGGATTTTCCGTCGGCGAAATTGCTGACAAGCATGCAGAATCCGCTGGTGAAGCAGGTTGCGAAATGGCGGGACCGCCACGACCGCGACGCGGATCAAAAGGTGCTGATCGAAGGTTATCGTGCGTTGACGCGCGCGATGGCGGGCCAATATCCGATTGAGCAGCTGTTTATCTGCCCGGAATGGTTCCAAGGCGAGAACGAAGGGACGCTGATTGAGGCAGTCTGCAAGCAGGGCGCGAAACTTTATCAAGTTGGCAAAGAGGCATTTGTGAAAATGACCTACCGCGACCGGCCGGAAGGGCTGCTGGGCGTCGGACCGCAGATCCACCATACATTGGACGATTTGCCGAAACTCGATCGTCCTGCGTTCTATCTTGTTGCGGAGCAGATAGAAAAGCCCGGCAATCTGGGCACGATGCTACGCAGCGCGGACGCGGCGGGCGTCGATGGCTTGATCTTGTGCGATCCCGTGACGGATTTGTACAATCCAAACGTCGTTCGTGCGAGCACGGGCGTGCTGTTCACGCTGCCGATTGCGGAGGCGTCGTCGGAAGAGACGCTGAAGTGGTTGCGCAAGAACGGCGTGAAGATTTTGTCGGCGACGCCGCACACGGAGAATCTGTTCACGGATGTGGCGATGACGACGCCGTTGGCGGTGGCCGTCGGCGCGGAGCAGTTCGGGCTGAGCGACTTGTGGATGAACGAGGCGGATTTGCAAGTGCGGTTGCCGATGATGGGCGCGGCTGATTCGCTGAATGTCGCGACGGCGACGACGATTCTGTTGTACGAAGCGTTGCGGCAACGGCTTGCGGCGGGAATCGTGAAGGATACGGGCATGGTTGTCGATCCGAACCATGGAAGGCAATAGCTAAGTCGTTTATTAATAACCACGAATGGACACGAATGCACACGAATTTTAATCAAACCACAGATCACACGGATCACACAGATTGCCTCCCCGCAGGAGCCGACAATCGCAAGAAGGCTTGATTAAAGATGACAAAATTCAAATGGGAAAGAAAATCAACGGCTGCCTGCGGCTCGGCGGTCTGTCACGCTTCGCGCAAGTGCTAACAACATCATGCGGAAGCTTGAAGGTAATCGTTTGCTAGCTCTAGTTGGCTTCCGGCGAATTGGCGGTTTTCAGTCGCTTCGCGCGACAGGAAAAGACAATGCAAAATTTTTAATATCCAGAATATCAAGAATATAACGTTAATATAAGAGTAAAGAAAGGGCTTATGAGTTTGCATATTCATTCGGGCGATAGCGCGGCGATAACCGCGGCGAAAGTGATTCCAGGCCAGCATCTTGCGTGGACAGACAATCTGTTTGAAGGGCCATTGCCGAAGGCGGACTGGAACGATTTGACATGGTTCGAGGCGCGTTCGGCGGCGTTGGCGGATTATCTTGGCGGCAAGGAAATTGCGTCGCAGAAATTGGCGTCCCGCTACTATGTGATTCGCGAGGCGTTGAACTGCGAATGTGAAGTCACGCTGTGGTTCGACAGTTGCATGTACGACATGATGCTTCTCTGCCAGTTCCTTGCGTTTACGAAGAGCATCATCCGCGAAGATTCCGTCATTTATCTTGTCTGCGAAGAACTGCGGGAAGACAGCAGCCGTTTCGCAGGCTACGGCGAGCTGAATGAAGAGGAAATCCAATCCATGATGAAACGACGGAAGCTTGTGACGCCCGCCATGCGGGAGGAAGCCGTCAAGGCATGGGAGGCTTTCACATCGCCCGATCCGCATGCATGGCAGGAGGCCGCGAAAGGCTCTTATGAATTGACGCCGTTTTTGGCCCCAGCGTTCGAAAGGCTCTTGGAACAGTTGCCGAATGATTTGGGATTCAACAGGTTGGAAATGGAGATCATGTTCTCCATCATGGATGGTTGTTCGGAGCCCATGCCCATGTTCGAGCATGTGTCCGAGCAGGAGGAACGCCCGTATTTCGGCGATACCGTTTTCTACAAGGCGTTGAACCGCCTCGCGACGGCGCGTCAGCCATTGATCCGTTTCTTCGGGCCGGGCAAATTGCTGCCGCTGGACGTGTATCCGGAAAAGGATGCTCCCGCGTTCCATGAGGAGGATTGGCGGGTGACGATGACGCTGGCGGGCATGCGCGCCGTCTGGAGCGTCGGGCAGGGCAAAGGCGGCTTCTACGACGACACGCGTTGGCTCGCCAATGTAAAGCTCTCTCCTGACGACGATTGGCGATATGATCCAAAGCAAAAGAAGCTGTATAAACGGCAATAACAGTTCTCGTCTCTCGTTTCATGTCTCTCGTCAATTATAGAAAAAGGTAAAAAAATGAAAATTGAAGACGCGTTGCTTACGAAGAATCCATGCTACAAGACGGGGCGGAAGATTGAAGTGAAAGGGCTGATGCTGCATTCAGTCGGATGCACGCAGCCGCATGCCATGGCGTTTGTAAGGTCATGGAACAGTCCGGATTATGAACGCGCATGCGTTCATGGATTCATCGATGCGGAGACGGGTGTCGTCTATCAGACGTTGCCGTGGGCGCATCGCGGCTGGCATGGCGCGTCCGGCCCGAACGGCAGCGTGAACAACACGCACATCGGCGTGGAAATGTGCGAATCCGGAAGCCTGAAATACACGCATGGCGCGACGTTTGAATGCTCCAATCCGGACGAAGCGAAGACGATGGCGAAGCGGACGTTTGACTCTGCGGTGGAGCTATTTGCGTATCTGTGCAAGAAATATCGGCTGGATCCGCTGGAAGACGGCGTCATCATCTCCCATAAGGAAGGGCATGATCGCGGCGTCGCGTCGGGCCATGTCGATCCAGAGCATTTGTGGACACAGTTGAGCATGCCGCTCTCCATGGATGTGTTCCGCAAGGCCGTGAAGGCTAAACTGGACAGCGGCGATGTTTACTGCGACGAATATCCTACTCATTTGCAGGCGAAGGATTTGGCGGATTTGCCCGAAGAGGCGATCGTGGAGAAGGTCGGTCCATTGTTTACGGCGGACCATCGGGCCTATGGCGTCATGGCGGCCGTTTCGATGGCGCAGTTCATTCTGGAATCCGCCTACGGCAAATCGGAACTTGCGCAGAATGCGAACAACTGCTTCGGCATGAAGAAGACACTTTCCGGCAACTGCTGGGGCGGCTCCGCATGGGACGGTGAGTCGTTCTACACGAAAAAGACGACGGAAGAATATAAGGTTGGCGAAATTTCCATCATCACGGCGGACTTCCGCAAATATCCGTGCGTGGAGGCGTCGATTGCGGATCATTCCGCCTATCTGCTGGGTGCGAAGAACGGTGACAAGTTGCGCTATGAGGGAATTGCGGAACTGACCGATTACCATGACGTTGCGCAGTGTATCAAGGATGGCGGATACGCGACATCCTCCACGTATGTGGAGAAGCTCTGCCGCATCATTGAGAAGTGGGATCTGACACGGTTCAATTTTGTGGATCGAGACTTTGTTGTCTAGCCTTTAGAAATATAGCCTTTGGGTCAGAGGGGGAGAAGATGTATAAACGGAAAAGCACATGGAGCCAGATTTTCTGTATTTGAATGATGTGATTCCGGACGCGATCATTGATTTGCGATATGCGTCGGATTTCAATTTCGTGGGGCATCGGATCGACGGTTATCTGTCATCGCGGCCGAGTCTTGCGCGTCCTGCGGCGGAAGGCCTTGCAGCGGTTGCGGAGGATTTTCGACGGCTTGGTTACCGCATTCTGATTTTTGACGCGTATCGTCCGCAACGAGCGGTGGATCATTTCATCCGTTGGAGCCTGGATCCGAACGATTTGGGAAATCCAACGTTCTATGAAGGCACGCCAAAGGACGAAATCTTCGCCAAAGGTTTTCTGAGCAAACGTTCCGCGCATTCGCGCGGCAGTGCCGTCGATATGACGATCGTTCATCCAGACGGCTCGCCCGTCGATATGGGCGGCGGTTTCGACTGGTTCATGCCAGTTTCCTATACAGAATGTCCGGACATCACGGATGAACAGCGTGCCAATCGCCGTCTCTTGGCGAAAGTCGTGACGGCGCATGGCTTCAAATCTATCACGACCGAGTGGTGGCATTTCAAACTGATTGACGAACCGTATCCCGATACCTTCTTTGACTTTCCTGTGCAGTGAGTTAACTACCGTGTCCCTTTAGTCCCTTCTGTCCCTTCAATAAAAAAGGTATCACACCCATGAACAAAGAACTTCTTTCCAACGTTTCGATTGAGAATCTCCGCCGTGACTTGTTCTATTTCTGCCGCGATCCGTTCACGTTCCGCACGGTTTCCTACACGGCACCGTGGCATGAGAAGAATTCGCTGGACGAAATCGACGATTTCATCTTCGCGGAACTGAAAAAGTATGCGGACGATGTAAAGAAATATCCGAACAAAATACGTGCGTTCCGTTGCAACAGCAGTAGGCCGCTCCATCATTGGTATGATTCGCCGCATCCAGAAGATCCGTGGTATGACGCGAACAGCATTCAAGTGACGCTGCCTGGCTCGGAGAAGCCCGATGAAATCATCCAGCTGATCTCTCATAAGGATTCCATGAGTTGGATCAATTCGCCTGGATCGCACGATAACGCGGTTGGCGCGGTGGCGAATCTAGAATTGGTTCGTGTTTTGTCCAAACTGCCTCACAAGAGGACGATACGCGTGTTGTTCTGCAACGAGGAGCATAATCCATGGCACAGTCTCGTCATGGCGGAGACAGCAAAAAAGGCAGGCGACAACATCATCGCTGTCATGAATCAAGACTCCCTCTGTGGCAAGTCGGACGAAGCGGCGGCGGCCGGCATTAAAACGATGGTGGCCTGCTACAGCACACCGCAGGGCAAACAGCTGGCGGAATTCGTCGTGAAGGAGAATGAAAAATACGGTATTCCGATGTGCGTGACGATTGGCGACAAGCCGGGTATCAACGATGATGACGGCAGCTATGTCAAGGCGGGTTTCGTCAATACCATTAATAATATCGGTTCATGGCCGTATGCGGATCCGCAGTACCATCTGCGTGGCGACATTCCCGAACGCGTGGATATGTTCAACTTGTTGTACAGCACGCAGTTGATTCTGGCGGCCATCATGGATATTGACGAAGTTGGCAGCACTGCCTTCCTAAGCTAATAGCTTAAGCTGAAATCTTTTAGAGAAAACAGATTATAGTGAAAATATGAAAAGCATTTTGGCGACAATGGCGGTTTTGCTGGCAGCGGGTGTGGCGTCGCATGCGGAGGATGTGAAGCCTGCGGAGGCGGGCTCCACGGCGTGTGCATGCATCGACTGGTGGACGACGAAGAATCTGTGGGTGGGCAATCCGAACTTGCTCAACCGAAAGGACCGCACGTCCATCCGCTTTGATTTGACGAAACATCTCGCCAAAGGGCGTGTCAGCAAGGCGGAATTGTGCCTTGCAGTGCATCCGTTCGGCATTTATGACGAGAACACGTTCGTCGTGGAGCAACTGATGCGTGAACGCATGGAGTTGAAGCCGACGGATACGTTGAGCGATGATGCCGAAAAGCGAGCGGAATTTGTCCTCAAGGCTGAAGACAAGCCGCCTTGCCGTCAGCGGTTGGATGTGACGGAATGCGTGAACAAACTGTTGCAAACAGGTCATACGCAACTCGTTCTGCGCCTTCGTGATACGACGGTGGAAGACCGCGGCAACAAGAAAAACAAAGCGGAGGGGCTGGCCGTCATTGCCAATGAGTTGAAATTGGAGATATTGCCATGATGCACAGACCATTGACGATGTTCACAACCGTGACGATGCTGATGGCCGCGGCGGCGGCTCATGCGGGATTCCGTGGGCCGGACGGGCAGGCATTTACGCATATTGTCATCGAAAAAGACGCGCCGGATTCCGTGAAATTAGCGGCTTCCGAAATGCAGCAGTTCATCGGGCGGTTGTGCGGTGTCCAACTGCCAATCCGTGATGAGGCGACGGTTGGCGAAGGTGCGGTCCATCTTGGTCATGGCCTTGAAACGGAGTCACTTCCGTCGGACGGTTTCCGCATCAAAACGGCGCCATGGGCGTTATACATCGCAGGAAAGGACAGCCGTAATCCGCCGCCGATCGGTCCGCGCAATCCATGGCGTCGGACAGAACTGTACAGCGATGAACTGAAACTGACTGCGCTTCAGGATCAAGGGACGCTGTGCGGCGTCTATGCGTTTCTGGAAGAATTCGGCGGCATCCGTTTCTACTGGCCGGGTGAAGATGGAATCGTTCTACAATCCGTTGATGATTTGAAACTTCCAGAAATCGACATGACGCGTTCGCCGCGTTTCAGCTACCGTTATCCATGGTTCTGTTTGTTTGAAAAGGACAAAGACAACGCGTTGTGGTTCCATCGCGCAGGCTTTGGTGGCCACGCTCCTGTGGTCATCATCCACAGCTTCAACTTCGTGAAGCATCATCAGCAGGAACATCCGGAATTCTGGGCGCTCGTCAATGGTAAACGCGCATTCACAAACGAATGCGTCGCGGACGGCCATGGGCATCTCTGTCTGAACAATCCGGATTTGCTGAAAACATGGTGCGACGATATTCGACAATATTTCGACGCCAATCCTGAAATGGAAGTCTATCCTATTGTGCCGAACGACGGCTTGACGCGGATTTGCGAATGTCCAGAATGCCAGGCGGATCTGCGCCCGCAGGCCGCTTCCAACGGCGTGTTCTCCTATCATATCTGGAAATTCGTCAACAAAGTCGCGAAGGAAATCCGCAAGACGCATCCCAACCGCTACATCGGCTGTCTGGCCTACGAAAAATACTGGCAACCGCCGGAAGAGATTGATTTCGAACCAAATGTGGCGGTCATGATCTGCCATTCACGCAGTTCGATGACCGATGAAAAGACCAGTGAGGACTTTTGGAACGGCGTGAATGCATGGTCGAAAAAGTCCGGACGGCTCTATTTCTGGGATTGGTATCTCAACCATTGGCCGCCGACGGATTTCCTGCCGATTTTCTATTCGCAAACCATTGAACGCGAAATCCGTAAGATGGCGGCGAATCCAAAATTCTGCGGCGAATTCATCGAATCGGAGAACTTTCGCGACGCCTTCCCGTTCGGTCATGAACGCATCGGAATGCCCGGCATGCAGCATTTGAATCTTTATCTGACAGCGAAGCTGTTGTGGAATCCGCAATTGAGCGTCAAGGCGATTCTGGACGAATACTACAAGTTGTTCTATGGTCCGGCAGAAGCGCCGATGCGCGGTTTCTGGAAGATGGCGGAGGCCATCCGCAATGAGGCGTTTGTCAAAGGAAATACCGCTCCCGATAGTATTTTTACACGTCAGAACCTATTGGCGTTGAATGAATTCCTGCAAAACGCGCTAAAAGCCGCCCCGTTGGATTCCGTTTATGCGCGGCGAATCAAAACGGTGAATGACGAGTTCCAGAAAGGCGCCAAACGGCTGACGAGCATGGCGGCCGCGGGAAAATCACTTTTCGAAGTGCAACCAGTGGAGAAACTTGCCGATCTGGACAATCTGAAACCAATGCGCTTCTATGACAAGATGGCGGACTGGAGCGAGCCGCCAACATGGCTTTACGCAGGCTATGACCGCCGTAACTTGTATCTGAAATTCCTCTGCTATGAGCCGAACATGTCTAAACTGCGCGCAACGGTTACAGAGCATGACAAAGGGACGATTTGGGACGACGACTGCGTGGAACTCTTCTTCTTTACGGACCCGAACACGTTGGAAGAAGGCTATCATATTATTATCAATACACTTGGAACCGTGATGGACGGGATACAGACACGCCCCGTCGCTCCGGATCTGTCATGGGAATCCAATGTGAAATGCGAAATCGTGAAAGAGAAGACGCGATGGACCGTGAACGTGACGCTTCCGTTTACATCATTGGGAATCAACGATATAAACTTCGCGGGAGAAATGGTCGTGAATTTCTACCGTACGCGCGTTGCGGGCGGCCAGCCGATGCCGTTTGTCTGGTCACCGACGGGCGATGCGGCGTATTTCGTCCCGAAGAAGTTCGGACGGATGCGCTTTGTGAAGGCCGAATAGGATTTTTTTATTTCAGAGACATTGAGATTTTTTTATTATATATATGAAGGAGCATAGCATGTTGAAGAAATTGATTGCGATGATGGTGTTGCTGGCGACGGTTTGCGGGCTGATGGCGCAAGGCGTGAACCGAACGTACAAGGATGTCGATGGCGACAATCTGCCGGAAGTGATTCTGGAGAATGAATATCTGCAAGTCATTGTCATGACGGGCGAAATGCCGAAAGAGATTCCAGCGCCAGATGAACTGCCGGATGGACGGAAAGTGCCTTATAAATATGGTGAACGTTTCGCGCGTGGTGGTTGGATCTACAACATGATCTTCAAGCCGACGAATCGCAAGTGGTTCATCAACGACATCACGCAGGGCGAACATCGCCACGGCATTCCGGAGGAATTCGAAATCACGGAGCGCATGCGGGAAGTCGAACCGGGCTTCTATGAAGCGATGAAGCCTTCCGTTGGCACAGGCATCGGGCCGGGCTTGTGCTTCCGTAACACGTTGAAGGACATGAAGATCCCTGCATGGGGCATGAAAGAGGAAATGTTCGCTGACGGCGAATGGAAGGTTGCTGCAAAAGACACGACGGCTCCCGCGAAAGGCTGGCGGTTGACTTTCACGCATGTCATCACCACGGATTTAGGCTATGGTTGCGCCTATACGAAGACATTGACGCTCATGGAGGGCGAATCCGTTCTGCGGTGCCGTCGTGAACTGGCGAACACAGGCGAAAAGGAATTTTCGACATCGTTCTATACGCATGGTTTCTTCTCGCAGGGGGAGACGAATGGTCTGCTGGACGGCAACTGCTGGAGCGTCATTCCGCTCTGTCCGCCGAATGCAAAAGATTCGCCGTTCCCGAAGGATCTGATCGACGTGGAGCGCGGCATCATCCATGCGACGAGGCCCGCTTATTATTGGGGAGCAAAGAGTTATGATGAAGTCGGCGGCAGTTGGCATGCTTGCGGCAACGACAAGACGAAAGACGTCTTTCTGACGGCCGTTGACCGCAAGCCTGAGTTCTTCCGCATGTGGAATTGCGACATGACGTACTCCTACGAGCCGTTCATGGTGTTCGACCTAAAAGGCGGAAAGAAAGTGGTTTGGAACACGAATCGCGGCGTCGGCAACGGTCTGGACAGCGTGAAGGCATGCGGCGAAGGCGGCATGCTGGACTGGGATGTGACAGTGAATGAAAAGGGCGCGAAAGTGTTGAACATCCGTTTCCTGCCGTTCAAGGTCATCAAAGACGGTCTGACCTTCCATGGCACGATTACGGTCGGGCCGACAACGCAGACGTTCGACAGCGTCATGAAGAATGGCGTAGTTTCACCAACGCAGCCGTGGATTTTCCCGCTGGAGCTTACGCCTGCGGTGGCGGCTGCGGAAGTCGCTGAAATGCACTTGTATGTGACGGAAGAAGGGCAATCGGCAGGTAATCTTGCGAATGCGGATGGCCATTATCGCATGGGCTTGAAGCCGCGTACGGCATGGGAGGGTGACGGCAACGGCGCACAGGGCGTGATTCTTGCGGAGACCAGTAAAGACGACGATGGCAATTGGAAGCACAATATGAGCACGAAATTCGCGCAGGACTATCTGAATGGCGCGGGTTTCAAAATGTCGCTGTCATCTTCCATGGAGGATGGTTCGGAATTGAATTGGGCGAATTTGAAGTTCGTGATTCTGTCATCGCGCAGAATCAACATCAAGCTGCTACGGAAGTTGGAAGAATTTGCGCGGCAGGGCGGTGCGGTCATCGTGACGGGGATGATCGACTTCCGTCAGTTTGAACTGTCCGATCTGCTTCCTATTAAATTTATCTATGGTGAAAGCAATACGTATGCGTTGAATCCGCGCGATGGCACGCTGGAGTTCATGGTGCAAGACGACTATCGCTATCAGCTGAAGGCGGTCGGCCAACATGAAATCACACGCGGATTGCCGTGGTATCCGGAAAGCTACCAGAGTGTCGGTGCGTTGCAACGTGTTGTGCCGAAGGATGATGCGCAGGTCGTGTTGAATTTCACGCCTGGTCCGGGCATGTCCGATGCGGGCAGCGAATTTCCCGCGTTGGTTTTAGGCAAATACGGCAAAGGAAAAGTGGCGTATTTCGGCAGCCCGGTCGCGTGGGGCGGCCATCAGTCCAATTGCATGTGGGGACGTCTGGGCGAATACCACCAAAAGTTCTTCGTGCAGATGGCGCTGTGGGCCATTAAATAGCTAAAAGCTTAAAGCTGAAAGCTTAAAGCAAAAACAAAACGGGCTGTTGCCAAATCCATAAGGAGGGCAACAGCCCGTTTGTTATTCCGACGGCGAGACGCCGTCGTTACCAACGGCGAGACGCCGTCGTTACCAACGGCGAGACGCCGTCGTTACTTCAGCGTTTCACACGGGCGTTGCCGCCCCAGATGCTCCAGACCTGCTCTTCGTCCGCAGGTTGCGCATAATCCGTGAGATGTGTCGTCGCGAGGGCGCCCGTGGCCCAGCCGAACTGGATCCATTTTTCGGGCTCCCAACCTTTCAGCATGGCGTAGAGGAAGCCGCCGACGAATCCGTCGCCGCCGCCGATACGGTCGAGAACGTGGATTTCGCGCGGTTCGACGACAGACCATTCGCCGCCGATATTCGTGATGGCACCCCAACGGTGGCAGTTCGTGTTCACGACTTCACGCAACGTCGTCGCGAATGCGTAGGCGTTCGGATAGGCCGCTTTCACGCGATTGACCATTTCCTTGAAGTTTTCAATCTTCGCGGAGATGTCTTTTCCGCCTGCTTCGGGGCCTTTGATGCCGAGGCAGAGCTGGAAGTCCTCTTCATTGCCGATGAGCACGTCCGCCAGACTGGCGATTTCGGAGAACGTGTCATGAAGCTCCTGTTCGCGGCCTTTCCAGAAGGAGGCGCGGTAGTTGAGATCGAAGGAGATCTTCGTGCCGTACTTTTTGGCGGTGCGGGCGATTTCAAGACAGAACTTGCTTGTGCTTTCGGAAAGAGCACCGACAAGGCCGGAGAGATGGACGATTTTCACGCCTTCCTTGCCGAAGATGCGGTCCAAATCGAAATATTTGGCATCGAGAATGCGGCCGACTTCGCCAGCGCGGTCGTTCTGGACGCGTGGGCCGCGTGAACCGAAGCCTGAATCCGCGAGATTGAACTGATGGCGGTAGCCCCATGGGCCGCCCTGTTCGATTTCGGGGCCTTCGTAATCCATGTGGCGGCTGGCGAGATTATCTTTGATCATGCGCGCAATCGGGCTGTCTTTCACAAACGCCGTGAGGACTTTGACAGGCATGCCCAGATAGGAAATGATGCTGACGACGTTCGTCTCGGCGGACGTGACCTGCAGCTTGAAGGTATCCGCGCAATGGAACGGCTGGCCGTCCGGCGGGGTGAGGCGGATGCCCATGCTGGTCGGGACGAGGGCGGCGTACTTCGCGTCGGCTTTGAATTCGAGAGCCATGGTGTTCTCCTTTTGTTGATATGGTGGAATGACGGAATGGAAATGGAATCAATCAGCCGACGGACGCGCCGGAGGCGATTTCCCCGTCGGTGGTGACGAGACGGAGCGTCTTGCCTTTTTTGGCGGCGAGCAGCATGCCGTTGGATTCTATGCCGCGCAGGATGGCCGGCTTCAGATTGGCGATGACGATAATCGTCTTACCGACAAGATCTTCCGGCTTGTAGTATTCTGCGATTCCGGAGACGATCTGCCGTTGTTCGTCTCCAAGTTGGATTTTCAGCAGAAGCAACTTGTCCGCGTCTTTCACCTTTTCAGCGGAGACGACGACGGCCGTCTTCAGCTGGACTTTGCCGACTTCATCGATGGTGATGACGTTGACAGGTTTCGCCTCGTCTTTCTTACCGCCTTTATCCGTGGCCTTTGCGGCCGCGGCGGCTTCTTCTTCCTCTTTGATCGGTTCGACACGCGGGAAGAGCGGCGTGAAATCGAGCACAGCGGCACCGTCTTCAAGACCTTTCCATATGCTGAGCTTGTCAATGCTCGGGATGATGTCTTCTTCCTTCAGACCAAGCGTCTTACGGAGTTCTGCCATCTTGGCGGGCATGACAGGATAGAGCAGACCTGACACGATGCGGAGGCATTCCGCCGTGTGGCGCAGGACTTTGCCAAGACCTGCGGTGTCGCCGGCCTTCGCGAGCGCCCACGGCTTCATCTTGTCGAAGTAACGGTTGCCTTCGCGGACGGCGTTGTTGATGATGGAGAGGCCACGGTCCAACTGCATGTTCTGAACGGCAGCGGCCATTTCCTTTACGGCGGTCATCGTGGAATCGACGAGTTCCTTTTCATCGTCGCCAGGCTCGCAATAAACGGGAATCTTGCCGTCGGCATTTCGTTTGATCATGGAAATGACGCGGCTGGAGAGGTTTCCGAGATCGTTTGCGAGTTCGGCGTTGTAGCGTTCGACGAACAATTTTTCCGTGAACGACGCGTCGAGGCCGAGGTTCATGGCGGCCATCAGGAAGTAGCGGAACGGATCGACGCCGTATTTGTCAATCATGTCCATGGGATTGACCACGTTATGGAGCGACTTGCTCATCTTCGTGTTGCCGACGAGCCACCAGCCGTGGGCGAAAATCGTCTTCGGCATGGGCAGTCCCATGGCATGGAGCATGGTGGGCCAGAAGACGGAATGCGTGCGGAGGATGTCCTTTCCGATCAGATGGTAGGAGGCGGGCCACCACGTCTCGAACTTCACGTCGTCAGCAAGATAGCCGACGGCGGAGATATAGTTGACAAGAGCGTCAAACCAGACGTAAGTGACGTAATCCGTGTCGAATGGCAGTTCAATGCCCCATGACAGACGCGCTTTCGGGCGGCTGATGCAGAGATCGCCGAGTTTTTCGCTGCGGAGGAAGCCAAGCGTTTCCTGGCGGCGATGTTCGGGCATGATGAAGCCCGGATGCTGTTCGATGTAGTCGATCAGCCAGTCTTGATACTGGCCCATCTTGAAGAAGTAGCTCTTTTCCTCCAGTTGTTCAACGGGGCGGTGGCAATCCGGGCAGCAGCCGTCCACAAGATCCTTTTCCGTGAAATAGCGTTCATCGGGAACGCAATACCAACCTTTATAGGTGGAGGAATAGATCAGATCGCGATCATAGAAATCCTGCAAGATCTTCTGGACGATGGTTTTGTGACGCTCCTGCGTCGTGCGGATGAAATCGTCGTTCGTGATGCCGAGGCGTTTCCAAAGGTCTTGGAAGCGAACGACATACTTGTCGCAGTGCTCCAATGGCGTACAGCCGGCCTGCTGGGCGGCCCGCTGGACTTTCTGCCCATGTTCGTCCGTTCCCGTCAGGAAGAAGGTCTTCTCGCCGAGCAGGCGGTGGTATTGTGCGAGCACGTCGGCCAGAATGGTCGTGTAGGCATGGCCGATGTGGGGGATGTCGTTTACATAATAAATAGGTGTGGTGATGTAGAAGTTGTTTTCGTTCATAATGGTTCCTATATGATGTTTGGTTGTGGTGATTGCATGGCGCGTCATGCGCATATATGAAAGCCGCCGGACCATGGATGAACAGGTCTGTTCAAATGGGCCGACGGCTCGTTTTCCGATACGTGGTTGTTTTCTGCTTATTCGACAATCTGCTTGCCGACTTCACGGTCTCCGAAGAGGAAGACGGCGATGACCATCAGCAAAACGACGAACAGCGCGACATAGACGAATCCGTAAGCGACGTATGACCATGGAACGGCTTTCTTGATGGCCATGGCGTCCGCCATCCAGAAGAGCTGCCAGTTCGGAACGAGCGCGTAGGCGAAACTCGCCATATAGCTCCCGCCGCCGGGAATCGGCGACAGGTAGGTCCCTCCGACTGGTGTCTGCGGTGGATTTTCCGAACGGCGGAATACATAGGCGTCGTATGAATCGTCAATATCACGCGACTCCTTGTTGATGCTTTCCGTCTCATTGGCGATTTTAATGACCGTCCAGTGCTTGGTTTCGTTTTCGGCGTCGTACTGCGCCATGTAGAGGATGCGACCTTCGATTTCGTTGGGATCGGACGCCCATCCTTGGCCGTTTTTCCAAGTGGCTTTCGGATTGGTGCCTAGCTGCGGCAAATCCTTTGGATCTTCCTTTTCAAGGATGGAGGAAGATTTGTCTTCTGATGACCAGACGGTGAAGGGGAACGTGTCGTCCACGGGAACGGGGCGTTCCCATTTGCCGATGTCCGAACGTTCGGTCGGTGCGAAGCGATAAGTGGTCATCCACAGCGGGTGAGTGCCTTTGGGTACAGTGTCGCTCCACGGCTCGCGGGCCTTGCGACCGAGCATGTAGTCCGACATAAGACCGAGGATGAAAATGACTAGGCAGAGCAGAATGTTGGAGACGAGCCCGAAGCGTGTCGAAAGGGCCGTCGCCAACGCGCCCATGGCCAGCAGTGAGAAGAGGATGAGCACGAGCGCGGGGAGGATGTACCATGAAAGGCCTGTCACGACTTCAGCGTCCTGATAGGGCTTGAACTGGCCGACAAGCGCGAGAAGCGGGAGCAGAACGACGAGGCAGAGGACGACGCCCATGCCGAACGACGCCTGGTTGACGTAGTTGAAGGCACCCGCGATTGCGAACGCCAGCAGAATCGCCCCGAAGTACAGGCTCATGATCGTCGTGTCGAAACGGAACTGGTCTTCCGCAACACGCAGGGTGATGATGGTCGCCGTCGCCGTAAGGAACCAGAAGACCGTCACGGCGAAGAGAATTCCGAGGATCTTGGCGATGATGAAGACAGGCCGCTGAACTGGCTTGGACAGCAGCAAAAGCGCCGTCCCGTTGTCGATTTCACGTGACACCGCATAGCTGGCGATCAGCACGGCGACGCTCCAGCCGAGAACCATCATGGTCGTCATGGAACTGTCTATGACGAGTTTTTCCTGTGCGCGGAAGACGAACATGCTGCAGACCGGGAAGAGGCCGATCATGCAGAGTGCGCTGATGAGCACGAGTAGATAGATGGGTTCGCGAAGCGCTTCACGGAACGTGTTTTTGGATATTTGGTACAGGCAGGTGAACATGGTTTCAGATTCGTGTTTCCTGTGTCAAAAAGACAATGATGTGTCAGAATGGCGTGTTGTCAGTTCTGTTTGACGGAGTTGCTGGATTCTTTCATGCGGTCATGGTAATCGATATAGAGGCGGGTGAGTTTCGGCTGCTTGAGCAGGTCGCCGAGAGACTGCGCATTCTTTTCCCAGTCTTTGCTGTTGAGGATGAAAACAGAATATTTCTCCTGCGCGAGATCGATGAAAGACTGCGGGACGAAATCCGTGTCGCCAAGGAAGACGATGCGGCGGGGGTTGATGAAATCGACTAATTCCATGAATTTCTCCTTCGGTTCAGCAACGGCCTTGGCACCGGGAGGCATGAAGAACAACTGGTAGTTTTCAAAGCCGTCAGGTGAGAGCAGGAGGATTGGCTGTTTGGTGCGATGCTGCGCGAGCTCGACGAGCAGGCGGGAGTCCAGATAATTGCCGGTAATCATCAGCGTGTGGGCGCGTGTGCGGCCTTCACGTTTGAAGGGATTCATGCTCAAGGCATCTGCGGGCTTGGACATAAGCAGGCAGAAGATAGCGGTTAGCAAAACCAATCCAGTTTTCTTCATTTGGGGGAGCTCCTTGTTTGTTTTGATATTATTTTTTTGATTGTGATTCAATTTATCCTTGTAAACATTATACTATGTTCAATAAACGGAAACTGTCAAAGTTTTTTCAGTAAAAAAACACATTTTTCTTCCAAAAACAAGAATTATTTATGAACTTTCACTAAAAAATGCATGTCGTGATTCGCATTTTTAAGATTCATGATATATTGTTCATAAGCTTGCCATTTCATTCGTACATGAGAGGGACATGATTTTTCATGAACCTTTATGAAAGATCATGGCTGACTAAGAGAACAAACGGATAAAAACATTCGATACACGAAAAGGAGAATACACGCAATGGAATCCATCAAGCCGCTTTTGCCGTCAAACGGACATGCGCTCCCCCGGACCGCTATTTTTCTAAGCGGTTCGGGCAGCAACGCGGAGCATCTTCTGCTGACGCTGGCCGGCATGCAGACGCCGCCGCTGCAGATGATGGCCCTTGTGACGGATGCCCCGGAAAACAGTCGCGCCAAAGAACTTGGAAAGAAGTTTGATGTGCCAGTCATCGCGTCGGACATCCGTAAATTCTACAGCGATCATGGCGAGACGCGTGTCTCGCTGGCGACGCCGCAGGGCCAGGAGCTGCGGAAGCTCTGGACGGACGGTCTGCGCAAGAAGCTGAAGAAATTGGAACTGGACTTCGCGGTATTCGCGGGCTTCGTGCCGCTGACGAATCTGACGAACGACTTCCCATGTCTGAACGTCCATCCAGGCGATTTGACTTACACGGTGGCTGGCCAGCGGGTGCTCGTCGGCCTGCATACGCTGCCGATCGAACGCGCGATTCTGGCGGGACTGACCTCCTTGCGCAGCAGCGTCATCATCGCGCAGACCTACACGGGAAAAGGCAGTGACATGGACAACGGTCCAGTCTTGGGCATTTCCGGTGAAGTTCCGATTGATTTCAAAGGTTTTACGGTTGCGCAACTGCTTGAAAACCAGCGCCATCGGCCGATGGTTCGCCCAAAGGGCGGTTTCGGTGACGATCTGGAGGCTGTCGCCAAGGCGAATCAGAGCAATCTGAAGGAAAAGGGCGACTGGGTCGTCCTGCCGAAAGTCGTGTTGGACTATGCGGAAGGCCGTTTCGGCATGGATGAAAACGGGACGATCTGCTACCGTATCGGTGAAACGTGGAAGAAAGTGGAAACCGTCATCTACAACGCCAACGGGCAGAAAGAACCAGTTTTCATCTGAGCAGGCTCAGCTTAAAGCTTAAAGCTTAAAGCTCAAAGCTTAAAGCAAATACAGATTTGGTAGCTGAAAGCTTAAAGCCGAAAGCTTAAAGCAAATACAGATTTGGTAGCTGAAAGCTTAAAGCCGAAAGCTTAAAGCAAATACAGATTTGAAAGCTTAAAGCAAATACAGTATTTTATGATAGCGGTCTTTTGCTAGGCTTCTGGAATTCCAGAAGCCTAGTTTTTTTATGCTTCTGGAGAATCGCAATCTTCTTCTTCCTCTAGCGGTTTATTGCGTCCGTTGCCTTCAATGACAATGACGGCTTCGCCCTTAACTTTTTTGTCTTTGTAGTCCGCCGCCAATTGCGAAAGCGGACCGCGTTGGACACGTTCAAACTGTTTCGTCAATTCCAGACAGACGGCGGCTGCGCGGTCGCCATACACTTCAAAAGCTTCCTGCAGCAGTTTGCCAATGCGGAACGGTGATTCATAGAAGACAAGCGTATGGCGGGAATCTTTTTCCTCTTCGAGAAAACGACGGCGGTTGCCCGGCTTGCGTGGTGCAAAGCCTTTGAACGTAAAGCTTGAGGCGGGCAGTCCGGAGGCCATCAACGCCAAAATGGCGGCGTTGGGGCCCGGAATCGGTATGACATCATGACCCGCTTCGATGGCGGCGCGAACGGCGGGAAAACCCGGATCGCTGATGACAGGGCAGCCTGCGTCGCTGCAGATGCCCACCGTCTTGCCGTCGTTGAGATATCCGACGACCCGCGCGGCGTTGCCGCGCTCGTTGTGATCGTGGTTGGAAAGAACGACGGGTGGACGCGGTATGTTCAACAGCGACAACAAGTTGCCTGTATGGCGCGTGTCTTCGCAGAAGAGCACGTCCAGACTCTTGATGGTCTCGATGGCGCGCGGCGTCATGTCGCCCAAATTGCCGATGGGAGTTGCGATGAGATAGAGTTTCATAGCCGTCAATGGCGCCATTGGCGCCACTGACGGCGCTTATGGCTAATGGCCTATGGCTTATGGTGGAAAAGGACGAAAGGGACAAAAGGGACGAAAACGACAACGATTGGCACCCTTTGCATTTCGCTTTAAGCTTTAAGCTTTAAGCTTTAGGCTTTTAGCTGATACTATTTCTTCTTGGTGATTTTGCGAATGCCGGTCGTGCGGCGATAGACGCGTTTTTTGACAGCCTTGAGCTTGGCGGCTTTTTCCTCTGTTTTTGCGGCAGCATCGGACGATTGCTCGTCCGACGCAACTTCTGGGGCAGATTCAGCCGCTTCCGTGGCGGCTGGCTGTTCGAAAACCAATTCTAGCTGTTTTTCAACAACAGGCTTTTCAACGACGGGTTCGGGCTGTTTTTCAACGACGGGTTCGGCGGCGGGAAGAGGCGGCGGTTCGACAACCGCCGCGGCTACTGGTTCGGCAGGAGCTTCAGCCACGGGCTCCGCATTGTCATGGCCGGCGTTGTACCACGGTTCGGACGACTGCTTGTCACGCTTGTCATGCTTGTTGTGTTTGCGCTGATGTTTTTTGGAACCATCGTATCGCTTGGGCTCTTTTTGCTCCGCAACTTGTTCTTGCGCAGAAGTTTCAGCTGTTTCTGCAACGGCAGGCTTTTCCTCTGGAATGGCGGTCTCGTCGACCGTTTGAACGGCGGTCTCCGCGACCGTTTCATGGGGCACAGGTTGTGTTTCCGCAGGAGCCGCGACACCGCCTTTGACGGTTTTGTTGATGATGTCATCGACATCGACGCCGCAGAAGACGGCGGCGGTCATGAGATCGGCTTCCGGCGGTGTCAGGTCGGACAACGTCTCGTCTTTGATGCGCAGAGCGAGTTCCAAGGCAATGGTCAGGGCGCTGGAAGCGTTGGCGACGAACTGCTTGCGTGCGACGACATCTCCGGAGACCTTCACTTCCGTCGGTGAAAGCATGGAATCGAGTTCGACGACGCCTTGCCAGCCAAGCTTGGCGAGAATCCACAGCGTCTGGACGGTTTCCTTTAGATTGGCCGTTCCGAACAGCGGAGGCAACGGGCGGTCCGCCAATTTCTGCGTGCCCGAACCGACTTTTACACAGGCCAGGCCGCCGCAGGCGGCGAGATTGGCGATGGTCGCCGGAGCGGCGCTCCAGCCGGATTGCTCCAACTGATAAGTGCTCGGACAAATGCCCCAAAACTCTGGCGTTCTAAGATTTCCGTGAATCAACGACAATGCGTCGCCGACGTTGTTGACGTAGCCATATTGGAATGGAACAGCTTTTCGCGGGGCAAGGCAAGCGCCCATGTAGTTTTCAAGCTTTTCGCCTTTGATGACGTCTTCGATATGGTTTAGGCCGTTCGTGAGATTCTGCAACGCCTCCAGCCAGTTGATGGTGAAGGGGGAGTCGAAGCCTTCGGCATCCGCGTCAAAAACGAATACGGCGGCCTTGAAGAAATGGCCGATCTGGATGGCACGGTCGATTTTCTTGATGGCTAGTTCGCGGATGGCGGCGTCTTTATTCGTCAATGCGCCGTAGGTGAAGCAGTCATGGGCGGCAAGATCGCAGGAGACGGAGAAGACCTCCACGCCGACAGCGTCCAATTTGGCTTTTACATCCGCCAGATGCTTCCAGAACTGTGAATTCGGATCTTTATAGAAATCAGCGGCTTGCGGTGTCCAGGCCAACGCCACGTCGTCATCGTAGAAGGACGTGGTTTCGGCAAGGTTCTGCGATACGGCCCAAGCGACTAGTTCCGCGTTCTGGAAGGGATTCAATTGATGGCGCCCCATCCCCTTGACGGTGCGGAACGGAAGGCATCGACTCGTGACAGGACCGATGCTGAAAGGAGCAACTTTTGACATAACAGTTTTGATATTAGTGGATTCAGTAAAAGGCAACAGACCGCTGAACATCAGCGCCTGAAAAATATATACTATAAACGTATAGATGGCAAATGCCTAATGAACGCACACGAAAAACGTTCTGTTCAAGTGATTTTTACAGGACGGTGACGCAACCGTCGTAGGTGAATTCGACGGGGTAGGGGAGGTGCGCCGTCATGGCCAACGCCTTCTGTCGGCCTTCCTGCGTCTGCCACGGATTGTGGATGTGGTAGAATTTCAGCTTACCGCAACGCAATTTTTCCAACGTCGGAATCGCTTTTTCCAATGGGTAATGGGTGATTTCGGAAAAGACGAGATCGCAACCCTGTGCGGCATCCAGCGGAAAATCGTCGAATGTGTGTGACAAATCACCTGTGAACAACACCTTTTTGCCTTCCGTTTCAACCTTTAATGC
The DNA here is from genome assembly GCA_017554445.1 of Victivallales bacterium. Taxonomy (GTDB): domain Bacteria; phylum Verrucomicrobiota; class Lentisphaeria; order Oligosphaerales; family Oligosphaeraceae; genus UBA1407. The sequence continues at coordinate 36,687 of JAFZIJ010000016.1, forward strand.
GAAGGATGCGGCGGACGGATCGTTTGGAATGTTGATATGGCGTGTTCGCGTGGCGGTGACACGGATGAAACCGTCGTCGTAACCGTTCTGTTCGTCATAGGCGCGCATGGTGATTTCGGCTTGCCCAAAGCGGGCATGGTTGGCCTGTAACCAACTGTTCATCAACGGGATGGCGGCGGCTTCAGGGAAGTTGACCGTCAATGACACATCTGGAAAACGGCTACGGTACTTCTTGGCCTGCTCGCAGATGACGGGCAAGCTGCCCGTGTGGTCGATGTGCATATGGGTGATGAAGACGGCCGAAACGCGTGATGCGCACAAGCCATTGCGGACAAGAAGCGCGTTGGCAGGCTCGCCTGCGTCGATCAGATAGTAGCGGCCTTGTGTCTCCAAAAGCGTCGAACTGCAGAAATGCTCCAGCGTGGGATCGCCGTGGCTTGTGCCGAAATTGGTGATTTTCATGGTAAGGCAATGGAATGAAAACGACGCAATCCGCCTACGTTACGTGGCGGATTGCGCATTGTGGTTGAGATAATTACAACTGCTCGGCGTTCTTCTCGCGAAGGGCGACGACGACCTTGCGGACGTCCTGAGCACGATCTTTCGGCAGAATGAGAAGCGAATCGCCGGAGACGACGACGATCATGTCTTTCAGACCGACAGCTCCGACGGCTAAGTTCTTCTGACCAGCCGCGTTATAGACGATGCAGTCTTGGCAGTCGATGAGAATCGGATCGCCGACTTCGACGTTGCCGTTGAGGTCTTTCGGAATCGTTCGGTCGAGAGCGTCCCATGAACCGACGTCGTCCCACACGAACTTGCCGGGAATGACCATGACATGGGCGGCCTTCTCCATGAGGGCGTAGTCGATGGAAATGTTCGGCAGGGCGTTGAAAATCTGTCCCGCGCGGGCGGCGTCCTGCTCCATGAGGGCGTCCGTCAGATCTTCCAGCGTCTGGGCCATGACGGGATTCGCCTTGCCGAATTCATTCTGGAAGGTGGAAAGCCGCCAGAAGAACATGCCGGAATTCCACAGGAAGTTGCCTGACGCGATGTATTTAGCGGCATTTTCAGGCGTGGGTTTTTCGCGGAAGGAGGCGACCTTGTAGCAAGGCGTTTCCGTTTCTTGCTTTTTGTTGTCCTGGGCGATTTCTATGTAGCCGTAGCCTGTTTCAGGGCGGACGGGCTGGATGCCGATCGTCACCAACGCGTTGTTCTTTTCAGCGGCTTCGAGGGCGGCTTCGACGGTATCGACAAACGGCTTCGTGTCCGGAATGCGATGGTCCGCCGTCAGAACGCCGACCGTAAGTTCTTCCGGTGAAAGGTTATAGCGCGCAAGAATGGTGGCGGCGGCGAAGATCAGGCAACCTGCCGTGTTGCGTTTGCAGGGCTCCGCGATGACGTTTTCCGATGGAATGCCCAAATCGGCGTCTTGGATGGCCTTCTGCAGATTCTTGCCTGTGGCGATATAGATATTGCTGGGCGGAACGATGGCCATGGAGCGTTCGACGGCTTCCTCCAGAAGGGACTGCCCGCTGCCCGTCAGCTTCAGCAGCTGTTTCGGATGGTTGCCGCGGGAAAGGGGCCAGAAACGTTCGCCGGCGCCGCCGGCCATGATGACAATGACTTTCATTTGCGATTCTCCATGTGTTTGGAATGGTTTTGGTCTATTGGATGGATAGAAAATACATCCTGCCATGGGAAGTTGCAAATTTTTCTGCAGATTTCATCAAATTCCATAAGATTTTGGCATGTGACGCGTCTAATATAGTGGATACTGGATGTACTGGAGATACTGGAGATACTGGAGATACCCAAACTTCCAGAACTTCCAGAACAAACCAGAGCTTCCAGATGATGATTTGCTTTTAAAAGATTTCTTATTATTATAATGTACATGCAATAAAAACTCCCATAGGATTATAAAAGGAGATATCATCATGTCACACGGTAAATTCTTTTTCTCTGTCATGGCTTTGATGGCTTTTGCATGTTGTGCGCATGCGGACGACATGAAAGCCTTTTCAGACGCCGCAAAACTGAGTGGCGACGGAAAATTCAAGGAAGCGTATGACGCATATGTCAAGCTGCTGGATGATCCCCAAAACAGCGGTCGATTGGCGGCTGATATATTTAACGGAGCCGTTTATTGTCTTTCAAGGCTCAACCGCATCGGCGAATTCGATGCGTTGTTGAAAAAGACATTGGAGATGCGTAAAGATGATTGGCGGTTCGTCAGCAGATATCATTATCCAATGAGCAATGGATATATTCTGGATGGAAAATTCACCCGCGGATGGAATCGCGGCGGACAGGCCAGATATATCGATGTGCGTTACGCGGACTTGCTTGCACAGACTAAGTTGATGGTTCGGAACATGCCGTCCGTCGAGGAAAAAGACAGCTATGAATTTTATAAGGGGCTGGCTGGCATATTCTCCAATTTATTCGGAAATGGTTTTCAAGGGCCTAAAACCATATTGACAGATTTGACGCAGGAGCCTGACTACTTGAATCCGCACGTTATGGGGAGCATGACTGAAGGCACACCCGTCGATGCGGACGGCAATCCCGTCTTCTTCCTTTGCCCGAAGAGCTTCGAAGAGGCGAAAAACGACGGCGAACGTGTTGTCTGGGCCTATCAGATGGCTGCAAAATGCAATATCCAGGAGATTTACCGCATTTATGCAAAATTGGAACTTGTGACATTCTACAAGCGGCTTTATGGAGTCGAAACGCTTATCCAGTCCGGATTCTTCAATCGTCGCGGAAAGCAGGACGATGAAGCATTCCGTGACAGCATTTTAGCCTTGGAAACGCTTAAGGACAATGAAACCATCGCGAAACTGGCGACTGGCATCAAACGTTTCAACTTGCCGGATGAATGCAATCCGATTGTGCTAAATCAGCGGCTCGTAGAGACAATCGATCAGTCAAAACATCTTTTTCATCAGCCGTATTTGGACTTGGCGGCGATTTACGAAAACCGTTGTCAGTATGAGAAGGCGCTGATCTGGTGGCGTAAGTATCTCGAATTAGTTGACAAGCCGCACATTGATAAAAGCTCGGCAGAGAATGCGCGGAATTCAATCCGCAAGATCACTGGCAACTGGTGCCGTATCGACGATGTCCGCAAGCAGATTGCGGGTGAGATGGGCAGTATGCGACTCTGTTTCCGCAATGGCACGAAGGCGAATTTCACGTTGCAGCGCATCGATATGGATCAGATCGTGGCGGACTGCCAGGAGTATCTCGCCAATCTGAAAGGACGCGGAAATGACTGGAATCAGCGGAATTTCACGAATCTCGCGTGGCGGCTGTACCAAATGGACGGCGGCGAGAAGAAATATCTGAAGGAAACGACGGCCACTTGGTCCATGGATGTGACGCCCGCCGAGAAGTATCACGACCGCACGATCACCGTGCCGCTTCCCGCCCAGAAGAGCGGTTGGTATCTACTGACCTGCTCGTTGGAGAAGGGAGAGAATACCGCCAGAGTGCCCGTCTATTTTGCGGATACGGAAATCGTTGAGAAACAGTTGAAGGATGGGAAGAAGCTTTGGCAGGTTCTCGACGCGAAGAGCGGTCAGCCGCTTGCCAATGAAAAAGTCGAATTTTTCGTCTTATCAACGTGGTGGAACGATAAAACGAAAAAGCAGGAAAGCGATCATTCTCGTTTCGCGGAAGTGACGGATAGCGAAGGAAAAATTGTCAAAAGTGACGCTGAACTGTTTGACGGTCATAAGGAAACGAACGGTGAAGTTCAAATTGTCTTGAAAGACGACACGGGGCGCAGGGCATGGTATTCGACAAATGGATCCTATAGGGGAGGACGGTTCGGTGTAAGAATGTTCGACGAGAACTTCCCTGAAAATCAGACACGCGCGTTTTTCCTGACGGACCGTCCTGTCTATCGGCCTGGCCAGAAGGTGGAGTTCAAATTCTGGATTGCAAAATCACAGTACGACTACGAAGGCAAGAGCGCGGCAGCGGGCCTGATGTACGATGTCGAAATCCGCGATCCACGCGGGCAGGTCATCAAGAAGTACAACATCACGGCGGATTCCTACGGCGGCATCGCCAATACGTTCGAACTGCCTGCGGATGCGATGCTTGGAGTGTATCATGTGAACATGCAGCATGGTTCGGGCATGTTCCGCGTGGAGGAATACAAGAAGCCTGAATTTGAAGTTACCATCGATACGCCGAAAGAGGCTCCTGAACTTGGCGACAAGTTCGAATTGACAGTCAAGGCGAAATACTATTTCGGGGCGCCTGTTTCAGAAGGGACGGCCAAAATCAAAATCCTGCGTATGACGCATGAGGCGAAATGGTGGCCTGTCCGCCCATGGGACTGGTACTATGGCAACGGCTACTGGTGGTATTGGACGGACTGCCCATGGTATCCGGGCTGGGCGAAATGGGGCTGCCGTGCGCCGCGTTGGAGCTGGTATCGCGGCGGCTTCAGCTACGAAGCCCCTGAAGTTGTCATGGATTTGGAACAGAAGTTGCAACCCGATGGAACCGTGAAGATTACGGTTGATACCGCCATGGCGAAACAGCTTCTTGGCGACCGTGACCACAAATACGAAATCACGGCTTCCGTGACGGATTCGAGCCGTCGTGAAATCCATGGACAGGGCAGTGTGACGGTCGCTCGCGAACCGTTCAAGGCGTATGTTTGGCTGGATCGCGGCTATGGTTTGGTCGGCGACGCGATGACGGCCAACATGCAGGCTCGTACGCTGGACGGTGCTCCTGTCAGCGGTAAAGGCGTCATGAAATTGTATCGCGTCATGTATAATAAGGAAGGCGTCGCGGAGGAGACGGAAGAGCGCAGCTGGGAGGTCGATGCCGATGCGCAAGGCAAAGGACAGCAGATGTTTAGCGCTTCCCGTGCAGGACAGTACCGTCTCAGTTGGACATTGACGGATGCGAAGGGACGTTCCGTGGAAGGCGGCCAGTTGTTCACCGTCCATGGGCCTGGTTACGACGGACGGGACTTCCGTTACAATGCCTTGGAACTGATTCCCGACAAGGCGGAATATGCAGCTGGCGAGACCGTCAAACTGATGATCAATACAGAATTGAGCGGTAGTGTCGTCATGCTGTTTGTTCGTGGAACGCAAGGGCTTCTGCCGTTGCCGCAGATCATCCGCATGAAAGGCAAGAGCCAGATCGTGGAGATTCCTGTCGAGAAAAAGGATATGCCGAACATCTACGTGGAGGCTTACACGATGGCGAATGGCGTGTTGCACAACGTCATCCGCGAAATCATCGTTCCGCCTGAGAAGAAGATGCTGGATGTGGCCGTCAAGCCGGAAGTGGAACGGTCAAAGCCTGGAACGACGAACAAGGCGAAAATCGTCTTGAAGGATTTGCAGGGCAAGCCGTATCGCGGAAGTGTGGTCGTGTCCGTCTATGACAAGAGTCTGGAATACATTTCGGGCGGATCGAATATCGGTGACATCCGTAAGTTCTTCTGGCAGTGGCGTCGTCATCATCATTTGAATGGCGGTATCTTCAACCGCTGGCCGTTGTATCAGATTCTCAAGGAAGGTGAAGTCTTCATGCAGTCGATCGGCATGTTCAGCCAGTATCTGGCCGATATGGTGGATGTCAGTTCGACCATGGCGAAGGGGGACATAGACGGTGATGCAGGAGACGGAAGGTTGGGGATGATGCGTGCGGAACGGCCGAGGGCGAAGATGGCGATGAAAGCGGCTCCTATGAAGGCTCTTGCTGCCGCGCCTGCGCCCATGATGGAGGCGAAAGCCGCCGGTGGTGCGATGATGGCTGTAAATGCCGCCATGGATGTGGCAGAAGCGGAGGAGGCTGTGGCGGATGAAGGCGGGATGGTCGAACCGACCGTCCGTTCCAATTTCGCGGACACGGCATTGTGGATCGCCAGTCTGGAGACGGATGAAAACGGTGAGGCGGATATCGAAATACCGATGCCGGAGAATCTTAGCACATGGAAGATTCGCGTGTGGGCCATGGGCAACGGCACACGCGTCGGCGAAGGTTCAACGGAAGTCATCACGACGAAGGATCTGATTGTTCGTTTGGAAGCGCCACGTTTCTTCGTGCAGTCGGACGAAGTTGTTTTGAGCGCCATCGCGCATAATTATTTAAAGGAAAAGAAGACGGTCGATGTCGAATTGAAACTGGACGGCGGCTGCCTGAAGGCGAAGGACAGATTGAAGAAGAGCGTGAAAATCGATGCGGGCGGCGAAAGCCGCGTCGATTGGCGCGTCAGTGTTGTGAAAGACGGCGAAGCCGTCGTGCAGATGCGTGCGTTGACGGACGAAGAGTCGGATGCCGTCGAGCAGAAGTTCCCCGTATTCGTCCATGGCGCGGACAAGCAGGTGGCGTTCAGCGGCGCGTTGCGACCGGACCAGACGGAAGCGAAAATCACGTTGGAGATTCCGAAACAACGGCGGCCTGAGACGACGAAGCTGGAAGTCCGCTGGAGTCCGACACTTGCGTTGGCGATGATCGATGCCGTTCCATATCTGGCGGACTATCCGTACGGTTGTACGGAGCAGACGTTGAACCGCTTCCTGCCCGCCGAGCAGACGCGGCAAGTCTTGCGCGATCTTGGCGTTTCGTTGGCGGACATCAAGGCCGCCCGTGCGAATCTGAACGCGCAGGAAATCGGTGATGCGGAGACGCGCAAAGCGCAGTGGAAACGGTATGACCGCGATCCTGTTTTTGACGAAGAACTGCTCGATTCGATGATTCGCAAAGGGTTGAAGGATTTGACGGCGATGCAATGCTCAGACGGCGGTTGGGGATGGTTCAGCGGTTGGGGCGAACGCTCTTGGCCGCATACAACAGCCATTGTTGTGCAAGGACTTAAAACTGCCGAAAGCTGCAAATTGGTCGTGCCAAACGATGTGCTAAGACGCGGCATCCAATGGCTGGATAACTACCAGAAGGAACAAGTCCGCCGTCTGAAACTCAAGCCGGAAGATAGACATTACAAGTCATCTGCTGACAATACGGATGCGTTGATTTATCGGATTCTTTGCGAATGCGGCGTTTTCAACAAGGAGATGGATGACTTCCTCTTCCGTGACAAAGTAAAGTCGCTTTCGCCGTATGGTCTTGCATTGTATGGACTTGGGCTCTATTATGCAAAACAGGCGGACCGCTTGGCGGAAGTCATGCAGAATCTCGGACAGTTTGTCGTACAGGATAATGAAAACCAGACGGCGTATCTGAACATCGGCAATGGCTTCTGGTGGTGCTGGTATGGCGATGAAATCGAGACGCAAGCCGCTTATCTAAAACTACTTGCAGTGACGAAAGAACAGCCCGAACTGGCTTCCCGTTTCGTCAAATATCTGCTGAACAATCGCAAACACGCCACCTATTGGCGTTCGACGCGCGACACGGCGGCCTGTCTGGATGCTTTCGCGACGTATTTGCAATTCTCCAACGAAATGAATCCGGACATGACGGTGGAAATTCTGCTGGACGGAAAAGTCGTGGCGACATCCAAGATCACCCGCGAGAATCTGTTCACGGCGGACTTGACGTTTGTCGCTGAAGCGGAGAAACTTGCGAGTGGAAAGCATGAACTCGCCATCCGCAAGACGGGCAGCGTGCCGTTGTATTTCAACGCCTATCTGTCCTATTTTACACTGGAGGATTTCATCACGAAGACCGGTCTGGAAGTGAAGGTGGAACGCCGCGTCTACAAGCTTGTGCGCGACGACAAGATGGCGGATGCGACGGATTCCCGCGGACAGGCCATCAAGCAGCGCGTCGAGCAGTACAAACGTGTTCCGTTGAAGACTGGCGACACGTTGGAGAGCGGCGACCAGCTGGAAATCGAACTGATCGTCGAGAGCAAGAACGACTACGAATATCTGCTGATGGAGGACTACAAGGCGGCCGGAACGGAAGCCGTCGATCTGCGTAGTGGCTACAACGGCAACGAGATGGGTGCCTATGTGGAATTCCGTGACGCGAAAGTGTCGTTCTTCCTGCGGACGCTGGCCCGCGGCACTCACAGCCTGCGTTACCGTCTCCGCGCGGAGATTCCGGGCAAGTTCAGCGCCTTGCCGACGCAGATCAGCGGCATGTACGCCCCCGAACTGCGCGGCAATTCCGACGAATTCAAGCTGAAGATCAAAGACAAGTGAGCTAAAAGCTTAAAGCTGAAAGCTTAAAGCATAATACATTAGAGGTTCTAGATTTCTAGGCAGCTAGGCGGCTAGACGGCTAGAAACCTAGAATGCTAGCCATCTAGAATGCTAGCCATCTAGCCATCTAGTAGCCGCTTTGCCACGCAAAGCGGCTATGGTGCCACATCCGCGAAGATGTCTTTGATGTCCAACGTGCCGTTGCAGGCGGGCTTCGCCGTGTTGACGATGTAGATGTTCGCGAGTGTCACAGGAGCGCGCATGCCGACGGGCGGGCGGATGCTGACATCTTGCCAACCGCCTTTCGGAACATCATTATGGAACGTCAGATAGTGCGTACTGTTCAGAGAGTCGATGAAAATGGCTCGAAGGAGCATTTTGCCTTCGCCTTGGACACGCGCCTTGAGACGCAGGCGGATGGGCGTCGTCTCGAATTTGCGCTGCGGACGGAAGTTGACGCTGCGTGTTCCAGGGCCTGCGCCAAGATTGAACGCCATGCGCAGGAAATTCTTTCCATCTTCTTCTTGGACAGAGCTTTCCAGCTTCAGCGGATCCTGCGCGGGCACGACGTCGCAGGGCAGTTCCATGCCGGGCTTGAATTCGCAGACGGAAATCTCTTTCGTGCAGTTCAGCGGAATCTGGCAGGAGGCGTTGCCGAGACTGACACGGGCCTGCGGCTGCGCGCCGCTCTTCACGGCGATGAATTCGCCCGGCTTGCCAAGCTTGAAGCCGCTGTCTTCCGCAAGCTCCCATGTTAGCTTTTCGACAGGAATCTCCACTTGATTGCCTTTCGCGTTCTCTCCGAAGACCTTAACGGAACCTTTGTCTTCCGGGCACATCGTCAGAGAGGCAGGAACGACGACGAGTTTCGCAAAGTCATGGACGACTTCTATTTCCAATTTGGCGGAGACTTCCGGATGTTCACGATGGCGGACGATGAAGGCGGCCGTGCCTTCCTTCTTGATATCCGCAAGCGTGACGGCACCGTCTTTCAATACGCAGGAGAACAACGTATCTTGCTCGGCGGGAATCAGTTCCCACGCCTCTGCTTTGACATCGACAGGATTGAAATAGATGTCGCCCGGCCAGAATTGCAGGCGGCCTGTCAGGCCAGGAGCCAGAAGAAGGCGTTTCGGATGGATTTCCAACGTCGCCAACGGGCCTTGTTCAACTTCGGAGACGACGATGACGCCGTTGGCGTTGCGGCGGAGGCCGCCATCGGACGGACGGTTTTCGACGACATCGCGCACGATAGCCGTCGTGGAACCGCCGCCGTCGAGATTGAGGGCTTCCTTCATGCCCCATTCCTTCATGAAAACGGCGAGATCTTCATAGCGCATGCCGATGGACCATCCGGGCTGGCGGCCATCGACGGTCATCAGCATGATTTCGTCGTCGTTGAAACCGATGGTCGTACGCGGATGGCGTGCCTTGTCTCCAGTGCCTGGAGCAAAGGGCAGTTCACCGTCCTTCAGCAGGATGACACCGCCGCCGACCGCTTGCGTGACAGGCTGCCCCGCTTCTGGAACTTCCATTTTGAAAACGACTTCCGTGCCTTCTTTCAGATTGGACAGCAACGCTTTTGATTCATCGCCTGCGGCGACAAGAACGAGTTCCGCCAAATCGTCGGTTTCGATTTTCCCTGCGTTGAAATTGCCTGTGACTTTCGCCGTCCAGTTGCCGTGGGCGCCCAATGGGACGTTGTCCAGACGGAGGCGAAGGCCGGCGGGCAATTCCCACTGGAAGTCGCGCGTGAAAAGGAAGAGGCCATTTTCAGTTGGCGGGCGATTGACTGTTTGAATAGGAAGCGTTTTATCACCGACAAGAAGCGTTGCGTTAATGGTAATCACCCCAATATGCGGGACACGGTCTGCCGTGATGTAGAAGGCCGTGCGACCAGCACTGCTTTCAACGAGACGGCCATTGCTGATGGATGCACCAACCGTCATGCCGGCCGTCTTACTGTGGGCCATATGGAAGAAGTCGCCGTTCGTTCCACCGACGACCTGCCGTTTTGGTCCTTTGAAACGGTTGATGGTATTGCGGAGATTTTCATCGCCTGTCAGACGGTCGAACGCCATGACGACTTCCAGATGGGTAAGTGGTTCCTGCCGTTTGACATGGATGAGTCGAATCTCATACGGGCCAGGGCGGGTGATGCGGCTGTATTCGACGCCTGGGCCGACTTTGCGGCGGATGATGTCCTCCGCATGGACTTGGCAAAGCGCCAAAATCATGACAAACGCGAAAAACGGACGAATGAATCGATTCAACATCATGGTTTTCCTTTTGGGGTGATGGGACTGTATGGATAATGCACAATCCTTTTAAAATACGTCCATTTATTGAAGTGGCAAATCACTAGACCGCTTTGCGGAGCTAAAAGCTACAAGTAGAATGCTAAAGGCAAATGCAATGCCATCTGCTTGGAGTGAAATGAAGGAGAAAGAGGCTTAGATGAAAGAAATGCAAGAAAATTTTAGCTGATGGTTTGCAAAAATGGAAAAACGGTGTAATGTAATGACGTTTTCATCAATGAAGACGCCAGCATAGCTCAGCGGTAGAGCAGCGCATTCGTAATGCGCAGGTCAAGGGTTCAAATCCCTTCGCTGGCTCCATCATAGCCGTCCGCCGATTGGCGGACGGTTTTTTTGTGTGTTGGAGAAGCCGCTGACTTCCTTTGACAGATGCGTGTCGAATGATACATTAAGAGATTGCGTTTGTCGTTAACACTTCATAAAGGATGCACGATGCTGAACACGTTATTCTCAAAAACACGTCGAGTGATTGCTTTAGCAGGCATAGGCCTGTTTGCCGCGAACGGCTTAATGGCGGATATATTGCCATACCCGACCCGTCACCGTCCACAGCCCATTCCCATGAAGGGTGATCCGTCGCAACAGCAGCCCGTCAGGCCATATATCGAGCGGCCGGAACCTGCGAAACATGGGGCACCGATGCCTATGACCGGGACGATGTACGGACGTTTGATTTGGTTGGGCTTGAACGCGACGCAGGACGCGAATTATGCTCTGTGCAGAAAAGACGGTGAAAAAATGATTCCCGTGTGCTATATCAAGACGGTGGGAAGAAGTCTTGAACGCTTTGAAAACCATGAGGTTAAAGCCACAGGCTTTCTTCAGACGATGAAAGGATGGAGTTGTCCGCTTCTTGTTGGCGTTTACCCAGACAACGTCGAGTTCCATAATCCTGAAGATGGCAAGCCCAAGCCGCCGGCGGCTGTTTTTACTCCAGCAGATCAGAGATCCGTACCACCGCTGCCAAAGCCTGATGCCGTCAAACCGTTGCCACCGCCAGCCGCTGTTCAGCCACCGCAACCGAAGCCAGAGCCTGTGAAGCCGTTGCCGTCTGAGGTTGGCCAGCCGCCACAACCGTTGATTCCGCGGGATGCTGGGAAGACGTTTACGCCGTCGACACAGGAGACTTTCAAGCCAAACCCGCAGGCAAAGCAATTTCATCGTTGATTTTTGACGTAACGGCCTGGATGCGAGTCATCTGGGCCGTTTTCTTGTTTGTCCATGTGATGGCTTGATTTTAGTATTTTTCCACTAAATTTGTGAATGTCATGAAAATGGGGGGGCAATATTGTCCATACCTTAGTGTGAGAGGTTTTTTATGGGTATGTATGTGCAACACATGCCGTGTGGGGTAATAGTATAAATGAGTAGTAGGAGGTTTTCATGAAGATGATGAAACGAAACAGATGTTTCATGATGTTGACGGCTTTTTTCATGTTGCTGGTGGCAAAACCCGCGATGGCGGATATACTTGGAGGCCAAGAAGTTCAGGATCACAGAAGCCAGAAGCACCGAAAACGAGAGGCCGATTTCTGGAAGAACCGCTCATGCAGATGTATTTGGTTCAATTGGATAACAAAAGGAGAAGACGTTATGGAGGCACGATTATGAGCCATCTGGATTGGCTGAAACAACGCATGATAATGTTTTTTAGAAAAAACTTGTCTATAAATTCTGTAGGAAAGACTAAGTCAGGATTCAGTTTGTTATATACGGTTTGATAAGATGATGCTTGTCTTCGCCATGATATTCCATTTTCTCGTCGATGCACTGTGCGGATCGACGATGATGTGGCATGTCGTGAAAGATCTTCCGGAAAAAGCGTTTGAACTGGTCATGTTCTACAATGCGCTGGCATTTGCAACGCAAGTTTTTACAGGTTGGTTTGCAGACAGGGTGAAACATGACCGTTTGCTATGGCTTGTCTCCATTGCCTTGTTGTTAATCGGAGCGACAGGGGCACTCAGCATGCCGTGGCTGGCAACCGTTCTCTTGGGGCTTGGAAACAGTCTGTTCCACGTCTCGGCAGGACGGGAAGTAATTCGCCATTATGCACATAGAGGTAAGGGGAAGGCGTTCGAACTTGGCCTTTTTGTCGCGCCTGGTGTGCTAGGCATTGGGCTTGGCTGCATGTTTCCGACAGAATTGTATATCATTTCTCTAGGGGGATTCTGGCTGACGTTAACGCCTTTCTTGTGGATTTGGCCAAAAGAAACACCTGAAACGGAAGTCGTTGAGAAATCAAAACAAGTTGATATTCAATGTCTTCTTGCGGCCCTTGTGATGACGTTCTGCGTGTTCTGCCGAGCGGCGTCTGGATTCTGCGCGGAAGCGCCGTGGAAGGCTTCCACCACGTTGTCTATCCTGTGTTTCGTATTGGTGATGGGCGGCAAGATGGCAGGCGGTTTCGCAGGAGACCATTGCGGCCATTGGCTGACGGGAATCGTGGCGTTGGCGATTTCATGGGCGTTGTTTGCGTTCGGCGGCGGAAACGTTGTCATCGGGCTGTCTGCGCAGTTCATCGCTAACTTAATGATGGCCATTACATTATATATATTGGTCAAGTTGTATCCATCATCGCCTGGACTGATGTTCGGGCTGGCGGCGGCCGTCCTGTTTCCAGGTTCCCTCATGAAACTGCTACCGAACCATGGAATGATTTTCAACATCTCCTACCTGTTGGCAGCCATCAGTTTCGGAATCGCATGGTGGCTATGCCATAAGAGGAAATTATGTTCATAACGTTGGTCATCATCGGCAGCGCCTTGTTGACGATTCTGGTGGAGACGTTGGTTTTCATGACCAACCGCGAATACAGAAATCGCCATTTCGTGGTGGCGTCCGTTGTTGTCAACGCCACCACGAATATACTGCTGAATGTGTCTTTCTATTTGTCAGGAGGGGAGTTCGAACTGTTGTCGATTCCCGTTCTGATGTCTGAATTTGTTGTTTTCATCACGGAATTTATCGCTTACGGACTGTGGTTCCGTTTCACATGGAAACTGATGGCTTTCGTGTTTTTGGCTAATCTCATCACGTTCTCCATGAGCTTTCTGTTTTGAATGACAGTCGTTTGACATTCATTGTTTGATGTATAAATTAAAAAGATGTTTTAATTATTTAAGAATCAAGCAAGAACCTTAAAATATGAAAAAGTCATTCAAATTCCTAATCCGACATTGGAAAGCCATTATCGGAATCATCTTTCTTCTAGGATGTTCCGGCTGCATCACGACGGCGGTCGTCATCCATAAAAAACTGAAAAATGCCGATTATCTGGAAGATTGGAAGGATGGCGACGGCACCATCATCGCCGACATCGTCTATGATGAACAGAAAAACTTGAAGTACGACCTCTATCTGCCTAATACTACGAGTGATAAGCCAGTCGGCGCGATGCTGTTCATCCATGGCGGAGCTTGGAAAATGGGCAAGCGGAGCGACATGGCGCATGCCTGCAAACGTTTTGTCAAAGAAGGCTATGTGACGGCGACGATCCAGTATTCGCTTGTCACAAAAGAAAATAAAGTTCCATTTTCCACCATGCTGGATGACATCAGCAAGTGCTTGGAACACATGAAATTAACAGCGGCGGCAAACCATCATCCTGTAAAAGCGGTCGCGTTGTCTGGTATATCGGCGGGCGGTCATTTGTCAATGCTGTATGCTTATTCAAGGGCGAAGACGTCGCCGATTCCGATCGCTTTCGTCTTTCAGCAGGTTGGTCCGGCCAGTTTTGAAAAAGGCATGTGGACGAATCATCCGGAATGGTCCTATGGTTTGGCTGTGGCTGGATCAGGCATCGAAATGAGCAAGGAAGATTTTGAAAGTGGCAAAATGGCGGATGTCGTCAAATCCATTTCCCCTGCGCTGCTGATTGACGAACATTCGGTTCCGACCATCGCCGCCTATGGTGGAAAAGACGAACTGGTTCCAAACACACATGCGGAGAAAATTCGCGAAGCCCTTGAAACGCATCATGTTCCGCATGTCTTCATCCTATATCCAAATTCAGGCCATTTTCTCTGCGAAGATCCAGATTGCGCAAAACAATACCGCAAGGCTATTCTGGAATTCTGCCAGAAATATTTTGATTCAGAGGGCGAATAGAACAGACGGATTTTCAATCAAGCCGTAACGGACGCCGTCAAGGCTTTTCGTTCAGAAAATCAGCCATTTCCTTCCAGAAGTCATCGCCAAGACAGTTGAACAAATCATTGTGGTCAGCTTCGGGCTGCAAGACGAGCCGTTTACGACCTTGCGCCTTCTTGTAGAGCAACGTGCTGTTACGGACAGGAATGACGCTGTCTTTTTTGCCATGGAAGATCAATACAGGCGTTTTGCTTTTGGCTAAAAGACGATAGTTCAAGAACTTGTCGCCCGGAAGCGAGAATGGCAGGACGACATGCACGGCCGACGCGAACGGCGCGCAAAGGACAAGCGCCTTGGCCGGATATTTGGAAACCAAATGGCAGCTTGGACCGCTGCCGACGGAATAGCCGATGACTACGATGTCTTCCGGCTGGACATTCATTTCTTTTACAAGAAAGTCGTAGGCGGCTTCGACGTCGTGGCAGGATTGTTTGGATGATGCTTTTCCGGTGGATGCGCCGTAACCCGCGTAGTCGTATGCGAAAATGCCATAGCCATGCATCTGGAAGTTCTTGCAAAACAACTTGATATCCGTGATTCTCTGGTAGTTTCCATGACTGAAGAGGAAGACAGGCATGCCTTCCTTTCCTTCCATCCACAGAGCGTCCAGCGTTTCGCCATTGGAGGATAATTGACAGTTGCCCGCGGGGGGCGTGGGCGGCGGCGTCGGAAACAGTTGTTTTTCAATGGTTGAGCAGGAAATGAACATGGCAAGTAACGGTAAGATAAGAATGTAGAGCAGGCAACGGTATTGCCATGGGGAGAGGAAAGAAGGGAGTTTCATGGAATGTTCATGCATTATTGGTTACAGCGGAAAGTTCAGCGTCAGCGAGCCTGCCGTGGCTTCCGGAGCCGTGATGAGCGTTCTGTAAAGCATGTCGCCCCAGTTGCTTGCAAGCCAGTCGTCATGGATTGGGAACGGCTCCGTCGTCTTGGGAAGAATGCAGTTGAAAAGCGGTTCGGGCGTTTCGTGGAGCAACGTCATGGTCGGTTTCAGAGGAGCGGAGGCCTTCCATTCGTCATGGACGGTTAGTGCTTTGCCATCGTATGTCAATGTCCGATAATAGGATATGAGACCGAGAGAGGCTGGATAGCAGTCGCTGATCTCCATGCGGCAGGTGAAGGCGTTTTCATCTCCGCTGGCTTCGAACAGGCTGGCTTCGTGGCCTTTTCCCGCCTCTTGCGGGATGCCGTTGAAAACAAGCGGATTATGGCTCAGACCGCTCTGTGGATAGTTGTCGTAGCGCTGTTTGGAAAACGTCTTCTGGTCGTAGGTGGCTGAACCAAGATCGAGAACGGTGAAACGGCCATCTTTCGCGATGACAAACTGCCCGACGTCGTTGTGGTTGTGCGATTCATGATTGTGGCCGCCTTTCACCGCAATAAACAGACTGTCACGTTTCATAAACAGTTGCTGTGTAGTCGGATAGACTTTGAAAGACCGTCTGGGGAGCGACAAGTCAGGACGGCGATTTGTAAACAGATCGAAGAGCGGCGGGATGATGGCGGAATGTGGCTTCGGGAAAATCGTCGTGCAATCGTCGAGCATGTCCGCCAAGGCGATGCCTTCCGGAACGCTTGCACGTTCGCACATCGCGCGAAGCAATCCTGTATTGAGGGTGTGGCGACCGCCGTTGTCCGCAAAGTGAACGTTTCTGTTCTGATCGACCCACGCATCGACAATGTAGGTGCACATGTTCTTGAATTTCAAATCGTTGAAGCATGAGACAGTCCCATCTGAAGCGCGATACAGGCCTTCCATGAAGAGGAAGAATTTCGGCGGTGAGAGATTCCAATAGCCTGGCCCTTCGTCGCAGCAGCCGTCTTCCGGATAGGCGTCGTAGTAATGATCGACGGACGGCATGAGAAGCCGCACATACGCGTCAAAACGTGACGGATCATCCGCGAAAATCGTGTTGGCTGTCCACAGGAGATTCGAGCAAATCCATGGCGTCCAGTTGTTCTTGCCGCGGCTCCAACCGAAGCGAGAAAGATCGCTTTCCGTCGAAACCAACAGCCGCCGAGTGACTTCCGATTTGATTCTTGCGACAAGATTCGGTGAAATTGCCGCCAGTTCGTCGCCCATGATTTCCAAAATCATCGCCATAAAGACACCTGTTTCGGCGGCGAAAAGATCGACGATTTCGTATTCGATTGTCGGCAACGGATCCCGCTGGGGAAGCTTCTCGCCTCCGACGCGTGTATGCGCGGGCACGCACCAGACTGGCTCGCCGAAAATCGCCCAGATGTAGTCGATGATTTTGTCGAGAAAACGGCCATTGTATTCAAGTCCTTCCGCTAGAACGAGTGACGACAAGTTGATACGTCGTGCGAAATAATCCGCTTCGTAGCGGGAGCGGTTGCCGTTGCGGACGTATTCCATGAATTGACCGGCCGTCAACTGCGGGACGGGAAACGGCAGGACTTCCTCCGCCTTCGACAGAATGGCGGAGACCAGCGGGCGTTTCTCATCGGAAACCGACAGCTTGCCCCAAATCTCTCGTTCTGAAATCTTTGGAAATGCTTTGAATGGATGGAACATGGTGTTTTATATTAGACAATAGGAAATTTGCAGATAATATCCTGCAAAATTTGGCTTTTTCAAAAAAGAAAAGGACAAAAGAAAACTTTTGTCCTTTGAAAAACAAAACGAATGATCCATGCCAAGCACTGCTAGTGACATCCATGGAGTCTGGTGTTAGCAGACTCTATGGATTATGCTTCAGCGTTTGGGCAACCGTCAAAAGCATCATGGCTGATTTCCGTAACACTGTCTGGTATGACGACATTCGTCAAATGGGTGCATTCCGCAAAGGCAAGTTTACCGATTGTCTCCACGCCATTGGATATGACGACTTTTTTCAAGTGCTCGCAACCAGCGAATGCTGAATCGTAGATATCCTTGACATTGGGCGGTATGGTGATGCTTCTTAAACTTTTGCAAGAAGCAAATGCTTCTTCCCCAATTACTTCAACATTATTGGGGATGGTGATATTATTCAGTCGTGAACAACCTTCGAACATCCACTCGCCGATTTCCGTTATGCTTTTTGATAAAATGATGTCGGTGAGGTTTGAGCATTCATTAAAGGCGGCACCACCGATTTCCTGGACGCTGTCGGATATGATGACTTTGGCCAGGCTTGTGCATTGGGAAAATGCTCCGTAACCGATTTTCGTGATGCTGTCAGGTATGATAAAATTGCTCAAGCTCGTACAACTTGCGAACGCATAATCGCCGATTTTCTTGACACTTTTGGGGATGTTGACCTGTGTCAACCCCGTGCAATCTGAAAATGCCCCGTCTTTAATTTCATCAATACCATCTGGTATAGTAACAATACCAGTCGCCGAAGGCCAAGCTTCAAGTTTTTTACCGATGCAAATCATCGGTACGCAAGAACAACCAACAAATGCACGATAACCGAGTTTTTTGAGGCCTTTGGGAATGTTGACGCGGCTCAAAGACGGGCAATCATGAAATGCACGATCGCCGATTTTCGTGACGCTTTCCGGAATAGTGACGCTGGTCAGAGCTTTGCAGTATTGGAAAGCCTCGGCACCGATTTCCGTGACACCTTCTAGAATTGTGACGCTGGTCAGGCTCGTACAGTTATAAAATGCATTGTCACCGATTTTCGTGACACCTTTGGGAATTGTGACGCTGGTCAGGCTCGTGCAGTTATAAAATGCCCTTTTACCGATTTGGGTAATATTGTCTGGTAAGGTGATTGCTCCAGAAGCAGACGGCCAAGCTACGAGACAACCGTCTTGACATATCATTGGCAAGGAAGTGCAGCCATAGAATACACTGCCGTCACACTTCTCAAAACAAAGGGGAAGTGTGACTTCGGTCAAGGCTGTACAGTGATTAAACGCCTTGTAACCAATTTTCGTGATGTCGTCTGGAAGAATAACACAGATCAAGCTTGTGCAATTATTGAATGCATAGTCGTCAATTGTTGTGACACTGTCAGGTATGTTGATATTAGTTAAATTCTTGCAGTTTTTGAACGCGTTTTCTCCGATTTTCTCAAGACCAGATGGTAATTCCACCTCGCATAAGTCTTCGAAATTCATGAACGCACCATCTCCGATAACGGAAATTCCCTTGCCGATGATCAGCTTTTTAACTCCCTTGCAAATTGTACCAGAGGATTTGCAAAAAATGTCCTTGATCTTGTGCGGCTCTGATTTAGACACGTACTTTGAACCAACTTCAATGACCAGCGTTTCTTTTTCGTTGAATTTTTTCATTGTTTCCTCCTTCTCTGAAACACTTTTTTTACTATTGTCAAAAATCGACTTAGTTAGCAAAAGATCAAGGAGAGAATTTGATAGAGGAAATCTCCAGTTCCCTTTTTTTTAAATACTCTGACCTCAATCCTGATTATCAATTTATTTTTGTTTCATTGTTTGTCAAGTCCATTCCACGATTATTTTTTGAAAAATGTCTCCACAGGTATTTTTTTTGTGATGGTAGAGAGGAGACTGAAAATATGTTCTTTGAACTGGCTTGAACATTGTCAGGCATCTGGGGGACGCCCATCCACATGCTGCCGCCCATCGTGAAAAAGGGCAATTTCTGGCTCAAATAAAAGAACCAAATAGAGCGGATTTGCAGGGGCATGTATAAAACTCTTTGCTTATAATTTGCTTATCTTTAGGGGAAACATGTGGAATTTGTACGTAATTCGTGATGACACTGATAAAATCATGCTAGTATGTATTCGTTTTAAGAGCAACAATAAAAAAGCCTGCAAATCGTTGGAAATGCAGGCTTTAAGATGGTACCCGGGGCGGGAATTGAACCCGCGACCAATGGTTTAGGAAACCACTGCTCTATCCACTGAGCTACCCAGGCGTCAACAAACTTAATATAGAGGAAAAAGGTGTTTTTACAACCAGCAGGCATTCACAAGGCCGTTTTTTCCGTTAAAGCCATTGCGTGAGAGGCATTTGAACTGGAGGCTTGAGTGATTATATTTTTTCAAAAGAAGTGATATTTTATTTTTGCCAACGGCGGGACGCCGTCGCTACAACTTTTGCCAACGGCGGGACGCCGTCGCTACAACTCAAAGGAAAACATCATGTTCATCGACAGCCATGCCCATGCATTCAGACGCCCCATACCGTTTGTCGTCAAATTCTGCACCGTCGATGAATTGCTGAAACGGTATGATGATGCGGGCATCGAAAAGGGCATTCTCATGCCGGTCGTCAATTCGGAAGTCTATCTGCCGCAGGCAAATGAAGATATTCTCGACATGGTCGCCGCGCATCCCGACCGCTTGGCGGCGTTCTGCAACATTGATCCGCGCGCGATTTCCAATTCCATCCATGCGCCGCTGGACAAGATCCTGCAATATTATAAGGATCTGGGTTGCAAAGGTGTCGGCGAAATCATGCCCAATCTGCCGATGCTGGATCCCATGGTGCAGAATCTCTTCGCCTGCGCGGAAAAGGTTGGGCTGCCGGTCACGACCGACGGCTCCATGATTGTCGGCGGCGATTTCGGTCTTCAAGACGAGCCTGGCCTGCCACAGCTTGAATACACGTTGGCGCGGTTTCCCGATTTGAAATACATCGCGCATGGCCCGATTTTCTGGGGGGAACTCGGTGGTTTCAAGACGCCTGCGCAACGCAAGCCCGTCATGAAAGCCAATGGTGGGCAGACGTATTATTTTGCACCGCAAGGGCCGTTGACGGGAGAATGCGTCGTCCATTCATTGTTCAGACGATTTCCGAATCTTATGGCGGAACTGTCTGACGCGTATATGGTTCTGAACTGCGATCATGCGTATGCCGCGCGTTTTCTGACGGAATTTCAGGACCGTCTGTTTTTCGGGACGGATATCTGCGGCTTCGGCCATCGTTTCACGATGATGGAATTGCTTTTGAAGCTTCGCGATGACGGCAGTCTTCCGGAAGACGCCTTCCGGAAGATCGCTCATGACAATGCGAGTAAATACTTTGATTTATAAGCGACGCAAGGGACAGAAGAGACGAAAACGACTGAATAGCTGGATTTTCTGGATGATTTGGATATACTGGAATAGATTTTCCAGAACATCCAGAATATCCAGAACATCCAGAATATAAATACCATAAGCCATTGGCCATCAGCCATCAGCACACGCCGAAGGCGGGTTACTTGAACCATGATTCATCAATTTCGCGGCCCAGCAGATAGAACTTCTTGTCGGGGAACCAGAGAATGCCTTTGCCGTCGATGACCGTGTAGCTGGTATAGAAGGAATTGCCGCCTTTGCGCGGCGCGAAGAGTTTCGGCTCCGCGAATTGAATAGGTTGTTCCGCATCCGGATCAAAGTGCCCTGCAATGAGATACAACGGTCCGCGCGGCTGATAGGCATTGGGCAATGACGGATCAAATGTGTTGTGAACCAAAGCAAAATACATGCCGCTGGCGGCTTCGCAACCTTTCCAATCGTAAAGCGGGCAGGGCGAACGCGGATGCTTGTAGGGATTGCCATGACGGTCTTTCAACTGCTTCGTCGGCTCCCATGTGACGCCGCCGTCGCGGCTCTGCGACCATAGCGGCGAACCGCAGCTGCTGCGCATCATGGCGAAAAGACGTCCATCAGGCAACTTAACGATGGCCGCCTCTTCGGCGGCCGGTTCGTAGTCGTTGAGCTTCGGAGCGGTCAACGCGGCGCGATTCGTCGAAAAATGCGTCAAATGAATCTTTTCGACAGGCGGATCGTCGTCGATATTGTCATATTGCAGGAAGTCGATCTTGCAACCGAACTTTTCATCGTAGGGGGCCTTGCCGTGACGGGAGACGCCGACGTAAAAGCGGCCATCCTGTCCTAAACGCAAGGGGCGCTGCCAGTTGCACCAACTTGGCGGGATGAGCGGATTAGCGGGATCGTTGTCCATGCGGACGGTCATGGGCACCATCTTGGGCGGCGTCCATGTTTCGCCGTCGTCGTCGGAATAGGCGCCGAACATCTGTCCGCAATGCGGTCCAGCGCTGGTGGTCTGCTGGTTCCACAGGCAGTAGATGCGGCCGCTTTTGGAAATCATCGGCTGCTGCCAGCTGGCGAGCAGGCCTGGATTCTTCTTGTTGTGCGAGCCTGCGAGAATGACGGGTTCCGTCCATGTACGGCCTTTGTCCGCGCTTTTCGCGAAGGCGATATGCTGGTCTGGCTCGGATTCTCTGGAAGCTTGCGTCCAGAAGGCGAAAAGCATCTGGTTCTGCGGTTTATAAATGACTTGGAAGTGGTCGTTGTAGGTGTCGCCCGGCTTGGAGATGTCCCGTTTTGTGACGTCTATCGGTTGTTTCGGAATGAACACAAGATAGTCAGGGCGGTTGATGGCGAGGTCGTGGGCATATCCTTCGTAAGGTGTTCCTTTTAATTGGTCAATGATTCGCTGAACATTTTCCGACAGCTTCCATGACTGATTCGAAACATCGAATCCCGCGATAATGGCCCATTTGTTCAGCGTGAAACTTTCGCCTTCACGGACGTTTTTCTGCCAGACGCGCGTCACGTCACAGGCATTGGAACCATGCGGCTGGAACGGCGGAATGTCTTCACGAAGTGTAAATCCATGTTCTTTTAATATAGGTGCTTGCGAAAATTGCGAGCCTTCGAACGGCGTCAAAACCGTCAGCGAACCTTCCCGTTGAACTTTCACTGTGACTTTTCCGTCGATTTCCGCGCAAAGGAAATCCATGCCGCGGATGGCTTCTGGTGGCGCATACATTTGATAATTGCGATCCGCATAGAGGAAAGCGCCTTCCTCAAATTTGCCAAATGTATAGCCTTCAAATGGTTGCAGAAGCGCGGGAGCGGCCTGCACGAACGGAGCCACGGATAATAGGAGAAGAAGATGTTTTGTCATGGGAGTACCAAGATAAAGAAGGACGAAAGGGACTAAAACGACTAAAGGGACTAAAGCGACTAAAGTTGTTCTGTGAGTTTAAGCAGTTCAGGGAAAAGGGCTTCCGTGGAGAACGGCTTGAGCAGGAACGTCCATTTGACATAGCGTTTGTTGAAATCGGCGGCGGCTTTTTCAAGAGCCTGGCGGCGGATGGCGGCGGCTTCATCGGATTCATCCGTATCGGTGGCGTCGGCGTATTTCTGTTGTGACTGCTGGGAGGTTTCGGCCGTCAGTTGAAGCGTCATAAGTCCTTGCGGCGTCTTGCCGAAGGAAAGGAACATGATGAGGCCGTCCTTTCGGGTGACGACGAGAACGACAGGCTTGTCCTGTCCGCTTTGCTCCGCCGTGATCTTTTCCGGCAACACGTCGATAATGGAAATAGTGTGTAGTGTCTTGACGACTTGTTCGACGGCAGTGGGGCTGACGGTCTGATCTTCCGGCAACGGCGTTTTCAGCTGGTAACGGTTGTGGCGGAAGACGATCTGCCATTCGGGAACACCGTTTTTCACCATGGCGACAGCGGCTGGCGCGAGCAGTTCCGGAAGGCTTTTTTCCAGCCACTCGGCGGCCCGTCTATCCGCGAACGGGAAGAGATACTGCGATGTGGCGGTTCGTTGGTCAGGCAGGAGAACATAGCGCCGTTGTGGCGTATTATCATGGTTCTCAAGGAGTTTGCCAAGCTGATAAACGGCTAGGGCGTTGCCGTCGAGATCGCAGAGTTCGAGGCTTGCGCCGTCTTCCTGCGGCGGGAAGCCTGCTTCCTGCCGCAATGATTCTGAAAGCGACGTCGTCCGCGCATTTTCCGAACAGAGTGCGAAGACCAGCGTGTCGATGTCCTCACGATGGGCAAAAAAGTCGTTTTTCTCCTTGATGCGCCATCCTTCGGGTGAGCGATAGAGTGTCGTGACGCCATGTGCGTTCCGTACGACGATACTTCCAAGCGTCTCCGCATTGAAATCGGGAGCCAGCAGCTGGACGTCTTCATGTGTCTCCTTTTCAACATGTTTTGGGGCCATAACGACGTGGAGCACAATGGCTACCGCCAGCAAGGCGATGGCGATATAGAATGATGTATAGGCGGATTTCATGGACATGTGCTTCTCCTTCAGCGTCTTCTCCAGCCCCAAATGCAACCGCATATCACCAATGCGCATGGCACGATGAGCAAATTGGCCAGAATGATGCGGAATTGGAAAGCTTCGATGCTCTTGCGGACATGGGAGCGAAGGTTGCGCAACTGTCGGTTGGAATCCGCAATCTGCCGTTTCAGTTTGACGAATTCCGTCCGTTGCGCGGCGGTCAGCAGTGTCGAACCGCTTTGCTGCCGTGCCTTCTCCATGTTCATGAGGCGTGCACGTGCTTCGCGGTATTCTGTTTCAAACGCTTCCAGACGCTCTTGATATTGCAATTGGCCTGCCTCTTCCATCTTCTGCAACTTGCTGAGCGAACGTTGGATATTGGCCCGATTTCTGATGCCGGACAGACTGTCTCCGCCGACGAGACTGTCCAAGATGTTCAACAGGAACTGCATGTTGTGATTGCCGCGTTGCACGGACATCGCATCATGAAGGCAATCTGCATCGCCAACGAGAATCGCCGTGGATTGCCGCGGCGGATTTACCGCCTGCCCGTAGGGGGACGGGAAGATGCCTTCCAGACGGACGGCCAGCGGGAAGGTTTTGTTTTGAGGCGTGAAATCGGTCATGATGTCCTGCGCGGAGCGGAATGTCATGGAGGAAAGAAGCGATTGAGATTGCGTGCTTGAATTGATAAGCGGCGTAACAGTAATACCTTGCGATGATGTTTCAGAGAAGACACCGGCTTTGAAGAACTCCAAGGAGGAAAGGGCGGTTGTCGTTCTGTCGCCTGTGAATTGTTGTTGCGTGATGGTCAGCCAATCCAAATGGCGGACAGTGGCGCCTTTGCTGTTCAGCAAAATAGTCGCTAATTCCGTGTCCACCAACACTTTGTCATCGGAGAACTGAATACCCCAAGCATCCGTCAATGGCTTGATGGAGGATGAAATGCATGGCGCGTATTTCAGATTGGCGTGGCGGCTGTTCATCTGCGTCCAGCAGGCCGGATCGAGGAAGACGGCGAGTGGCTTACCCGCTTGAATGAAAGCATCGATGGCTTTCAGCGTGTTTTCCGGAAGTTGTTCTGGTTGAGCAAGAAGCAATACGTCTGTGTCTTCGGGTATTTTGTCGCAGCTTAACGGCAACGGCGTCAGATTGAAGTTGTTGTTCTGCAGTTCTTCAACGAGCGCCCACGGTTGCGTAGCGCGTTGCGTGGCAATATCAACGCCGCCGAGAATCTTCATAGGGCTGATAATGGCGATGGTCGCACGTCTGCGAGGCGTGAGCTTGGCGACTGCGCTCGTCAAATCATATTCCAAATATGTGGCCCGTTTGGGATCCAGATAGGGGATGACGATGCTCTTACGTGCTTCCTGCGAGAAACTTGTGCCGATGTAGAGACGACTTTCCAGATTGTTCGGCGTTGCGTATTGCGGCATGATTCCCGCTTCGACGGCGGCTTCTTCCTGTGGCGAATCCGCCTCCGGAATGATGCGATTGACGGAAAGCATGCCGTTTGAACGGCGTTCGTATTCCGTCAGTAAATCATCGATTCGGCGGATGTGCGATTTGAAGGCGGCCGGCAGGCCAGGCTGTTCGGGCGTGCGATAGAAATCAACAGTGACTGGCCTGTCCAGATTCTTAAGAATTTGGCGGGTGGCGGGCGAAAGGGTGAAGAGCCTGTCCGCCGTGCAGTCCATTGTCAGATTGAAATTCGAGCAGATGCTGTTCAATGAAAGAACGGAGACGCAAAGCAACGCGAATTGCGCTAGCGGATGGATGAGCAACTTGCCGAATGTGCTTGGCGTTTCGATAGTTGCATGGCCTCGTTGCAGTTCGATGATGGCTTGATTGAGACGCAAGGCGATGACGATGATTGACAGGAAATAGAGGATGTCCTGTACGTCCAGAATGCCGCGTTGGAAATTCTCCAGATGCGGCATGACACTGAATTTCGCCGCGGTAGCAGCCCAATCCGCATCAAGGCCCCATTTGGCTAGGAAAAGCGACGTCGGCCCATGGCCGCCTAGCACGAACAGCAGGCAGATCGCCACGGAGAAGATGAAACTGATGACTTGATTCTTCGTGCAGGCGGACGTGAGCGAACAGATGGATAAAAAGGCGCCCGCCAGCAGAAAACCGCCGAGATATCCGGTCAGCATCGCACCCCAGTCTGGCGAACCAAGCCATGCGACCGTCAGCGGAAGCGGAAAGGTCAGTAGCAGACCGGCTCCAAGAAAAAACCAACCTGCGAGAAATTTGCCCAGAACGGCCTGTCGTGGCGTAACTGGCATCGTAAGAAGGATTTCCACCGTGCCTTGACGGCGTTCCTCCGCCCAAAGACGCATGCCGGCGGCGGGAACGAACAACAGAAACAGCCACGGCAGCCAGAAGAACAATGTCCGTAGGGACGCTTCGTTGAACGCGAAAAAGTCACCGACCAGGAAAGTGGCGATAGTCGTCATGACGAGAAACGTGACGAGAAACACGTAGGCGATTGGCGTGCAGATATATCCGCGTATTTCTCGTTTGGCTATGGAGAGGACGGTGTTCATTGAAGTGTATGGGCGATTAAGCCTGGACGGCGGTCAGTTTTCTGAAGATTTCGAACAGATGGCCTTTGACATCCGCGATCGGCTTGTCCATGACAAGCCGTCCTTTGTCGATGATGACGACGCGTGTACAGATGTCTTCGACTTCATCAAGCAGGTGGGTGGAGATGAGTATGGCCTTTTCGCGGCCCATCTCCTTGATCATGCGGCGCATTTCGTATTTTTGATTGGGATCGAGGCCGTCCGTCGGTTCGTCCAGCAAGAGGGCGGGCGGATTGTGGACAAGAGCCTGCGCGAAGCATGCGCGGTGCGAATAGCCTTTGGAGAGAGTTCCAATGACTTGCCGCCTGACGCCTTGCAGTTGGCAAAGCTCCAAAGCATTGTCAACTGCTTTTTTGTATTCCGTTTTGACAAGACCGCGCGTTTCCGCGCAAAATGACAGGAAGCTTTCTACGGTCATCTCCTGGTAGAGCGGTGCGTTTTCAGGCAGATAACCGAAACGGCGGCGGGCTTCGACGGGATGGAGCGCCACATCCAGCTCGTCGATGAAGGCATGGCCGGACGTCGGTGCGATGAATCCCGTCATCATGCGCATGGTCGTGGATTTTCCCGCGCCATTCGGGCCGAGAAAGCCCAAAACCTCTCCGGGCTTGACGTCAAAGGATATGTCGTTGACGGCGAGCCTTGAGCCAAAGGATTTGGTGAGTGACTGCGCTTTGAGCATAATGGGAATCGTCGGTCTAGGGAGGTGTTACGAATTTGGCGAAACTGACGGCGCGTTTGCCGAAGTTCTTGATTTGGATGAGCTTCCAGCAAGATTTTGGGAACCAGTCAAACGGCATGCGCGCCGCATGTTCCAAAGTGAGAATACAGCCTTCCGCCACCAGTTTCGGCCAGGCAGGGCTTGCGACGAGTTCTGCCCCGCCGAAGACACCGTCCGGCTGGTGGTAGGGCGGATCCGCCAGAATCAGATTGATTTTTCCCGCGACGGAAGAAAGCAGGCTTGCGAACTGCGAGACGTCGCCGCGGATGAGTTCGAACGCGTCTTTTTGCAGTTTTTCGCCCATGGATTTGGCGACGGCGTTGAAATTCCGCTGGATGAATTCCGCATGTAAAGGATTGAGTTCAATGGATTTGACGCATGCCGCCCCGCGACTCAGCGCTTCCAAACCCATGGCACCAGTTCCGGAAAACAAATCCGCTACCGTCATGCCCGATATGTCGCCTAGCATAGAGAAGACCGTTTCTTTCACGCGATCTTCCGTTGGCCGGAGCGACAATCCGTCAGGAGCGTTTAATCTGATGCCGCGTGCATATCCGCCGATGATTCTCATGGTCGTTCAGTTCTGGGTGATGAAATTAGTCGTGCGGGCATTGCAGTTCGGACAATGCGGATTAAGCGTAAAACGTTCGATCATATAGACATGGCGGCATTTAGGGCATCTTGCCAATCGCGGCCGTGAAAGCGCCCAGGCGATTTTCTTCTCGCGGAGGATGTTGAGGGCATATCCTCCGAAGGCAATCGCCAAAATCAAAATCGTGTATCCAAGAAGCCAGTCTGCCATGATGTGGAATCGTAATTAATTTTTTTATAGTATATTTTCAGAGATGCCAGTCAATGATGAGAACAAGCGGTTTATCCGGACTCGCTCCGGGGGTCAGCGGCAAGGGCCCCGCCTTGGCGAGTGTGAGTCTGACGGTATCCAACGCCACCATGTCCAGTTCCGCGTTACCGCAGGAACGGCGGACGATTACGCGCGGCATCGGAAGCAACGGGCTGGGCGCGATTTCGATGGCCGTGGTCTGTGTGGGCACGCCATGACTCAAGGCCAACGCTTGCCGTTGTGCATCGTTTTCCGGCGGAGAGAGGAGGAGGCGTCCGTTTTCGGAATGCCAGAAAACGCCGTGTGCGGGAGTGGTCGGTTGCACCATTGGCAACGAAATCTCCGTCTTGGCATTCCAGTTGTCCGCAAGCAGTTGGGCCAAGGTGGCGATGTCGATGTCAAGCGGTACGGATAAGACAGGTGGAGGGGCGATATTGTTCCGCGCTTCTTCGATTGGCGGAACGGGTTGTTTTTCAATCGGCTCCGTTTTCGGCACGAAAAGGCCGAACCCCAACCGATGGTTTGGCAGGATCAGCAACGTGGGATCGTTGATTTCCGTCCAGTTGTAAATGGCCTGGATCGTCTCCGGCTGGTTTTCATCTGGAGGCGGTAGGCTGATGGCTTGCGTCGTTTCGCCGAAGTCGAGCTCCGGCGGCGGAGGAGGCGGATTGCCGTTCATGAAGGCGAACGGCGCATGGATCGCCACCGCGGCAAGAAACGCCACGATCAGCCGAAGGCTGTACATGCCGTTGTTTTCCCGCTTCGGTTTTATGAGCCTGGATGACGGCTTATGTGTTTTTGCTTCATTCATGCTCGGTTATGGTTCTTCCAGAATGTTGACTTCTGGTACGCCTTGCTTTTTCTCAATGTCCGTGACGAGAAAAATGCCCAGATTCTTGGAACGGGCAAGCGTAATGATTTTGTTGATCGTTTCATAGGTGATATCTTTGTCCGCGCGCAGGACGATGGCAGGCTTGCGCGTTGGCGCGTCTGGATCATCTTCCAGATGATGGCGGTTGGAGAAAGCCTGAACGGATTCCAGAACGCGACCGTCCAGTTCCTGTTCAAGCCCATGCCAGTCCAGTTCCTTTTCATTGAAGAAAATCTGTCCTGAACGCGTGATGGTCACGATCAGCTTGTCGGCTTCTTGCAATTTGGCGGATGAAGCCGTCGGCAGGCTGAGAGCCGTTTCCAGCTTGGTTCCAGGCCAGAAGACGACGCTGTTGCTGATAAGAAAGAATATCAGCAAGATGAAGAAGACATCCAGCAGGTCAACCCATGGATACTGCCCCGCCTCGTATTCAATATTTGTTCTCCAACGTATCATAGATTCTCCACGTCCACCGAATTTGACGGTTTCGCCGGCCTCTCAACGGCGGCTTTTTCCTTGTGCGTGTCATGTGCGGGCGGCTCAGGCTTGTTGTCCGGCTTGTCCTGTTTGTTATTGGCATGGACGATGCAGAAGTTGATCATTTCCTCGCAGCCTTTCTCCATGTCGCCGACGATGTTTTCCATTTTCTGCGCGAGAACGAAGCTGAAAAGATGGACGGCCATGGCGACAATCAGGCCGAGAGCGGTTGTCAGAAGGGCGGATTTGACGTCGCCTGCCAGTTCTGTTGTCGGTACGAAGTGGCCTTCCTGGCTGATTTTGTCAAATATGCTCATGAGGCTCAGAAGGGTTCCTAGAAGACCGAGAATTGGCGCGATGTTGCCAAGGCACGCCAGGACTTTCAGACCGCGGCGCAGCTTGGGAAGCTCCGTCATGTACGCTTCATCCGCAGCATGGCGGGCCGCCGGTTCGCCTCTGTCAAAATGCGTGATGACGGCTCGGACGACAGCGGAGACCGGATATGGCTTGCTGTCGCAGATGGCGACGGCTTCCGTGATTTTGTTGTTTCGCGCGATATTGAAGATGCCGCGCAGGAATTCATGCGTGTCAATGTGGGAGCGATAATAATACAAGTATCGCTCCAGGAAGAGGGCGAAGGAGACGATGAGCAGGGCCAGCAGCAGGTAGATGATGGGGCCCCCTTCGTTGATTAGTTGTTGTGCGTAGTTCATATCTGTTTTCCTGGTTTGGGTGATTGTTTTGTTTTCAGAAAAACTATAATTTAGCACATTTACAGGTTTTGTGCCACGTTTTACAAAAAAATCTGATAATGGCAGATGGGGGGGGATGATCGCAGGACAGGAGTCAAAAGCATAAAAAGCGGCCTTCCGTTGTCCACGGAAGGCCGCGAGTATTTTGGCTAAGATATTTTGTTTGAATGATTACCAGCGGCGGGGGCCATAAGGGCCGGGACCGTAGTGGCGCGGACCGTAGTGCGGGACGACGACCGGACGCGGCGGGGCGACGATGACCGGAGCAGGAGCCGGAACGACGACGGGAGCCGTCACAACCGGAGCGGGTGTCACGACGACGGGAGCTGGCTGCGTCACAACAACGGGTTGCGTCACAACTGGCGCGGGCTGCGTTACGACGACTGGAGCGGGCTGGGTGACAACGGCAGGCTGCGGATTGACAACAACCGGAGCGGGCTGAGTCACAACGGCAGGCTGGGTGACGACTGCGGGTTGCGTCACAACGGCGGGTTGCGGGTTGACGACGACGGTTGCTGGCGGTTTGACGGCTTCCGCGACGTTGGCGACGGTGTTCACGATGTCAAGCACCGTATAGAGGCCGCTGTGGTGGAAGGCACCGCGGTGATGGTGATGAGGCTGGGCCTGGACGGTGTAGCCCGTCAGCAGGATGGCGGCGATGGCCAGACCGAAGATGGTGTTGCGTGTGTTTTTCATGGTGTTCTCCTTTTCGTTGGTTGGTTTGTTTATTGACTTGCTTTCGTTTCCTGTCTTCACCAAACCAATATCACGGAATTTAGTTTTTTTCTAATTTTTGTTTACTTTTTTTTCTTTAGGTTTGGCGGATGCCTTGCGGCTTCATCAAACCAATATGGCGAAATGTCTCTTTTTTCTAAAGAGGATGTGTTTTTTTTCATGTACGGCGGTATGCGGCGCCATTTGCCTTACCTAATAATATAAAAGAAATATATGTTTCTGCAATTCACTCTTTCAGAATGAAGGCGCAGGCTGCGTCTTCGGGAACGAACGGCGCGCCGTCCTTGTCTGTCGCGAAGATTTTCAGCTGGATGGAGAGGATTTTGCTGACGCGGTATGGTTTGTCATTCGGGAAGTAAGGAAGATCAATCATTTCGTAGTCAGGGGATGGCTCAATTGATTTCTGCGGAGTGCAGACGACTCTAACACATCCATTCGCATCGACGGTGTCCAGGCGGTAATATGGGGAGGACTGTCCGGCGGCACCATCCACGCGCAGACGTGTGCGGGCGTTGATCTGCACATTCGCCGGTGGCTTGCCGTTCTGGTCCGTCACTTGGATTTCCAATAGCGGTATGCTTTCTTTCCTCTCCATAAGGAATTTTGACGGTTTGAGTTTGACGAACAGGCGGTTTTGGGGATTCGTATTCAGGCTTGGGCGGGCCAGGGCTGCGTTGAGGGCGGCGAGCGTGGGACGTTCGAGACCGCATGCCGTGTCACGGTCATAAATGGGATGTGTCTTGCCAGAATGCGTCACACGCCAATGGACGGTCGCGACATCGCCGAGATCATAGCCGAGAAGCGTGACGGTTCCGTTTTTAGGCGATTCCGACTGGAATTGGACGATGACAGGGCGTTTTTGAGAATCAAAAGCGACGCCTTGGGCGGATTGTGTTTCCACAGCGAAAACTTTTGTTCCATTATGGTCAACATATTTCGGATAGAACGTCTTGACGACGTCCAGGTTGGCTGAGCCGAGCATGCGCAGAGGGATGGGCGATTCAAGTTCAGTCGTCAACGGCTGGGAGAAATCGCCGCTGGGCATGAGTTTTGCGGCAAATTGTTTTTGAAGCGGCGGATTGCTTTCATAGGCGGAACGTGAGATGACGAGATTGACGCCTTCGGAACGCCATTGTTCAATCAGGGCTGTTTCATCAGCCGTGAGTTCACGTTTCACATCCAGCAGGACGGCGTGGAGCGACTGCCAGGCGACGCGGCGTTTGCCGACGTTGTTGTCTGCTTTGATGAATTCGCGTTTGTCCAGACTGGTTCGGACATCGTCGCCTGTGTATGCGTAGCCGCGCACGGCCTTGTCCATGACATAGTTACGCATGACATTCACGTTCTCCTTGTCTGTCAGGACGAGAAGGCGCGGCATGTTGGCTTCCTTCACATAGAGGTCGCGCAGATTGAGGGCGGCGTTTTCAAGCAGTTTGAGGCCACGTTCGTGGGCTTCGTAGGTGTAGGCGACCATGACGGTCAGAAGATGGTCGGGCGAGACGGGATTGACGATGGTCTGGAAAGACGGTTCCGTAGCGTCGATAGGAGGCGGCTGGATGCCGGGGAATGCGATCCGCTGATGCGCGCCGAATGGCGATGTCGGCGTAACATACGCAATGTAAATATGATGGGCGTTTGATTTGTCCAAATCGGCAAGCGGCCCTCTAAAGTCGCGTTTGACGGCGTTTTTGCCGATGGCGTTGAGGTTTTCATAGAAGGTCGAGCTGATTTTGGAGACATCGCCTGAGACGACGATATCGCCGGGGGTGCGGCTCATGATATAGAGCGGCGAATGGAAGGCCTGCATGGAACGGTAGCAGTCGTCGGGTACGACGATGTCCGCGTTGAGCAATGGCACATGGTCGGAGGTATGGCCGCCGCCGAACGACGAATGCTTCAGCCTGTTTTTGAAGGCCTCTTCACGGGATTGGTTGGTCAGATCTTCAAACGGGGCGATGACCCAATTGAGCGTGAATTCGGCGGAACCGACGATTCCGGGCGTGTTCGTCATGGCGCGCCAATACTTTTCAAGATAGTAGGCGGCTCCGCGTGTCGTGATGCCGCCGATGCCGCCCGTGGCCCACGAATATTTCGGACCGTTCCATTCCGTGATGGCGATGGGGCGGTTGGCGAGCGTGGCTTCGGCGGCGAGTTCCGCGAGATCGCGCGGAGCTTCGTCCAGATTGCCGCTGTAGCGTCCCGTGTATTGATTGATGCCGGAAATATCTTCATGCGGCAACGGTTCGACTTTTCTGAACGTTCCAGCTCGGACATACATGATGGGAGCCGTGTCGCATTGGTTGTCAATCAATTGCTGCGCAATGATATCCAATGGTTGGAAGGGCGTTCCGGGGAAGGCTGCGTTGATGGAGGCACCCCATGAATCCAGTTCGACTTCGTTGCCTACTTGATGGACGAATGAATTGGCGCGGGATGAAAGGGGGATGATGTCTTCCAAATCGTAGGAATATTTACGAAGGAGGCCGTCGATATCGCCGTAGTCGCGCAGTGACTTGTAGGATGGCGCGAAGGAGGAAAGGCGGCCGACGCCATATTGTTCGCTGTTCCGCCAATGGATGGTGTTTTTCGGCATGCCGTAATTCCGTTGTCCTTCCACCCAAAGCTCTTGCATAAGTCGGATGGTTTCCGTCGGACATTGTTCAAGACTGTTTTCGACGCCGGAATAGATAGCTGTACGGAAGAAGGACGGCTGGCCGTTATATGAGTAGAACCAGTCTGGACGGTTGCGGTTGCCGACGTGGCGCAACAGCGTGTTGGCACCGGACTGAAGGATTTGCGCCGTGCGGAAGCCGATGTCGCGGCAGTCGGAAGCGACTATCTTTTTTCCGTCATAGGCGAGAAGCAGAAGCGGGAAGGTGTTGGGAATGAACGGTGACCAGAGCGGGAGAGTCAACGGGACATCCATTTGGGCGGCTTTGTTCGGCTCCTTGGGAACGGAGTAGGCGAAAATTGGACGGGACGGATTGTCGGAAAGAAGATAGGCGTGAAAACGGTCGGCCTTTACATTGGCGTCCAGCGTCAATGTCAATTGGAATTTGTTTTTGACGATGGCTGTACGCGTTTTGAAAACAGACGGATTCAGAACGACTTCAGGCGTCGTCGGCACTTTGGCCTTCTGGAAGTTCTGCCGACGTGGAAGTGGCGCGAGAGGTTGCGCGAATGATGCGAGATAGGCGTTGAGAAGTTCCGGAATACCGGGCGTGTTGTCGAATTCCGGATTGCCGTACATGAATTCTTCTGCGTCCACAAGGCCCAGACGTTTATCCAGCAAGTCCAGACGAGATTTTAACAGAAGCTCTTGGCGTTTTGCAAGATAGGACTCCGAAAGCCGTTCCAGTGCCGGACGTTGCGTATAATAAATCGGTTGCACGTCCAGATTGAAATCATCGGCCTGCCCCGCGATGTTCTGCATGCGGAAATCAAAGGCGATGACATTCTGCGGAAGCGGGCGGGCGGTACGGTGCGGTTTGGAAACGGTGAACGACAATTCCTGCCATTCAGCGGTCGGGGCGGGAACGGCGTCAATGTCGATGAATGATTCGAGATTTTCAGGATGCTTGGAGACGAGGCGGAGCATTAACGGCAGTTTCTCGTTGAGTCCCTTGGCGTTGCAGCGAATTTTCGTCTTGACAACGAGATTCTCCAGATTAAGGCTATCGCCATTGTTAAAAGCCGTTGCGGGAATCAGAACTCGCAGGAAGACCGTCTGGTCTTCCTGCAAATTGGTGAAGACGACATGCTGGCGGACGAATGTCACGCCGTTTTCCGTCAGTTTCTGCGGCGCGTCCTGTTCAACAGCAGAATAAAGGATGCGGGTGCCGAGCGGAATATCCGCTGGGAAGTCCGTGATCATCAATGGCTTATTGTCGCCAAGCTTGCTTAATTCCTGTTGGAATTCTTCCTTCGTCGGGAAGGTGACGGTGGAAGGCATGTTTTTGACGGATGCGGCCGTGATGGATTCAAGCCATGGCCGATCGGGGGCGTTGATCAGTTCCAATGCCTTGGCTTTGTCTTCTGCCCAGAGTTTTTTAACTTCCTCCAAAGCGGTGATCCAGCGTTGAATTTGTCGTTTGTTGGCGTCCAGTCGGTTAAGCTCGACATTCAGGCGGTTCCATAAATCTGCCAGACGTTCGTATTCGATGGTGACGGCGTCTTTTGGAACCTTCCATTCCGCTTTGTCATGGGTGAAAATCGGTCCGTTGGGGAGGAAACGGACGTCATCGACGAGAAACGCACCGCCGCCTTTGGCATTGCTTGACGGAAGGATTTGGAATTGGATGGCGTTGCCGAAAGATAGCTCGGGGAGCTTGTCCGGATTGCCACTGCGGAAATACTGGAAATCGTTTGGCGTCAACGTGATGGATGTCCATTCTGCCGTGATGGGACGCGGCGATTTGGTATGCCATTCAATGCCGTCATTAGTCTGGACACGGATTTGGACTCTGTCCGGCAGATCTCCTTTCGGACGGCGGATTTTGAATTGCAACGACGTCGTGTCGCTGACAGGCTTGAAACGTGGCCAATTGAATCGTGACCATGGGCCTTTTTCGTAGGTGAGCAACATGGCGGCATCCGTTCCATCCGCGCCTGGCAAGGAAAGTTCCGCTGATTTGGCGTCGCCAAGGCGATCGATGTCGTATTGCCAGACTTCAGAGAAAAGCAGGGCAGGGATGAGAAGAAGGATGGATGGTAATTTCATGATGGTGTGTGAGTTATGTGATTGGAAAAGTATTAGCGGAAAATCCAGACGGTTTCGATTTGGCGTTTGGGGGCAGGCCATGGATTGTTCCAAAGGTGGATTAACGAACCTGCGATGACATCAGGAACGAGTTCAGCCGGATAGCGGAAGCCGCCGATGTTGCCGAAGAAACCATAGCCGTCCAAACGGAGCAATGAGACGAAATCCGTATCGCTGCCGCGCACGAGCGTGATGGCGGATGAATCGCCTTCGAATGGCCGCATCGTATTGGAGAAGGAGGCGTTGATGCGGGCTGTCCGTTCTGCTCCGAACCATGTTTCGCCTTCCTCCGTGACGTTCAGAGATTCTACAGGATCGTCGTAACCATCGAGCGGGCAGGTGATTCCGAATGGCGCTAGACCTGCAAGACCAAGGAATTTGACGGTGTAGGAGCCGTCGGCTTTGACGTTGCGGAAATAGTGGAACGGACAGCCACCTGTTTCCCACCAGATGCCGCCTTCAGAGACATATTTCTTGATGGCTTTCGCGATGTCGTGGAATTTGAACGTGTCATTGCCGAGCATGTTTTCACTGCTTGGATTGACAATCGCGAACGGACGGGCCTTTTGATCCGTGGCTCGCAGGGCCTCCATAAGTTGTTCCAATGTATTGAGTTCAATGATTTCAAGCCCTGTGCCTTCCAATTGGGCTGTTAGTTGGTCTTTTATGAATTTGGCCCTGTTGTGAAAGCCTGGATTGTCGTAGGGAAGGAGATTGAAGATGGCGACGGTTGGCTGCGTGTTTTTCAATTCCTTAGGCGATTTTATGAAGAGTTGCATCAATTGTTCTGGATTATCTTTTAACTTCAAGGTGACTTTGAAGTTAAGACGCATATTGTTGACATGCGGTTTTTTTAGGAAACGCTCCGCCATTTTTTGCATTTGGGATGTTTCCTGTGATGTGGTTCCAAATCGTGTAGAATAACGAATTTGGCTCATATTGAACGGTTCAGGCGGATTTTTGATTTTTCCTTTCCAGTCATCTGGTACGGGAAGTTCGATATTTAGATTATCGTTTCCAAGAAAGACACCAAGAAGTTGATTGTTTTCGATGCGCAGTGCGTAGGAGGCAATGTTTTTGTCTTCATCAAGTAGTCGTGCGGCACGGATACGTGGGCTGGTGGCATAGAAACCGAAAGGTGGAAGTGTCTGCGTTGCAAGCCATTCCTTTTCATCAACGGGCAGGGCGGTACGGCCGAGAAGCCCAGTGAGCGGAATCGGCTGGTCACCCGTGTTGGAGACGACGAAGATGTCGCCTTCATAATGCGCATAGATGAGCCAATGCGGCGCAGGGCGGCTGGAGTTTTCTTCTAGATAGGCGAAATCAAGCAACTTCTTGCCCGCGTAGTCTTTGCAGATGGACTTCTGGACGGC
The DNA here is from genome assembly GCA_017554445.1 of Victivallales bacterium. Lineage (GTDB taxonomy): Bacteria > Verrucomicrobiota > Lentisphaeria > Oligosphaerales > Oligosphaeraceae > UBA1407. The sequence continues at coordinate 73,417 of JAFZIJ010000016.1, forward strand.
GTCCAGCCATGTGATCCATTCCATCTTGCTTTTATCCAGTTGAAAGTCCTGTCCACAGATGTCATTGGTGGCGTAGCCGAAAGCGATGGCGGAGGCGAGCTGCTCCGGATTTCCCGTGAAATGGCCTAGATCGTGGTTGGTGAAGAGGCATTTGTCATGGCCTAAGTATCCTAAAATAGGGAAGAACTGCCATTCGCCGTCCGGATAGTTGTATTTCGCGTGGCGTGTTTTGTATTTGCCTAAAGCGGGAATGAGGCCCCATGACGCGCCGCAGATCATCGTCTCCATGTTGAGAAGGCGGTCGTGGCCGTCTTCACACGCCAGCGAGACGATCGGGGCGTCTTCCATGGCAAGGGAGCGCATGCCTTCGCCGTTGGCGTATGGATCTTTCAGATGATCATTGTATCCGTAACATGTTCCGCGAGAACCAAATTGGTCTTGCAGAATGATGTCGCTCTTATAAAGTTCCGTCATTTCCTGCCTGACCTTGCGGTGGGCCTGCTGGACTTCCGGATGGAAGAAGCAGATGGAGACGCCTTCGTTCTTCGCGTACTTTTCGCGGAGGATTTCGCCTTTGCGGCTGCGGAGGACGGCTGAATCTCCAACTCGTTCATATGTAGGGCCTTTTGGACCTGTGCACCACCAAGACGTATTTGTATAGGGCATGGCGAGATGGCCTTTCGCGTGGATGTGGTCGATGAATTTCGTGAAATCATCGTTGGAGCCCCAAATCGGATTGACGGGAAGATGGTCGGGATACTGCTTGTCGAAGCCGCCTTTTAAATATTCGGTATAGTGGACGATGTTGTTCGGCGGGAGGTAATCGATTGCCGCATTCTGCTTTTCATAGGGGGATGCGGCGAGGCGGATGAGCACGGAGCCTTTCATTTTGTCGAGAATCTCCGGCTTGACTTTTTCTTCCAATTTGACATGGATGTCGTTCAATTTGGCGTATTCCTCCAAGGCGGCCTGCGGCGTGTCTAAATTGAACTGCCAGCGGAAGATAGGCGACGTCCATTGATCGCCTGGACGGACATCCATGAGCCATCCGTGGATGAAACGCGCCGCGTCGCCGCGGCCTTGGATTTCGATATGGCATGGTTTGACATAACGCTCTTCGTCCCATGGCTTGCGCATGAGCGGCTGGATGCCGAAAGCGGTGATGGCTTGCTTCGCATAGCGGAATTGCGCAAAGTCGGAGACTGCTGCTGGATAGACGGTTATGAAAGACGTATATTCCTGCGGGGCGACCACGTAGTGGAATGGGAAACCGCCTGTCTCCCACCAGACACCGCCGTCACGAACGAATGAGCGGAGTAGTTGCAGGTCATCCAAAAGTTTGTCTGCATCGCAGTTCGGAAAATGTTCGCCGTATGGATTGACGATCATAACGACATTTGGATTGGAAAGGGCGGCACGCATCTGTTCGGGCGTTTTCAAGACGGTGACGGTGGCTCCATAGTGGCGGAGAGCGTTGTTGGAGGCGACGGAATCCGTCCATTCTTTTACGGAAACGGGCGTCCAGCCACCATGTTCCGGGCCGCCTTCCAACGCGACGACACCGACGACTCTTCCTTTGTAATTGTCTGGATTGCTTTTGACAAGATGTTCGATTGTAGCGTTCAGCAGGCGTGTTGTGACGGCGACGCCGCGGTCCGCATTGGAATTGCCGTTGCTCGTGATGCGGAACAACCAGCCTTTGCCGCCGAGATGGGAGCCTGTCAATGCGATGCCGTCTGGATTCTCGACGAGTGCTATGTCAGACTGACCTTCTTTCGGCGGACGTGAGACGCTTAATTCCTGCGACTCAATGTATTGGATTGTTTCTTCAGAGAACCAGTTGCGGCCTTCCAACGTGACTTTCAGAGGTTTCGGCGGCGTGTTGTCCGCCAGACTGTTCAGCGTGTCGCCGTACAAGCTGGCATAGCCTTTCGCGCCGACGATCTTATGTCCGTAAATACGGTTCTTCGTGTGCTTTCTGAAATAGTCCGGCAGAAAGGCGATTCCGTTGTTGCGGGCGCCCGATTGCGGGAAAATGACGCGGTCCATGCCATCCAGCGGAAAATCGGCGGCATGCGGCAACGTGAGACGGCTGGGCGACCAAAGAAGCGTCTTGAGAATACGGCCTTGGAAATCAAGACAGCCGTCATGGACGGTGATAGTGACATCCAGATCCAGATCTTCGGAACGGTAGGCGATGATGGCCGTCCGTCCTTTGGCGGCAGTCTGGACGGTTCCGTTCCAAGGTGCTTTCAGAAACGTATTCGCGTTGACGGACGGATGGTCGTGGAACATCAGCATCCAGAGAGGGCTGATGGCGATTTCAGCGGCAGGCGTTTTCAGAACAACTTGTGATTCGCCGTCGAAAGCAAATGAGATGTCGCCATGTTTCAGTGAAAACGGGGCGGCGATTGTGGCAAGGGAGAGAAGCCCTATCAGAATTGTCAAATGCTTATTCATATTTTTAGCGTTATAAAAAGTGAAATTTTACAAAAAAAATGATTTTTTTTATTATTTTAGCATAAAAAAGTCTCTGTTCAACTTGCGAAACCGTGAAATAAGTGTTAAGTTAAACACCATTTTTAAATCCTATGCGTTTAAAACTCAAGGCGTTTTAAACAATGTGGTTTGTGAAAGTCATGCCTGTGTCAGGGTATCGCAGGCGGTATGAGTGCATCCTAAAAACAAGGAGAGGATTTGCATGAAAAGAGACAAAGTTGAAGCGAAAGACAGACTGCTGGCTGCTGGATTGAAATTCTTTGCGAGTAAAGGGTATGATGGCGCGACAGTTCGTGAAATCTGCGATGAGGCGAACAGCAACATCGCGGCCATCAACTATTATTTTGGTGACAAGCAGGGATTCTATTCCGCCGTGAAAGAGCATGCTCTGGGCATCCGCCAGAAGGCGATGGACCGTTGCTGGGAGCTGGTTGAAACGGATCCTTGGGGCGCGTTGCGGATGCAAGTCGAACTGATGTTGGACGAAACGTTCGATGACACGATGTTCCAAGTCAGCTGGCTCTTTTTCCGCGAACTCCTCGATCAGGACGAAAATGCCGACAAGAAGAAGGCGGATGAAACGCTCTATGATCTGCAGACGGATGCGCGTCGGAAGTTGTATATTGAACGCATGACGCGTCTTCTGACCGGCTTGCTGGGCCCCGAAGCCGCTACGAGCGACAATTTGAGCCTGTTGCATTACACATATCACAGCCTCTGCCGTTTCCTGCCGATCAAGACCCAGTGGGAGACACGTGTCCTGCAGGGCAAAGGCCGCTTCATCATGAAGTCGAACTATGACAAGGCGACGCTCGCCGACTATATCATGGGAATCGTCCACCATGCCGTGGACGAAATGCAGAAACGGGTGCGCGAGAAAAAAGCGTGACGTGGAAGCGTCGATAGAACATGAGCAACGACAACACACATGACGGCAAGGCGCCCGAAGAGGGCGCCAAAACCGAGACTAAGAAGAACGAAGCGACCTATACGCACGGCAGCATCGGCTGGACGATGTTCCGCACGGCGATCGAAATGCTGCCGGCGACGCTGGCGATGCAGGGCTACAACATGGCGGACACGTTTTTCGTCGGGCAGTTGCATGACGAAAAACCGTTGGCCGCCATGGGGTTCACGTTCCCTGTCGTCATGTTGATCAACGGTGTCTTTTTCGGACTGGGCACGGGTGTCATGACGACGCTTGCGCATGCGCTGGGCCGCCAGAACCGTCTGGAA
>JAFZIJ010000204.1 GCA_017554445.1 Victivallales bacterium
CGCCACCCCCCACGGCGCAGGCGGGACGCCGCGCGCCACATCCCACGCCGTGCGCCACTTCATTTCTGCTCCGATTTGCGGATCATCAGCGAATCCATGATGGCGAGAAAACTGGGCATGTCCTTATCGTACCGCTCCTGCGGGATCGACGCCTTCAGACAGAGGGAATGGTCCTTTCGCAGAAAGACATAGTTGATGGACGCCTTCAACGGCTTCACTTCGCCGACGAACAGGATCGTCTCGATGTTCATGAGACGCGGATTCTTGTATTGGCGGAACGATATGGCCTCGACATCGTCGCCGATATAGGGCCTGAGCAGCTTGATCTTCTCGTCGTCCGACAGGCCGTCGAGCTGCTCTTCCGTCAACGGAAGAATCCACAATGACACGGTGGTATCGACGTTGCTGTCTTTGTCATTGGTCATCAGAAGACCGTGCCACCTCTGCGCCAGTTGGTCGCCCGGCAGCCGCGATTTGATGATCTGGTCATGGTCGAACGCCAGCCAGTCCGACGGCACCGCCACGGAATACATGCCGTCGTAGAACGTGAAGTCATTCTTTGCAAATTCCGTCTTTTCAGCGACTTCCTTCTGTTCCAGAAGAGCCGTCGCCATCTCCTCGCTCTCCTTGTCAAGCCGCCACCAATGGGAACGCGCGATCAGCCATGGAATCGCCGCGACGATGGGAAGGAGGCATGTCGCCAGAATGCCATGCCGTTTCACGACGGCGATGCTCCGCTTCGTGGCGTTCCGCGCCATCAGCGCGATCATGGATAAGAAATAGCGGATTTTGTCCATCCGTGTTTCGCCGAATTTGATTTTCAGGCCAATGGCTTCCATTTCCGCGCGAAGCTTTTGCAACGAGACAAGACGGCATTCGGGCAGTCGGTCGCACAACCGCAGGGCGAGTCTGAAATACAATTTGTTGGCCAACGTCAACGGCATCGACGGCGGCATGGAGGGGAATTCGTTCGCGCCGTTGCCTGTCACGCAACAGTAGATGAGTTTGCCGAAGGCATACAAGTCATTGCGCTGACGTGACTCATGGCTGTCGCTGGATGATTCGCCCGACCGCTCTTCCGGCGGCAGAAAATCCAGCGTTCCAGCTAGTTGCGTCATCGTTCCCGTCAACGGCGAAATCAGTCCCAAATCTGCCAGTTTAGGCTTTCCGCCGACGAACAGGATGTTTTCCGGCTTGATGTCGCGATGGGCGAAGCCCGCCGCATGCAATGCCGTGATGCCGTCCAATATGCCTTCTAGAACCTGCGGAAGAATCTCCTGCGGCAATGCGCCGTCGGCGAGGCGGCTTGCCAATGTGTCGGGAATATATGTTTCCTGCCCTGCGACCGCGTCGGCAGGCTCCATCGTGTAGTAGAACACATCGTCGTCTTCACCGACGTTGTAGATTTTCAGCAGGCCTGGCGTGTCTTCCGTCAGCGAACGGTAGAAGGTGATTCCCTTCAGTTCCCGCTCCCAGCCGGAGCCAAGCCGTGATTTCGGAACGACTTTCAGAGCCAACCTCTTGCCGGTGATGTCCTGACAGTAATAGACGTCTCCGTAGGCACCGCCGCCGCAATGTTGGAGGATTGTCAGATTGTAGGCTGTCTGGCCAGGCTGGAGCATGGTGTCGTTGTCCTGTAAAATGCTGATAGCGTTATAATATAAGGTAAAAGGACATGTCGGTTGTGAATGGCTTGCATTCTTGAAAACACGAATTAATGTAATGCAATGTCGAGTGAAATCCATTTCAAGCAAATGGTTTTCAACCGATAACAACAAAAATCCAAATACGACCGGACAGTCGAACTCGGTACTGATAAAACTTGCAACCTTTTACCACCGTGAGTTCGGAAACGCCCGCGCCTAAAGTGACGTGTGCCCGTCGCACGCGCCGCTTTAGTCTTGCGCGTTCTGTTTTCGAATGGTGGGGGGCTTGCAAGTGCCTATCAGACCTCGAAAGCAGGACGCGCTTTTTTTGTGTTCGGTGTGTAAGATTTTTGGTGTAAGAAATGAATCTTTCCATGTAGTAAGCATGAGAAAGAGTATAGTTTTTAAACGGGACCAATGTCAATTATGTTGGTTATATATGGATAATAATCATACAAATACTAGTGTTTGCCCTCAATGTGGTGTGCAATTGCCAAATGAAGCAATTTATTGCTTCCAATGTGGCGCTAAAGTCGTAAAGGCTTCCAATGAAAAGATTAAGGTGCCATTAGAAAACTCAAAGACACAATTGGCACATAAAGAGTGTCCGAAGTGCGGAACAAACTTGCCTTTAAGTGCATTGTTCTGTGCAGAATGCGGTGAAAAACTCATGCCAGCGGAAGTATCTGGACAGGATATGCCTCATTCGGAGAAAGTCCAAGAAAAAGAGTCTGCTTCCAAGCTTGGTAATACACCAGTAGTTTCATCGGCAACCACTATTGACGAGCCTTCAGAAGTACATAAAGAGTGTCCGAAGTGCGGAACAAACTTGCCTTTAAATGCGTTGTTCTGTGCAGAATGCGGTGAAAAACTCATGCCAGCGAAAGTATCTGGACAGGATATGCCTCATTCAGAAAAAACACCAGAAAAAGAGCCAGTCTCCGAGTCTGATAATGCACCTGTAACTACATTGGAAAACACTATTAATGAGCCTTCTGAAGAATTTATTAAAGAGTGTCCAAAGTGTGGAAAGAACTTGCCTCTTGATGCGTTATTCTGTGCAAAATGTGGTGAAAGACTCGAGCCGCCGGAAGCCCCAGGCCAGGAAATGTCCCAATCAGAAGATGGACAGGAAAAAGAATCTATATCCAAGCATGATAATGTATCTGATGTAGCATCGACAAATACTATTGACGAGCCTTCTATATCACGAAAAGAGTGTCCGAAGTGTGGAACAAACTTGCCTCTTGATGCGAGGTTCTGTGCAAAATGTGGGATGCATTTCTTAACAAAGCAATATCCAGAAGAGAATAATCTTTATTCTGATGATATAACAGAAACGAAACATATTGTAAACACGCAAGCCAAAATGGCTAATTCAGAGTTGACTGGGATGCCAACTATTACGATTGAAAATAAAGCTTTTAATATATGTGAAGAAAATTTATCTTCAGATAAGTTGGAACAACAAAATAAGCAATCAGAAAATCGTGATATCCAACAAACTTCTATGTATCCTAAGAAGAAACATAGAACATTTTATATAGTTTTTATGTTCTTTCTTATTATTACTATATATTTAATGACATATTGGTTCTATTATAGATCACATCTGAATCTATGTACTAATGCTGATACAGTAAATATTCTTAAAACAGAGAGGCGACAAACAGAAGGTAATAAACAGGCTGAGAAAAGAGAAGTGAATGAAGGTGATAACGAACTTGTTGAGCCAATCAGACAGACAGAACCAGCCATTGTACATGACGACAAGACGGAGATAGCTGTTGTGTCTCAGACCAAAGAGGATGTAAAGGAGCAGAAGGCGGAGACGAATGGAGGCGATAACGAGATAATCGAGCCTCAATGGCAGGCTGAAAAAGCCATTGTACATGACGACAAGACGGAGATAGCTGTTGTAACACAACACCAAGAAGAAGCCCAAGAACAGAAGATTGAGACAAATGTAGGTGATGACGAACCAATTGAACCGCCAAAGCAGACTGAAATCACTATTGTACAAGATGACAAAGTTGAGATTGTTACCGTACAACAACCGAAAGAGACCAAAGAGCAGAAAGAAGAGACAGAGGAAGACAATAACAAAATAATTGAGCCTTCACAACAGGCTAAAGGACAGTCAAAAGAAGATGACCAAGACAAGATTGAAGAAAAAGAGATAAATGCAAATAATCATGAGTTGCCTAATCAGGAAGATACGACAATTTCACAGGATGATAGAACAGAGGTGACAACCGTACAAATCCAACAAATACCTAACATAATACCAATTAATACAGAGAACAGTACTGAAAATGACGCTGTTTCCAAATTTCAATATAAAGAAAATGAGGCTGAAAACAGAAGAAAGGATGAACAAACAGTAGATGATTCCCAAGCAGAAAAGTCAATACCACAATTATCCTATATTGATTCTTTGATTAAGAAAGCTGATGATGGAGATGTTAATGCTGCTTTTGAATTAGGTTCAATTTATGAATTAGGCAAAGAAAAAAAACAGAATTTTGAACAATCATTTAGATGGTATAGTGTTGCAGCCAAGAGAGGAATGAGTAATGCACAGGTGAAAGTTGGAGATATGTATTTAAATGGAATTGGAATAGAAAAAAATCAAAAGAATGCTGTTGAATGGTACAGAAAAGCAGCAAACAAAGACAATGCACAAGGATTGTATTCTTTAGGAATTTGTTATGAAAAAGGACTGGGGCTTTCTATAAACTATAATGAAGCCATAAAATTATACAACGAAGCAATTTTATTAGGATCTTTGGATGCGCAATATCAACTTGCTCAATGTTATTTTAAAGGTCACGGAGTTCGGAAAGATAATCGTAATGCCTTGGATAAATTAAAAAAAGCAGCTTCAAAAGGCCATGTAAAATCACAATTGGCGATTGGCAAATGCTATTCAGAAGGAAAAGGTGTTGTACAAGATGCAAAAACTGCAGTCATATGGTATCAAAAGGCGGCTGAAAAAGGTGATGCGGAAGGACAAATGCAACTTGCACTTTGCTATGAAAAAGGTAAAGGTGTAAAACAAAATTCTGTTATTGCGGTAGAATGGGCTGAAAAGGCCGCGGCGCAAGGCTTTACTGCAGCTGAATATTTCCTTGGCAATGCGTACCAAAACGGACGTGGGGTCCCTCAAAATTCAGATATTGCTACATTATGGTATCGCAAAGCGGCAAATAAGGGGGTACATAATGCAGCAAATGCTTTGCAAATGCTTGAATAGTGAAAATACCATATATAAAAGAATATAAATGAATAAAACAAGGCAAATATATGACTATTCTAATTAAATGTGATAATTGTGGGAAAGATTTAGAAGCTGATGAACAATACATCGGTCAGAATGCTGAATGTCCGAATTGTCATCATCAAATTACTATCACAGCACCTGTTGAAATAAATCAAGAAGAACAAATGGAATCAATAGCTTCAGAAAAAGCGGAATCAATAGCTTCAGAGAAAGTGGAATCAATAGCCTCAGAGCAAGTAGAATCAATAATATCAGAAGCAACAGAACAGACTATTATCAAATACTGCCCCAAATGCGGAGAAGCAATAAAACAACAAGCACACTTCTGTATGAAATGTGGATACGAAATTACTAATAAAATTCAAGCCAGTCCATCTATACCATCTGCACCTATTATGACAGATGATTCTTCTCAGAAGGGAAATACGAATATATCTTCTTCTACGATAACAATTGAACGAGCTGATCAAATTCTTGGGCCATTCGATTATGGGCAGTTTAAGGATATGTTCATAAATAATAAACTATATTTAAATGACATCACACGGATCAATAATACAGGAAATGTTTTGACATTAAGAAAGGCAGTAAAGCAATTGGGATGGGAAATTCCAACAAGTGAAAGGGAAAATGATGTCTTACATAAGATTGGAATAGATTTTTTATTTCCATGGAGGAATTTCAGAAAAGCTGATGAATATAAGAATTCAAATTTTATCTATATGTGCATTGTTGGCCTCATTCCTCTTATTCTTATACTCATAGGCACAGAGATGGAGTTACCAATTAAATTTATATACATAGGGTATGCTGCATATTTTACATTGTTATGGTCTATGTTCTTTTGGTCGATCCTGAATACAGAAAATGTACAAGTCAAACAGTGTTTGAAATGTTTTTTCATAACTTTTTTCATATCAATGACTTTATTATTGTTTTGTCACTCCATAGGTTTATTTAGCTTTGCAAACAATGCGATTAAGTCAAACTTGGCAATCATACGAATAATTGGATTCTTTTTTATTGCTGGATTGCCTGAAGAGATTTGCAAAGCCTTAAGCGTATATTGGCTATTGTCCAAACGTGGTATTTTTTTTCATGCTGAGGCAATTGTGTTTTACGGCATATTTTCTGGTCTTGCTTTCGGTATTAAAGAAGGCCTTGGATATCAACAAGGCTTCAATAAATCTTTGGGTGATTCTGATTATATATACTTTTTAAATTTATTACGACTAACTTCATTGCCATTTTTACACGCTTTATGGTGTGGTATTGCCTCATACTTTCTGGCTTTTGCGGCACAGTATCCCATGTACAGGCATTGTTTTACAATCATAGCCATATTGCTTCCGGCGATACTTCATGCAATATATGATGGCGGTGGTAGCTTTTTAGGTATCATAACTTCTGTTATTACAGTATTTCTATTTCTCTTTTATTATAAAAATATCAAAACATTAGATGACAAATTAAACCACTTATCATAATTACATATTGGGAAAAAATGAACTCTGATATAAAATGCAATAATTGTGGACATGTTTTTGTCATCTGTGATGTACTAGGTGGACAAGACATAGTATGTCCAAATTGTCATGCTATAATATACAATCCTGTTTATTCAAAAGCAGAAGCGGTTGCTAACGCTTCTGGTGAATCCCAGGCAGTATGTATAAAATGTGGGCATACATTACTGCCTGAAGCTTTGTTTTGCGTAAATTGCGGTTCAAAAAATCCTCCTTGTGACAATAGAATAAAGGTTGTAAAAGAAGTAAAGAATGAACAAAGTAATTCCAATGTTCCTAAATATGATAAAGAAATAGAACAAAAAACTACAATTGAAACACAAATTAATATTTCAAAACATCATGATATTTCCTGTTATATATGTTCTAAATGCGGGACGAAATTATTGCCTAATTCAATGTTTTGTGTAAACTGTGGATCAAAAAATGGCAAAGATAATAATGATTCAAAAAAAGATGATAATCTAGGAATTAAATCTTTATTATCAGTTTATAATATTTTATTACAGAATAAAAAAGTCATCCTTTGCATGGCTGGCATACTTATTATATTTCTTTGTATCATTATAAATTCAAGTGATAAATCTCATGAGATATATTCGAATGGTAGACAACAATCTTTGATTGAATATAGACAACATAGCAATAATGCAGACAAAATAGCCATATTAGATGTATTAAATTCTATTCATCAAGTTCAGTTACTTATTGTAAGCGCATTGCAGGCAGCAGAGAGAAATGATAGCGTTTCTTTACAAAATATCTCTTATAAAATTAATTATCTGAAAACTGCTGATATTTCCAAATGTCCAGAGGATTTTCAAAGAAAGACCAGAGATTATATATTTAATTTACAGAAAGCTATAGAAGAAATATGTGTTTTATTTCAAGGTCTGGATCGGATAAAAAATAGTTATGCGGATCAATATACTAAATCTAGACAATATCGAGATTTTTTGACTAGTTGGGCTATCAAAAACCAATCTTTCGTAAATAATGATAACAGTTTTCAAGCTTTATTAGATTGTGCAGAACAGCATGGAGTAAATGTTTCAAATTTTCGGTAAAAAATTGAAGTCAAATATTTAAAATTATCGAATTGCATAAATATATTCTTTTGACAAAAGAGAGGTATTATAAGCATGAATATTAAATGTGAATCTTGCGGTCATGATTTTTCTGTAAATGATGAAATGGCTGGACAAAATGTAGAGTGTCCAAACTGCCATGAGAAAATACTTGTCAAAACTCAAATGAGTGAAGAAAACAACAACACAACCAATATCAAAAGATGCCCAAATTGTGGGCATGAATTATTGCCTGACGCATTGTTTTGTGTCAAATGCGGAACAAAAACATATTTGGATGATAATGCCTCAAAAGCAACAGAAGAAAAAACGAACAATGAACAAAACGATGATTATTTACAAGTTGAAAATAATGTCAAGAAGAGTTCTTCATGTAAATGGAGAAATATTTGTAAGTGGATAAATGCTTTCATTATTGTAGCCTTGGCATTATTTGATATTTTTGCAGGTACATTAGTATTATTAGATGGAGAGTTGTTTTTCTCATTTTTGTTTTATTTTGTTAGTGTAATTGCTATACTTTTAATATATCTTTGGTTAAAAAGTAAAAAAACAAACATAATCAATGTATCTATAAATGTAGTTACTTCAATATTTGTTATTGTAACACTCATTTCATTTCTGAATTTATATGATTCATATAATAAATATGTGGGATTATATTCTAAAAGGCTAAATCTTGATGAACAATTATATGATTTAGAATATAGAATTAATCTTTTAAATGAAGCTAATTTTGATGGGAAAAATTATTTTAATTACGGTGATAAAGTTTTTCCTGAAAGATTTATAAAAGGGGAAGTAAAAAAAGGGATTTATGATTGGGAATACTTAGCAGCATGGAAAGAAGCTATGTTAGGATCTTGTATCGAACAATATTCATTGGGAGTTTTCTTCAGGCACACACAAATTGGTGGTCACATAGGTATGGAGAGAGCATATTATTGGTTTCTTCAAGCTTCATTGAAAACTTTAGACTCAACATCATATACACCTTATAAATCACATCTTGGATGTGTTATAACTGAGCTCGATGCAAAAACTGAAGCATTAAATAATTTAGCTATGTTTAATTTTTTCGGGTGGCATGTTCCAAGAAACCATCAAATGACTGTAAAATATTATGAAGAATCTGCTAATTTGGGTAATACAGAAGCAGCTTTTCACTTAGGGAGGCATTATGAAGATGGTGATGGAGTAGAACAAGACTTTAATAAAGCATTTAAGTTTTATTACCAATCTGCAGATGCTCCTTTTTCTCAATATAAAGTTGGTCAATTTTATCTAGAAGGGAAGGGAATTACACAAGATATCGACTTAGGTTTAAAATGGTTATTTAAAGCTGTATATATTGAGCATCTACCACAGGCACAATGTTTTTTAGGTGAATTATATTTAAAAGGTGAAATAGTACACCAAGATGATGGAAAGGCAAGAGAACTTCTTGAAGCTGCAAAGAATGCCGGACAAGACAGAGCTGTTTTACTTCTGCAAGAATTAGATAGAAAATATGGCTGGCCCAAATGAAGAATATTCAAACTGTAATAAAAAATATTACCGATCAAATGTAAAATGAAAGAAGAAAACAACACAATCAATATCAAGAAATGCCCTAAATGTGGTCATGAATTAATGCCTGAAGCAATGTTTTGTGTCAATTGCGGTACAAACATATCTCGTGATGATAATTATAACAAGAATATTGAAGAGAATAAAAGAATAAAAGATATAAAATCAAGGGAAAAAACAAACAAAAAGTATCGAATAATTAAAATTTCTGCTATCCTATGCCCTATTTTGATTCTTGTTCTTACCCCTTTTGTCTATGCATTAATTCGAGGACCAATACGTGATTATAGACATGAATTAAGGGCCAAAAGGCTATTACGTTATGAAAATTTGGACATAAATGATATAAATGATATAAATAATAATATGTGGTATATTATACACATTTTGAAAAAAGCTTATGATGGAAAACATAAATATCAATATATATTAGGAGAAACATATTACGAAGGAAGATACGTAAAACAAAATTTTGAAAGAGCATATTTTTGGTTTGAAAAAACTACTGAAGAATACATAAAATCATTTTCAAATAATATAAATAATAATGAAGAAATTAAATGTATAGATGAAATAAGAAGTGCATTGTTCTATTTAGGAGTATTTAATGACTTTGGTTATTATATACAAGTAAATCATGAAAAAGCATGTAAATATTATGAAATGGCAGCTTCCTTAGGTGATACCTTAGCTCTCTATAATTTAGGAATACACTATAGAGATGGAATAGGAGTCATACAAGATTTCAGTAAATCATTTGATTATTTGTATGAAGGTGCAGAAAAAGGAAATCCAAGCGCTCAATGTGAAATTGGGATTTGTTATTTAGAAGGGCGAGGTACTATGAAAAACATACAAGCTGCAATAAAATGGCTGACGAAGGCTACAGAAAAAAGTAGCAATGATATAGCACAATGCATATTAGGAAAACTGTATTTAAATGGCGAAGGAGTGCCAAAAGATATCAAAAAAGCAAAGGAATTTTTAAATACTGCAAAACAATATGGAAATGAAGAGGCAAAACGAATATTGAGAGAACTGAATGACAGTGAGTAAAAAATAATTAATAAATAATTCATTTATATATTTATGCAAAATTTAAGTTGTAAATCTAAGATCACATTCCTGCTTTTTATTCTGACGTTATTTGTCTTGGGAAATATACAAAGTAGTTATGCACAAAATATACATAGAATTGGAAATAATAGTAATTTTAAAACATGCAGAATATGTGGCAAAATAACTATTACTAAAGATGTGTGCGATAGATGTCAAGCATTAGAAAAAAGTCATAAACCTAAAGATAAAATTAATCTTGGTGTTAAAATGGTAAAGAATGGTGATAGTAATGGATGGATATATATCATCGGCAGTCTTGGAATAATAGGATTTTTTATTTATTATACATACAATGATATGAATAAAAAGAAAAAATAACATAACAGCTTAAGCAGTTGTTGCTTGACGCTAAAATTCAAATATATATCTTTGTCTTCCATGTCCATGTTTGACGACATGTTCTCCAATGGAAAATGTCCCGCATTGCAGCCATTGTGGAGGTGTCATGAAGCATGATTTGACGTTCTATTGTCTTCAAGTGCAAACATGGTTGCCTCCTGTGGTTGGCTTTGAGCGGGAATATCAAGCCACCGTCTTTGCCGGTGATAGATGACTTAATTATAAATGTCTTTATAAATTTGAAAAAATAAGAAAGATTAATGAATCATTGAAAGGAGAATAAAAATGTTAAAAGATTTAAATGAAATTGTAATGTATGGTGAATATGTTTTATTAATTGGCAATGGAATTAACCGAAAATACAACGGAGGTAATTGGAATAATCTCTTAATAAAAGTTATTCGAGAACATCTTGGAGAAAAATCATATTTGGAAAATGCTGTTGGTCAAGATGGTATTACAAATACAGAAATTCAAAATATAATTCCACTTGAATACAATAGGAAAAAAGGACAAAGGATTCAGGAAAAAGAATTGCTTACATCTGTTATAGCTAACATAGAGAAAATTAAATATGATCAAGTTCTTATGTTGGATCGCTGTATAAATGATAAATGTCAAATATTAACAACAAATTATGATTTGAATATTGAAAATTACCTTTGGCCAGAGCAGAATCATGAAATGCAGCGCTCCCAAAATAGTCAATATATTACTAGTAATTACTATCCTTGGGATAAAAGTTTTGGTTCTCATAACGATAGTTCTCATAATGATGGAACAAGAGTTTGGCATATACATGGCAACATAAATAATTGGCAAAGCATTATTTTATCATTGACACGATATATTGGTGCAATACATAAAGCAAATATATTATTACGTAATAGTTCTCCTTATGACGATAATTGGATTGGTGCAACAACGTGGTTAAATTATTTCTTCACAAAACCATTGATTATTGCAGGTCTAGCTTTAGATCCTCAAGAATTATTCCTAAGGTGGTTATTATTACGACGTGCATCAATTAACCAATCTCAATCACATCCTAAATCTGCATTTTATTTAGCTCGTAATGAACATGATATATCTACTGGTAAAGAAAATTTTCTCAAATTTGTAGGTGTTAATATCTGTAAAATTGACGATGTATACAATGATTCGGTTTGGGAATGCTAACAAATAATCTATTTGGTAGGATATCTGAAAATCACTGAAAAGAAAGATATTGATAACCTATGAGCGAGAGCCATTCTTCAGGCGGTGATGAAGGAGTATTCATCCCCCGTACTGAAGTGTGAGGGGTACCGCAAATATTGACTCCCTGGAGAGTTACGCCTTTCGGGCAGTGGCGCCCTCCGCGCACTATGAGAGAGGGAGGCTTATACCCCCACGCTACGCGCAGCTCTGGGCGCTTGAGTGGGGGGCTGCCTGTTTCCGACATCGACGCCTTGATGGCAAACGAAGCCTATATGATCTATCGCATTGCCGAGACATACGGTTATGACATTGACAGTTCCATCGTGTCGATGCTGATTGCCACGGTCGGTGGGACATTTACGCGACGGCTGTTGTTTTCACTGGTGTCCATTCTGAAGATACCGCTTGCCGCTGGAATCACCTACGCCATGGGGAAGGTTGCAAAAGCGTATTTCGCTTCAGGCATGACGTTGAGCCGAGATGCATTATTAGGGGAATTTAAAAGGGCCCGCAGGAAAGCCAGAGCCTTAGACTGGTATTCCCGCGAAACATACGATGTTTGACATGGGGAGACTAAACAATGACTATAAACGATGTAAAAGACATCATTAAATGTTCGAAGAAGATTGCTGTTTTAACAGGAGCAGGCATGTCCACGGAGAGCGGACTGCCGGATTTCCGTTCCATCAATGGCATCTACAAAACGTTGACCACGGCTTTGACGTTCAATATCAGATTGTTCCGCATCTGGCCACGGCAATTCTACAAAGTGATTGGTCCATTCTACAAGGATTGCGTCAGCGCGGAGCCAAATGCAGGACATCTGGCGTTGGCAGAACTCGAACGACAAGGGAAAATTGTGGAAATCGCAACGCAGAATGTCGATTGCCTTCATCAAAAGGCTGGATCAAGCATCGTTCATGAAATCCATGGCACGATCGCCACTATGACATGTATGAAATGCGGAGAGAAGTCTCAGGCATCCGACTATGCCGATATGTTCTCCAACGGAAAAGTCCCGCATTGCAGTCATTGCGGAGGCGTACTGAAGCCTGATTTAACGTTCTTCGGGGAGGAATTGCCGTCAGAACCGTTGAGAAAGGCGAAACTCGCCTTTCTGGACGCCGATTTGGTCATAGTTCTCGGAACGTCTTTGAAAGTCGCTCCCGCCAATACATTGCCTGGTTATCGCGTTAAAGGAACGCCGATGTTCATCATCAACCATGATCCGACACAGTATGACGAGTATGCTGATTTTGTCTCCCATGAGAAGATTGGCGAGATTCTGCCTCAACTTGTCGGAATGGCGTAAACTCAAGGAGATGGCAATATGTTTGGTATAAATAAAGGCTTTGTCAAAAAGACCGTTAAAACTCTGGGAAAGGCCTACGCTTCCGAATCAGGCGTAAAATCGGCCACATATCGTGTCCGACGTGAACTCAAAGACATGGGGCTTCTTTTTGACAAATCCAAATTATCCAAAGTGGAGGTTGTTTACGAAGGATTGTCCCCAAATGGCTTTGCCGGTTTTAAAGGATACATGGGGTTCTATGATCCTCTGACACAGGACATCCATATACCCGCCATGTGGCCGGCGGTTTTGCTTCCGGAAGTACTTCCGTGGTATCATGATCGTTGCATGGCGGATGTTCTGCGCCATGAATTCGGACATGCCCTGGAAGGGAAGTTTCCGAAGTTCTTCCATGATGAACGCTTCATAAAGGCATTCGGAGATGAGTACGGTGAAAACCACGTGGCGAAAGATGGTGAAGAACGGAATTACGTCTCCAGTTATGCCAGTACGTACACACAGGAAGATTTTGCTGAAACATTCATGCTCTTCATGAAGCACAAGGGCATTCTGCCGAAAGAGTTTTCCCGCAGGAAGGCGATCCGAATAAAGTGGGAGACGGTAGCCGCTATTTGTCAAGACATCGCCAAGCTGAAGAAATAATAAAAACGATGGAAAATAGATTATGAACAATCCAAATCCACTTTATGGTGCGTTGGGCGGCGATTTCGTCGGTTCGATTTATGAGTTCAACAACATCAAGACAAAGGACTTCCTTTTGATTGATGGCAAATGCAAATTGACGGACGATTCCATTCTCACGATGGCGACGGCGGACGCCATCTGCTCGAAGATGGATTATGCCGTCTGTTATCACCGATGGGGCAATCAAAATCCGCATCGTGGCTATGGAGGACGCTTTCGGACGTGGTTAGCGACACCAGAAGATCAATTGGAACCATACAATAGTTGGGGGAATGGCTCCGCCATGCGAGTCAGTCCTGTCGGATTCGCATTCCAGACGGTTGATGATGTTCTGGATGAAGCGGAGAAATCGGCGTCCGTGACACACAACCATGATGAAGGAATTCGCGGCGCGTCGGCGACGGCGTTGGCAGTTTTTCTGGCGAAGCAAGGCCAGAGCAAAGAGAGTATCAAAAAGGAGATTGAATATCGCTTCGGCTATAATCTGTCCATCAGTCTGGATACCATCCGTCCGACCTATTATTTTGATGTTTCATGCCAGGGGACAGTTCCCGTCGCGATTCGGGCATTTCTGGAGTCGTGGTGCTATGAGGACGCCATTCGGAACGCGATCAGCGTTGGTGGCGACAGCGACACGATTGCCGCCATCACGGGCGGCATCGCGCTTGCTTACTACAAGGAGATGCCGGATAAACTGGTGGAGGCCATTGAAAATCATCTGACGCCCGACATGCAGGATGTCTGTGAACGGTTTGTCCAGGACTTGCTCGCCATGAGTTGAGATAGGGGGATTTAAGTGGATTGTGGCATTCTTCGGGCGCGGTGGGAGGGGGGAGGGCATCGTTCCGCACTCCGTGTGGTGTCGCTTCGCGACGGAATCCCGTTGCCGAATGACAATAACAGACTCTGTCAGAACATGTGATCTATTGCCATAATCGGTGTTGCATGTTATGATCATGATGCAATTTGCATTTCAAAAACTGAAATTGTCTATGGTGTGGCAATCTCCGCTTTCAGGCGACTGACAGCATAGAGCGGAAGATCAAAGAGAGTATATTCCCCTTTGTCTTCAGCAAGCGTGATTGTCTGGCTATGGAATTGGGCCAGGGAAGTCCTTATCGCGACAGGCGGACGGAATTTTCCGCAATAGTATTTGAGGCTCTTGGCCTGTAGATTCACTGATGCCTTGACCTCGACGGGGATGACATCACCCGTGCTCTGAAGCAGGAAATCTATCTCCGCATCTCCACGGGGTGAAGCCCAATAGTGAGGCATCTCCCCTGTCGAGGCGACAACTTCCTGCTGGACGAACTGCTCGGTCAGCGCCCCCTTGAACTCTTCAAAAACGCGAGAGCCATCAAGAATGGTTCTGGGCGGCAGCCCCGTCTTGGCGGCAAGCAAGCCAATGTCGAGTACGAATCCCTTGAATGCGCCGTCGTGATAAGCCTCCAGGGGGAGGTCAGGCTTCGTCACCCTGCATATCTGTCTCATCAGGCCCGCCTCCGTCAGCCATTGCATGGCGAGTTCCAGTTCTTGTGCCCGCGTCCCTTGATGGACATCCTTGAATATGAATTTTTTGTTTTCACGGGAAAGTTGTCCGGGAAGCGAATCCCACACCGCTTCGATTCTGCGGGCCATCACAGGCGGGGCATGCTTGCCGAAATCCCCCCTGTAGTCCTGGAGGAGGGATTTCTGGATGCGGCGAGTACGTGTGAAATCCCCGTGTCTTGCATAATCGTCAACGACACGCGGCATTCCCCCTATGAGAAAATAGAGTTTGAGCAGCCTGACACATTCGTCATGGAACGCCGAGATCATCCGCCAGTCACCCTTGTCGATCAACTCCGCAAACTGCCCTTTGCCGATGGCCTCCACAAACTCCATGAATGATATCGGGTAGAGAAAAAGTGAATCCACTTTGCCTACGGGGAACCCTGTTCCGACATGATTGGAAAGGCCAAGTTGGGATCCGGCGGCAACAATGTCAATCTCCGGCGCTTCCTCATAGAAGAATTTCAGAGAGGCAAGCGCACCGGGACATTCCTGTATTTCATCAAATACCACCAACGTGCGGCGTGGCTCGATTTTGAAACCGACCTGAAGTTGAATGGCGTCCAGCAAATTCACCACATTGGTTTCGGAAGCGAACAGTTCCCGAAGTGGACTTGCATGGTCAAATCTCACGTATGCCGTACGGTCGTACTCCAATTTCCCGAACTCTTTCATCAGCCAAGTCTTGCCGACCTGTCTTGCACCGCGAAGCAGTAACGGTCTGTGTTCGGTGTCCTTCTTCCATGAGACCAGACTTTCCATTAATTTTCTTTTCATTCGCATTCTCCTTGTCACTCTTGAGATAGAAGGAAAAAGATACATCTAAAAACCATTTTTTCAACCGACTTTTATGTATTTTTATACATTTTTTCAACCAACTTTTATGTGATGAAAATCATTTTTCGACCGACTTTTGATTACACGGCAAAGACAGAATGCGTCCGTTGGCCACAACCAAATCATTGATTATCAACCACGAATGGACACGAATGCACACGAATGTTCATGACGAGTCCACTGAATACAAGGAAGAAACAGAATGCCTCGCAGACGGGCCAATAGCCGCCGAAGGCGGTGCTTATGGCCGATGGCCGATGGCTTATGGATTAATGCGTTAAACCTTTAGCCATAAGCGCACGAAGTGCAAATTGGGCTCCGGCGGTTGCGGCGGTTGTGAAAGCGCTTCGCGCGACAGAAAAGCGCATGGCAAAATCTTTGTCAAAAAACAAGAAAATGAACGATAGTAGTACAGATAGCCTTGCCGCCGAGACCGACAAAAATGCTTAGGATTCTGATTATAAAAGAATATAAAAAACAAGCAGGATTCATCGCCTCTGGCGTCAAGGCTGGTTCTGAAAATCACAGATAAAAAAAATGCTAAAGTAAGACTTTTGAAATTACTTCATGTCATCTTTAGACAAATTAAATATGGCCAGTACAGTCATTGCTACCCCAAAAAGACATCATTGCATAGCCACTACAAACTTTGGGAACAGTTACCCAAAGTTTTCAGTGAACCCGAAGACTTGTACCCAATATGGGATTTTCATGGCAAAAACGCAGATTTATGACTTCAGCGGAGATTGGCGTTTGCCCGAAGGAGGCCCCGAGAGTCTGAATCGATTGTAAGTTGAGACGGATGATTCAGAGTTCAAGGCTATCGGGATTCATGAGAAAATCCAGAATGTTCATGATGACATGACCGTCGTTGTTCCTCCACAGCAGGCCGCTGTCACCGACAACGACAATCTTCTTAAATGAATCGTCGATGTGCCGTAGCGGGCGGTTTTCCTGTTCGATTTTGTCATCGTCAGCCATTGTAAACGCAGACTGGACATAGAATCTCTTGCTTCCCTGATTGGCCACGAAATCAACCTCCAACCTTTGCCTGGCGTATTTGCCGTCCTCCTGTTTGGCCTGAATCGGGACGATTCCCACGTCAACGCTGTATCCACGCAGGCGCAGTTCGTTGTAGATGATGTTCTCCATCAGGTGGTTCTCCTCCATCTGCCTGAAATTCAGGCAGGCGTTCCGAAGGCCGATGTCTTCGAAATAGTATTTTGAAGGAGAATCGATGTAACGCTTTCCCTTGATATCGTAGCGTCTGGCGTTATGCAGGAGGAAGGCGTTCTCAAAATATCCGCCGTATGTGGAGATTGTGTTTGCTGAAAGGGATAGTTGCTTTACGGACTTGAATGTGTCCGCTAGCTTTCGCGGACTGCATAGGGAGCCAACGGACGACGCCCAGACGCAAAGAAGCTCATGCAGTTCTTCGGAATGGTTGATTTTGTTATGCTCCAGTATGTCTTTCAGATAGACCTCCTGAAGAAGACGCCGAAGGTATTCGGCCTTCGCCTCATGAGTCGGCATGATTGCCGTCAACGGCAATCCGCCGTATGTCAGATACTGGCGCCATGCCTCGCGTTTATCGCCACCTGTCGCCGTCAGGTATTCGCTAAATGAAAGAGGGAACAGATGGACTTCATCGCCGCGTCCCCTGAATTCCGTGATGACATCCGTGGAGAGGAACTTTGAATTGCTTCCCGTCACATAGACGTCCAGATTTTCGCGATGGAGAAAACTGTTCAGAACTCCTTCGAAATCATCGACATATTGGATTTCATCCAGCAGGACGTAGTGCATCTCCCCGTCTTTTACTTTGGCGTAAACATGCTCCAGCAAGGCATCTGGATTTCGCAGAGGCGTGTTCAGCCGATCGTCCAACGCAATTTCAATGATATGGTCTGCCCTGACACCCGATTCCAGAAGATGCCTGCGGAACAGTTTGAAGAGCAGATACGATTTCCCGCATCGACGAATGCCCGTCACGATTTTTATCATTGTATTATGCATTCGGTTGATGAGTTTTTGGAGATAGATGTCTCGTGCGAATTCCATTGGAAAGCCTTTTTTATTTTGAGCATTTTTGCTTTCTCAAGCATTTTTGCTCAAAATATAGTGCATTCAAGTAACAATTCAAGGCATAAAGCGCATGATTTTAAGCATTCCTATGATTTCAAGCAAAATTGCTCAATTTCAAGCTTGTCCTGCATTTCTGGTCAGAGGATGCCATTCGGAATGCGATCAGTGTTATGGCTCATGTCCAAGAATACCCTGAAATAATATTTTTAACGCAGAGACACAGAGGCACAGAGACACAAAATATTTTTAACACAGAGGCGCAGAGACACAGAGGTGTATTTTAACACGGAGGCGCAGAGACACAGAGGTGTATTTAAACACGGAGGCGCAGGGACACAGAGGTGTATTTAAACACGGAGGCGCAGGGACACAGAGGTGTATTTAAACACGGAGGCGCAGAGACACAGAGGTGTATTTAAACACGGAGGCGCAGGGACACAGAGGTGTATTTTAACGCAGAGGCGCAGAGACACAGAGGCGCAGAGGTGATACTGGAAAAGAGTTTAGAATTCGCTTTGCTGGGATGAATAATTCGCTTTTGACGAAAACGGCGCTATAATATGATAATTTCAGTTAAAGTGTCGTTTTTCTTTACCATAAGGAATAATACCATGAGCGAAAATCTGTCTTGGGTGTTGACGGATGTGGAAAACCGCATCTATGTCGAAGATTTTTCAGTGAATCCATCCGTGTTGGGGCCGCGTGCGGCGGCGGGATGCGGCGGCGGCTGGTCGATCACGAAGACGCGTCTGAAAGGCGGCGTGTCGGACGGCGTCGATGTCATTGATGTGAACAATGGCCGTCTGTCGTTCACGGTTATTCCGACGCGTGGCATGGGCTTCTGGCATGGCAGTTGCGACGGCAATTTTATCGGTTGGGATTCGCCCGCGCGTTTTCCTGTCCATCCGAACCAGATCAATATTCTGGAGCAGGGCGGTCTGGGCTGGCTGAAAGGCTTCAACGAATGCGTCGTCCGCTGTGGCTGCAATTCCAATGGCGCGCCTGGCATCGACCGCGTTCGCGACAACAACGGCAACATCGCGGAAGTCATGCTGACGCTGCATGGCAAAATCGCCTTGACGCCCGCCTGCTATGTGAAGATTGAAATCATTCCGGGCGATCCTGCGGAAATCGTCATCACGGGTGTGATGGAGGAATCGCGTTGCTTCTGCCCGCAGTACAGATTGACGACGCGCTATTCCACGTTCGTCGGCAGCAACAAGCTGTCGTTCAAAGATCAAGTGCTGAATTTCGCGGACAGCCCGACGGAATTCATGATGCTGTATCACTGCAACTTTGGTTCGCCGTATCTGGAAGGCGGTTCGACGATGGTCGCTCCCGTACTCGAAATCGCTCCACGCGACGCGCGGGCGGCGGAGGACATGGACACATGGCCGTCGTATCGCGCTCCAGAGGCGGGTTACGTCGAACAGTGCTATTTCGTCGATATGGGAGCGCGTGCCGACGGCACGACGCTGGCCATGCTGCGCAATGCGGCGGGAGATAAAGGAACGATCGTCCGCTGGAATAAGAACCAGTTGCCGTGCTTCAGCCAATGGAAGCATACGACAGGCCTGAACGAAGGCTATGTGACGGGGCTGGAGCCCGCTACTAACTATCCTAACCAGAAGGTCTTCGAACGCGAACGCGGCCGCGTGGTCACGTTGCAGGCGGGACAGACCTACACGATCGACATGGGATTGGAATTCGTTTCCGACAAGGCAGGCGTCGCCGCCATCGAATCGGAAGTGAAAGACGTTCTCGGCGGCCGCGCCACGAAAGTGGATCCGCAGCCCGTCGCGAAGTGGAGCGCGATCTAAGCGTCGTCTGGCGGGAACATGTCTGAGACTGACAGCAGACCATTTCCGCCGGGGGTGCGGTGGCGTTTCTTCGTCATCTACATCTCGCTGTTCGCGCCGTACGCCATTATCACGCCGTACTTTCAGCAACTGCTGAAATATCTGAATTACAACGATATCCAAATTGGAGCAATTCAGGGGGCGCTGGAACTGATGGCGGTGGCGGCGCCGATTCTGTGGGGCGTGTTGGCGGACCGCCTGTCCGCCCCGCGCGGCGTGTTGGCTTTTACGGTCATCCTGTCGCTGCCGATGTTCTTCCTGTTCAGCTTTGTCAACGGCGGACTGGCGGGCATGGTGGTCGCCGTCCTGTTCGGATTGTTCTACAAGCCGAACATACCGCTGACGGACGGGATGACGTTCCGCTACATCCGCACGAAAGGCGGCGACTACGGAAAGATCCGCATCGGCGGGACGGTGGGGTACATCAGCTTCATCGTCGTCTTCGACGCCATCTGCTGGCTGACAGGCGGCGTGACGGTACGCAAGCTGATCGTGGAGTTCAGCGTCGCCGTCGCGATGCAACTGGCGAGTCTGCTGTTGGTGCCGCAGTTCATCGAAACGTCCGCCGCGTCGAAAAACGCGACGGAGAAGGCGATGACGGACGACGACCGGAGCGGTTTTCTGAAGCTGTTCCTGCGGCCGACGTTTCTGGTCTTCATGCTGGCGGCGTTTCTGGGGCGTTTCTCGATGATGAGCTATTACAGCTTCTTTTCGAGATACTTGGATGACGTCTATGGCGTGAAGGAGGTTGGCTGGATATGGGCGCTTGGTTCGCTCTGTGAAATACCGCTGATATTTTTCAGCAAGCGGATCATCGACAAAATAGGTTTGAAGAGCTTCTTCGCGTTGGGGCTGCTAGGCTGCGTGTTGCGGCTGGCGGGTTTCAGCGTGGAAAGCAACATCTGGGTGGTGCTGTGCCTCCAGCCGTTGCACTGCCTGACGTTCGGAGCATACCATTGCTCGACCGTCACCTACGTCAGCCGGATGTTTCCTGCAAAGCTCCAGGGAGGTGCACAGGGAATCTTTTCGGCGATCACCGTCGGATTGGGAGGACTCGTCGGCAGCGCCGTCGGCGGCGTGGTGCTGGATGCGTTCAACTACACGGTTCTTTACACGGCCTTTTCGGGCGTGGCTCTTTTAGGGTTGGTTATTTGTCTGCTGTTTGTACCTAAACAGTGAGTATTTTAGAAGATAAAGGAGAATGGAATGAACAAATTGGTAGCCTTGCTTTGTCTGATTGGAATGTTCGCGACAGCCCAGACGACGACCCGCCGCTGGGTTGACACGTATGTGTTTTCCGGAACTGGTTCGGCCCAGAC
This sequence comes from Victivallales bacterium, assembly GCA_017554445.1. Lineage (GTDB taxonomy): Bacteria > Verrucomicrobiota > Lentisphaeria > Oligosphaerales > Oligosphaeraceae > UBA1407. The sequence goes on from JAFZIJ010000204.1 coordinate 21,418, forward strand.
GGCCCCCATGCGCTTTTGGGATACGAAATGGCGTGTCGTGTTCAAACCCGTCGGTTCTGCGCCCTTCGAGCTTTACCTGTTGAATCTGAACACGCATGAGCAGCTGAAGGTGACGAACCAGAAGAGCGGTAAGCTGAAGAACGGCCAGACAGGCGGTTCCGGAGCGATATCGGCGGCGAGCCTCATTGTGAACGGCGGTGAGAATGGCTGGCGTGTGACAATCCAGCAGTATCTGGATCGTGTGGAGGAGTGGGAGTTCGTCCAACAGAAAGACTGGAAGAGCCGTCTGAATCCGCTGGGCAGCTGGTCTGGCGAGCAGGGTGACCATGAATTCATGTTTACCTTGCCGGCGGGCTGTGGACGTGTGCGCACTGTTCAGCAGGGCGGCGGCTATGTCCGTATCGACATCATCGATCCTGATGGCAAGACACTTATCCATTCCGTTTCAACAAAGCCCGGCGAACAGGAGACATGGCTGTACGAACCGAAGACATACAACGTGAAAGTCAGCGCTATTCAGGCTAATTGGAATCTGCATATCGAAACGTTGGATGATTTCAAAGCCGGGGAGCGGAAATGAGCGGGAATCCTCCGAAAGTGCGGCATGTCCAAACGCTTGTGGAGATGAACCACTGCGTCGGGACGGCGCGGCGTGACGCGGCGTTCGACAATCTAGAGGAATATTGCGAGGCGAAGCTGATGTCCGCGCGTGTCAGACAACGCAAACATGCGTATTCCTACTGCCTGTATCTGGTGAACGAAGCATTGACGGCTGCGGAACATTCTGCCTTGATAGAGGAAAAGCAGGGAATGCTGGATCGGCCGGCGACGCATTTTCTCAAACTGCTGCAGGACATGGCGAGCACGATGGAAGCTCTTGCGAACCATGTCATGATGGTGGAGCAGGAAGCTGAATTACTGCATGAGGCTCTTGGCGACAATGTCCACAAGCTGCTTTCCGAGTCCTGTGATCAGTTTGTGAAGACTGAGGCGGCGGCAGCGAGATCGTTCATCAGCATGCTGTCAGTTGGCAAAGAGTTGCTGAAAGTAAGCACGCAACGCCATCGCGAACATTTTTCAGAGGATGACGAACGGCGTTACAACCTGTGCTATCAGGAATACAAACGCCATTATGCGGAGATGCTGCAGAAACGCCGCCGTGAAAACGCGGCGGCTGAAAGCCATCTGGAGAGCTAAAAGCCTAAAGCCTAAAGCTTAAAGCAAAAAACGTTGCCGGGGCGACGAGCTCAAGAAGGCTTGGGTATGGATAATGAATTCTGAATGCTGAAACTGTAACGGCCGCAGGCTGCTCGGCGGTTTCATGACGTTTCGCGCGGAGTTTTGTTTGCGAAACGCAAAGATGACAGTAAAAGGGGCTGCCGTAAAAATGCGGTAGCCCCTTGAGTTTTGTTTGGTGCAGGTATCTTGCTACGGTTTCGCGGCGGGCGCTGATGGAGCGGCGGGCGCTGGTGGAGCGGCGGGCGCGGGCGGTTCCTGTATTGCGAGAACGACGCGGAAGCCGATCGTGTTGTTGCGTGTGATAGGTTCGGCGGAGCCACGATAGGCGGCGCGGCAGAACTGCGGCATGGACATGAAAGAGCCGCCACGGATGATTTTCTGGGAAGCCTTGTCGTTGACAACGACTGGCTCTTGTTTTTTAGACTTCTTGCTCTTCTTTTCGGTTTCAGGAACTGGTGGCGTGACGACGGTGTAGTTGTCGTCGCACCATTCGGCGACGTTGCCATGCATGTCTAAAAGGCCCCATGCGTTTGGTTTGCGGGTTGCGACTTGCTTCGTGCGGTTGAAACGGCCGCGTTTGCCGCCTGAATTGAAACGGAATGTGGCGACTTCTGCCAATTCTGGGCAGTTGGTGCCTTTCTGGAGAAATTCCTTTCCGTTGTTGAACGCGGTTGTCGTGCCTGCGCGGCAGGCATATTCCCATTCGGCCTCCGTCGGCAGGCGGAAAATGGCGTTTTCAGGAATCCGTTTCGCTTTTTTCTCCTGTTCAGTCAAACGACGGCAGAATTCGTTCGCTTCCCCCCATGAGACGTTTTCCATGGGCAATGCGTCGCCATGATACCATGCCTGATTGTATTTCTCCGGATTGGTTCCCATGACGGCATCCCATTGAATCTGCGTGACTTCCGTCTTGCCCATCCAGAAACTTTTCTCGATTTTGACTTCATGCTGGACTTCGTCTGGGAAACGGCCCAGTTCGGTGGCGGGACTGCCCATCATGAAAGTTCCTGCCTTGATGGGGAGGAGCTCAAGAACCGCACCGTTTGCAAACGTGGTCTTGTAAGGACCTTGCGGAAGAGCTTGCGAATGAAGCATGACGGCGGCGACGGCCAGTATGGCGAATGCATTGATGGCGTTTTTCATGGTCGATATGAAAGAAAATAGCTGATTGTCGTTTGGAAAACAGGACAAATGTAATTTTGCGTATAAATTTATGATGTCAACTAAAGCGCATGAAAAAATCATGCATCAGATACCATATATTATAACGGAAAAGAACCATGAAAGATTTGCTGACAGACATAAATCGTTTGCGGAAAGAGCGCAAGGCTGTGATTTTGGCGCATACATACCAGCCTGCGGAGATACAGGAACTGGCGGACTATGTCGGCGATTCCTATGGGCTGAGCGTCAAGGCGAGCCAGCTGAAGGACGCGGATGTGATCGTGTTCTGCGGCGTGTCGTTCATGGCGGAGACGGCGGCGATTTTGAATCCGAACAAGACTGTTCTCATGCCGGAGCCGTCGGCGGGCTGCCCGATGGCGGATACGATTACGGCGGAGCAATTGCGCGCCTTCAAGGCGAAACATCCTGGTGCCCCTGTTGTCTGCTATGTGAATTCGACGGCGGAAGTGAAGGCGGAAAGCGACATCTGCTGTACATCCTCCAACGCGCTGAAAGTCGTGAAGTCTCTTGGCGACGTGCCGGAAATCTTATTCGTTCCAGATCAGTATCTTGGACATTTCGTTGAACAGCAGCTCGGACGCAAGTTGATCTGCTGGAACGGTGGTTGCCCTGTTCATCATCATTTGACGGCGGACATTATCCGCGACATGAAAACAAAATATCCAGGCTATAAAGTCATGGTCCATCCGGAGACGACGCCGGAAGCGCAGGCGGAGGCAGATCATATTCTGGCAACTGGCCCCATGATCGAACTTGTGCGCAACTCAAACGACCAGAAGTACTTGGTCGGCACGGAGGAAGGTATTCTGCACGCTTTGAAAGGAGCGGCGCCGCAGAAAAGCTATGTCCATGTGTCGCCGTTGCTCGTCTGTGAAGACATGAAGAAGACGACGCTTGAAAAAGTGAAGCGCAGTCTGGAGACGATGCAGACGGTTGTGAAAGTCCCGGAGGACATTGCGGCCAAGGCGCGAAAATCCATCGAGGCGATGTTGAAATTGTGATTTGCGGAGATGGCTCGCCTTCGTGTTGGTGTGGCGGAGGCATCTCGCCTTCGCAGAAGATTGCCTGGGCAATCCACGCCCGACGGCGGGGACGCCGCCGGTACACCGACTATTCGCAGGAGACGGTTTCAAAAATATCGCGCAGCAGTTCTTCGCCTTTCGGCGTGTTGTAATGCGCATAGACAAAGCCAATGCTTGCGTCTGTCATGTGGAAGAGGCCTTCCACGTAGGTGTTGGCTTTGGCGTCGCCGTCTTTGAAAATAGCCGTGCCAGTAAGGTAGTTCACGGTTTTTCTGCCCTGTTGCCGTTGGTTGAGTTTGAATTCGGCCTTTTCGATGTTGGGATTGTTCTGAATCCCTTGACGCACATATTCGATGGTGCTTCCCAACGCGGCGGCGGGCTTTTCCTGTCCCGTAAGCTTGACTGCGCCGATGACGAGCGCGATATCTTCATTCTGCATCGTCCATTGCGAAAAGCCAGGGACTTTCGTATCCGCTACGGCGACAGGCGGTTGCGGAAGTTTCATTGCGAGAGCGGCCTGCGGAAAGTCATAAGTTTTCCATGAGGACAGATTGGATCCGATACTCAAAAGGCCGATGACGACGGCCAGAATAATGGCAGCGCCGATGACGGCTTGTTTGGGATTCTTGTTGCAGAATGTCTTGATGGAATCGAATGCTTGCATATTAATCGCTTCGCGATTGCCTATGGCCTATTGCCTATGGCTTATGGATTATGGTTAGTAGTTAAAGAACGGGACGGCGGCGTTTGGCGGCCGCCGTCCCGTCTGTGGAGATTATCCGAACAATCAGGCTGGCTTAGGCAAGGCGGGCCTTGAGTTCATCAAGCTGCTTGCTGAGTTCGGCGGGGAGTTTCGCACCGAATTTCGCGAAGTGCTGTTCGATCTGCGGGATGACGGCTTTCCAGCCTTCCTTATCGACGCCGAAGAGGGCCTTCTGGTCTTCCGCGGGAATGTCGAGGCCTGAGAGGTCGAGAGCGCCATCGGCGGGCAGGTTACCGATTTCGGTTTCCTTGGCGGCGGCGGTGCCGTTGCAACGGCCGAAGATCCACTTGAGGACGCGGCTGTTGTCGCCGTATCCGGGCCAGAGGAAGTGACCGTCTGCGCCACGGCGGAACCAGTTGACGTAGAAGATCTTCGGGAGTTTGGCGCCCGGATGCTTGCCGATTTCAAGCCAATGCTTGAAGTAGTCGCCCATGTGGTAGCCGCAGAACGGCAGCATGGCGAACGGGTCGAAGCGGAGCTGGCCGGCACCACCGAGAACGGCGGCGGTCATTTCGGAAGCCATGGTCGCGCCGAGGAACACGCCGTGTTCCCAGCTGCGGGCTTCGTTGACCAACGGGACGACAGTCTTGCGGCGGCCGCCGAAGAGGAACGCGCTGATCGGAACGCCTTCCGGATCTTCCCATTCGGGAGCGATGACAGGGCACTGCGACGCAGGCGTCGTGAAGCGGGCGTTCTTATGGGCGGCGACGGTCTTGGACGCGGGCGTCCAGGGCTTGCGCTGCCAGTCGATCAGGAAGTCGGGGGTATCATCGGAGTCTTCCCACCAAACGCCGCCGTCGAGAGTCATGGCGCAGTTGGTGAAGATGGAGTTACCACGGTTGATGGTACGCATGGCGTTGGGGTTGGACTTCATGGAAGTACCGGGAGCGACGCCGAAGAAACCGTTTTCGGGGTTGATGGCGTGGAGCATGCCGTCCTTTTCATTGAAGCGCATCCAGGCGATATCGTCACCGATGGTCTGGACGGTCCAGCCGGGGATGGTGGGTTCCATCATGGCGAGGTTGGTCTTGCCGCAGGCCGACGGGAAGGCGGCGGCGACGTATTTGACTTCGCCTTCGGGGGACGTCAGCTTGAGGATGAGCATGTGTTCGGCCATCCAGCCTTCGCGTTTGGCCTGGTTGGAGGCGATACGCAGCGCGAAGCACTTCTTGCCGAGCAGGGCATTGCCGCCGTAGCCGGAGCCGTAGGAGATGATTTCATCGGTTTCGGGGAAGTGCGTGATGTACTTCTTCTCGACCGGGGCGGACGGCCACGGAACATCCGCGACGCCTTCCGGAAGCGGGAAGCCGACGGAGTGGACGCACTTCACGAAGGGGGCGCCCGCTTCGATCTTGTCGATGATCTTGAAGCTGACGCGCGTCATGATCTTCATGGATTCGACAACGTACGGGGAGTCGGTGATTTCAATACCATACTTGGCGATGGGGGAGTCGATGGGGCCCATGGAGAAGGGGATGACATAGAGGGTACGACCGACCATGCAGCCTTTGAAAAGTTCATTGAACTCGGCCTTCATTTCGGCGGGGGCCTTCCAATGGTTCGTCGGGCCTGCGTCCTCTTCCTTTTCGGAGCAGATGTATGTGCGCTCTTCGACGCGGGCGACGTCAGATTTGTCCGAACGGGCGAAGTAGGAGTTGGCAGGTTTGTCGAGTTTGATGAAAGCGCCGGTCTTGACCATCAGATTGGCGATTTCGTTGTACATCCATTCAGAGCCGTCGAAGAAGACGACTTTGTCCGGCGTGCAGAGGTCGATCCAGTGTTGGAGCCAGCCTTTCAGTTCGGCGTTTTTGATGTCTTTGAGTTCCATTGTTTTTCCTCATGGGTTAGGGTGCCTGTGTCCTGTCCCGCCTGCGGGATGCAAGTCGGACAGGCCTGTTGTCAGAAAAATCAAATCAAAAATATAACGTCTAAAAATGCAAGTTTCAACTTTTAGATTATATTATAAGGTAAGAAAACCGAGAAAATAATTGAGAACGAACAAGGAAAGTGACATGCCAGGGAAAAAGGAAAAGGGGCGCGTGCTGCAATACCACGTGATGGATCTGCCGTCGCAAGGCGTAGATTGGGAGGGAACCGTATCGATGGAGGAGCTGGACATAGAGGACGACGACGGCCGCTTCGAATTTCCAGAGGAACTGTCCTTCAAGCTGCATTTGAGCCAGCTGGGGGATGATCTGCTGGTTTCGTCCGGTCATCTGGCCGTGAAGATTCGCGCCATGTGCGACCGTTGCACGGAATTTTTCGATATGGAATTGGAGACGGACGACGTTTGTCATCGATATGAGAAGGTAACTGGTGAGGTCGTTGACTTGACCGATGCCATTCGAGAAGATATATTAATAGTTTTTCCGCAATCATGTCTGTGTTCAGAGGACTGCCGAGGGCTGTGCCCCGTGTGCGGAGCGAATCTGAACGAAGGCGATTGCGGTTGCGAGCTTCCCGAAGAGGATGAAGACGAAGAAGAGGCTGAAGAGGCTTCCGAAGGTCCGAATCCGTGGGCGGCTTTGGACAATTTGAAACTGGACAATTGATTTTTCCGCGAATCAATTTATTTTACTAAATATAACATAGAAACAGAGCCACGGGCTGCTTGTGGATGGGCGAAAGCTTGGCCGCGAGTGGTCTCAATCATTCTGGAGAACGACAATGGCAGTTCAACAAAGTAAAGTCAGCAAGCGTACGGTTCGTACGCGTCATGCCGCCAACCGTTACAAAGGCGTGCAGGTCACATTGTGCCCGAATTGCGGCGCCGCCTGCCTTCCGCACCGTGTCTGCAAGAAATGCGGTATGTATGGTGGAAGAGCTGTTTTGACGGTCAAGCAAGACGAAAAGTAATGCATTGCGGGCTGGCGGATGTGATTCGCCAGCCCCTTTGTCTGTCTGAAAGGGTTGTCCATGCCGCATGAATGGCGTCGGCGTGGACTTAGTGACGAAATCTTCCAATTGTTTTGCGGGAAATGGAACCGCATCGTCGGCAGGGAGTAGCGCGCATGCCAGAACGGAAGTCCAGCGAAGTGATCAACATAGCCGTGGATGTGATGGGCGGCGATTATGCGCCCGGCGCGATCATCGACGGCGTCAACATGACGTTGGAGCGTTACGGGAATGCTTTCAAATTGCTGCTGGTCGGCGACCAGAAACGGATGGAAGTTGAATTGAAGCGGGTTGGCATATTAGGTGATCCGCGATTGGAACTTGTTCATGCTTCTCAAGTTGTGGAGATGGGGGATCATCCCGTGTCCGCTGTTCGCCAGAAGCGTGATTCATCCATCAATGTTGCGATGAATTTGGTTCGAGTCGGCCGTGCGAGCGGCGTTTTCAGCGCGGGAAGCACGGGGGCGTCCGTCGTGTCGGCGTATTTCCGTTTGTCCATGTTGCCCGGAATCGAACGGCCTGGCATAGCGACGATTATGCCATCCGAGCGTGGCAATTTCGTGTTGCTCGACTCGGGCGCGAGCGTGGATTGCGCTCCTGTGAATTTGCTGCACTACGGCATCATGGGATCGATTTATGCGAAATCGATTTTGAAAAAGCCGAATCCGCGCGTTGGATTGATTTGCAACGGCACGGAAGAAGGGAAGGGCAACAAGCTGACGCAAGGCGCGTTGGCGTTGTTGCATGAAGCCAAGATGATCAATTTCATCGGCAACGTGGAAGGGCATGATCTGTTTTCAGGCGGCGTTGATGTCGCCGTCTGCGACGGCTTCGTCGGCAACGTGATTTTGAAGAGTTGCGAACAGCTTGCTAAATCGATGGGCCGTCTTGTGAAGAAAGCGATTATGACCAAATTGATTTGGAAGTTAGGCGCGTTGATGGTGAAAGGAGCTTTCAATGAATTGAAGCACCAGACGGATTTCTCTGAAATCGGCGGCGCACCGCTTCTGGGCGTGAACGGCATCGTCATCATCGGCCACGGTATTTCGGACGGCAAAGCCGTTATGAACGGCATCCGCCAGGCAGGCGACGCCGTCCGCCAGAAGGTCAACGAAACAATCGCGGAGCACGTCCGCGAAGTATCCGGTCAGCAGAACTGACGCTGACCGGACACTGTAACACTTTGAAACCAAGACTTCTGGAATTCTAGAGGCCTAGACAAAGCTTTTACTTCAATTCATCCAGATTGTTGAAGACTTTGATAATCGCGTTTGCGACTTTTGCCGCCATTTGTTCGTCGTTGGGAGCGCGGAGAATCTGGACGATGGCGATATGCGAATAGCAGTATTTAATCGCTTCGGGGAAGTTTTTCAGACTGTAATCGACGCCGTCGGAAGCGCCTGGAACCGCCCATGGATAGCCTTTGCCGTAGGCGTTCTGTGCGCGGAAGATGGTCATTTCCGGCAGAATGCAACGCTGCCAGACGCAGCAGACAACGCCTTCCGCCTGTAAGGCGCGGCAGATGGCATGGCGGAATTCGCTCTTTTCGGCTGGCGTCTTGTCGCCCATGCCGAGAGCTTCGAAATCAACGCGTAGGTTGTAGTTGTACCAGTTGTGTGTGCAGATGGCTGGTTCGTATGGAAGTTTCAGCCCTTTGATGTTTGCCGCCTGGAGGATTGTGTGGAGCGTCTTCGCGTTGGCTAGCAATTGTTTATAGTAATAGGGGAATTTCCGCAATTCGGCAAGCGCATATGCGGCGGTGATTTCGTTGTTGCAGAATTTGTGGGCGAAGGCATAGGCAGGGAAGCTGTCGGTATCTTTCGTAGGCTGCATGTCGCCGAAACCAGTCAGCGTGAGGCCGCGGTCGAAAATCTCTTTGTCGTTGGTGACGAAAAGTCCGCCTTCGCCGGAGGTCATGCATTTATTCTGGTTGAAAGAGAACGCGGCGCAGTCGCCGAGCGTTCCGGCCTTTTGGCCTTTGTAGAGTGCGTTGTGTGCTTGTGCGGCATCTTCTATGATCTTGAGATTGTGCTTCTTGGCGATTTCACGGATGGGATCCATGTCGCAGCAGAGGCCGTGAAGATGGACGCAGAGGATGGCTTTTGTCCGCGGCGTGACGGCGGCTTCGATTTTGGCGGGATCGATGAGAAACGTTTCCGGATCAATATCGACGAAAACTGGCACGGCCATGTTGTGGATGATGCAGGAAGCACTGGACGGCCATGTGTAGGAGGTGACGATGACTTGATCGCCCGCGCCGATGCCGCAGCCGGCCACGCACATCTGGAGGGCAGAACCACCGCAGTTTGTGAAATAGGCATATTTGTTGCCGTTGAAGGCGCAGAACTCCTCTTCAAGGAGTTTCGTGTATTTGCCGCGGCATTGGGACGGTTCGTGGAGGGCCGCGATGATGAGCTCTTCGTCCGTTTTGTCGATTGGTGGCCAGTTTTTGACTTCGCCGGGCTTGATGACGGCTTCGCCGCCTTTGATTGCAAGTTGTGCCATAGTAGTGGTTGGTGGTTAGTGGTTAGTGGTTGGGAGGGTCCCGCTCCTGCGGGAACGATGTTTGGGAGGATCCCGCTCCTGCGGGAACGGTGGTTGGGAGGGTCCCGCTCCTGCGGGAACGGTGGTTGGGAGGGTCCCGCTCCTGCGGGAACGGTGGTTGGGAGGTTCCCGCTCCTGCGGGAACGGTATTAGTGAATCCTTAGACGGTTTCAAAGAAGCGGATGTTGGACGGGCCTGTGATGATGGTATTTATGGCAATATCCGCTCCCGTTTGTTCTGCTTGCAGGCCTTTGCGGTTGGTATGCGGATGGAACAGCGGATAGGCGGAGGAGGAGACGTCCAGACGGAGGCGATCCCCAGGCTCGAACAGGAAAGAATGGTGACCAAGCGTGAATTCCAGCTCGACGGTTTCGTTGGGATTGTAGTGCGGATGCTGGAAACTGATGGATGTGATGTCGTCACGCAAACCGTATGCGACGTCGTTTTTGACGATGCTTGTGCGGATGTAGAAGCATGTGTCGAGGCAGGAGGATCTGACGTGCAATGTCGCTTTCATGCGGCCTTCGACTTTGCAGGGCGCTTCAAACGGCGCGGAGAGGAAGGAGACGATGTCATAACGGGAGTTTGGTTTGTCCTGTTCGGCCATGCCGCCGAAATTGTTGCAAAGACCGCCGCGGAACGTGGCGGGAGCGTACGGATTGTATGTGTAGGAAATGGCGGCGGTGTCCCGCGGAGCAGCGTCCAATGTGTGGTCGTTGAGGTAGAGGACATGCTCTTTTTGACCTTCCTTCAGCGAATCGACGGAATGCCATTGGTTCTCCCACAGCGTGTAGTAGGTCGTCTTGCCTTCTGGAATCGTCCGTAGCGGCGCGCCTGTGCGAACATGGTCGAGCCATTGGTAAACAAAATCCGAACCGAAATTTTCGTTGAGGCCGCCGTTCGGGAAGACGACGGGGCTGAATTTGTCTGGATTCGGATTGTGGTTGTACGGCGTCACGAGCAGGGCGCATTTCGGGCGGATGGCGGCGGGAATGTTCTCCCACATGTCGAAGATGCCTTCCGTGTAGATATCGTAGAAGGATGAATAGAAAAGCGTCGGGATGTTCAGCGTGCTGACGGCGTTGTGGGAATCCGCACCGCCTTCAAGTGTCTGCCAGAACGGATCATCTGGCAACGGATGCTCCATGTAAGCCTCCAAGGCTTCTGCGTATTCACCGAAAATGGAACGCGTTACGCCCAGAAGCGGCATGGTGCGGAACGTGTCTTGCACGTAGTTCTTCTTGAAGATGGAATTCTTCTTGTACATGCCGACGGCCCATTGCCCATGGAGGCCGCATTTCATGAATCCGTTGCGGTAGGTGACGTTGTAGCGGATGGGATCCTGGATGCCGAGAACGGCGCCTTTGATGTCTGGCTGATGCGTGTCAAGATAAGCGTAATGCACGGATGTCAAGTAACTTCCGCCGACAGGATAGATTTCGCCTTGATAGAAGGATTGTTGGCGAATCCATTCAAGAGAGTCCAGGCCGTCCTGCCGTTCGTTGATGTAGGGGATGCAGTCGCCTTCGCTGCGGCCGCAACCACGGCAGTGCTGTGTGACGATGGCGTAGCCGTGTGTGTCCTCCTTCTGAAGGTCACCGATATTGACATCCTTCCCAACGTATGGATTGCGACGGAAAATGATTGGGAATGAACCATCTTCGGACGGTAGTTGGACGTATGTGTAAATTTTTACGCCATCAGACATGGCGACATTGAATTCTTTGACGATGTTCATATATGAATCAATAGTTGAGTTTGCATAGATGGTAATTTGAATGTAAGTTAATAAAGGAATGGCACAATACAAGATTTTCAGGCGAAAAATGCCTTAAACAATGTTAAGAAAGAGCCGATAATCATCAGAAGCAGTTTAAAAAAGGAACAAGACATGAGCACGAAACATTTGCTATGTAGCATCGCCATGAGCGCGGCCATGGCTACGGTCGCGGCTGAGGTTCCAAAGGTTGCCATCACTGGACCGTGGCAGATTGAAGTGGAAGGTGTTAAATTGGATGTGCCCGTTCCGGCGGTTATCCGCGTGGTCGAAGAATCCTACAAATCGCTGCCGGTCTATCGTCGTGGCGGCGGCTGGAACGACGGTATTGCGTTGCGCGGCGTCGCCGCGACCGGTTGCGCGTTGCCGAAGGCATTGGATCCGTATTCCGTCCGCATGCGTCTGCCGGACGGCACGGAAATGCAACGTGGAAAGGATTTTGAATACACGGATTCATGGGGCACGCTGGGGCGTGTGGAAGGTGGCCGCGTGGCGGCGAATCAGGAGGTCCTGATTTCCTATCGCTACATTCCAAATCGTTTGGATTCAGTCATCAAGAAGGCGGATGGAACACTGGCGCTCGTGTGCGGCAAGCCTGCGAGTTTCTGCCCAAAGATGCCCGCTCTGCAGGAAGGCGAGACGCGTCTTATCAATATCTACACGGAAGCGCAGACGGACAAATTGACGGACGAAAACATCTTCATCATCACGGAAACGGCGTTTCCCGCGGAATCCGCCAAAGAACAGCAGGCCTTCATTCCGAATACGATGAAGAAGCTGCAAAATGGTGAACATGTGAAGATTCTGGCGTGGGGCGACAGCGTGACGCAGTGCGGCTATATTCCGGATCAGTTCCGTTGGCAGATCCAGTTTGTCGAACGCTTGAAAGCGGCATTCCCGAAGGCGGATATTGAACTCATCAGCAACGGTTGGGGCGTCAGGACGATTCCCGCCTTCCTGAACGAACCGGAAGGTTCGCAGTACAACTACCAGCGGACGGTGTTGGACGTCAAGGCGGATTTGGTCGTGTCCGAATTCGTGAACGACGCGGGCCTGCCGCCTGCCGAATGGGACCGCAGTTTCAATAAGGTATTGAACGACTTCCGTGCGCAGAACACGGAATGGATCATTCTGACGCCGCATTATGTCCGCCCGGACTGGATGGGACTGACGACGCAGAACGGCATCGGCATCGAAAACGATCCGCGCCCCTATGTGGCGTTCATCCGCAAGTTCGCGGTGGAGAAGAAAGTGGCGGTTGCGGACGCGGCGAAACGCTATGGCCGTCTCTGGCGGCAGGGCATCCCCTACAATACGCTAATGACCAACACGATCAACCATCCGGACAAAGATGGTATGAAAATCTTCGCCGACGCTCTCATGAGCATCTTTGGCGAATGATCTTCTACGGAATCACGCATGAATTGATGTAGATTCCGTCACGCAGGCCGGAGACGCAGTAGAGGACGCCCTGATGGTACATCATGCCGTTCCACAAACCTGCTTCTCCCGGCTTGAGGAAAAAGACATCCTGGGCAGGGCTCCAATGAGTCCTGTCCATTTTTTGTATCGGCGTGCCGTCGGAAATGACGCATTTCATGACGGATACGCCGTCACCGACCTTTCCCGTGGCGGCGAAGCAGTCTTCATCCGTCTGGAAAGAGACGGCGAGGCGGTTGTCGTCTGTCAAGCAGACATACGGGGCGCTGGCCTTCGTGCCGCGGCCTTTCGGAACGAAGACTTCAAATGGCGCGGACCATTTGACGCCGTCCGTCGAATAGGCCATGAGAATTTCAAAACGGACGGAATCCGTTTCCCGCTGGTCGCGGTACGTTCCTTCAAAGACGACGATGTATTCGCCTGTTTTCATGCGCGCGAAGACGGGCATGCCGTCGCGTGAAAGCCGCGTGATGCCGCTGACGGTTTTCTCAACGGCGCCGTCCATGATAGCGCGTGGATTCGTCCAAACGCCGTTGACAAGTTCCTTCGCCATGATCCGCTGGCATTTGTAGTTTTTTTGTGTGTCATGGTGGATATCTTCCGCCATGGGGGAAAAGTCATCCGCATACATGACGGTGATTTTGCCATTGATGACATCGACAAACGGTTCGTAGAATCCTACGTTGCGGCCTCTGGACATCGTTTCGATGATTTTCTTTTCGCCAAGCCTCATGGCGAAATTGCTGACAATCGTGTTGTATTCATGCCATGTCTCGCCTTTGTCGTATGAAATAGAACAGTAAATGCCTCGTGTGTAGTTAGATATGGAAGGTTTTCCGATGGCGCGATAGGAGCAGAGAATGGCGCCGTCCGGCATTTCATGGAAATCGACATTGGCACACCACGCCTCGTCATGGAAAGAGGCGATGGACGGTTCCGACCAATTCCTGCCTTCGTCGTAGCTGCGGCGGACATTGATCCGTCCATTGTCGTAACCAAGCAGCCATGTATTGTCTTTCAATGCGTAAAGTCTTGGATAACCGCCACCTCCGCAGAGCCTCCGCTTGTTTTCTGGGGAGAAATGGAAATCGTCTGCGGGAAGAATGGCGGTCATGGCAAATAGAAGACAAACAACGATTGATGAGTAATGCATTCCAGCGTTCTTTATGATTGATTTTCAGGTTGTTAGTCTCTTCTGGCGATTTTACGGATCATCTGGAAGAGGGAGATTTCCTGCATTTCACGGAGTTCCGCGGGAATCTTCGCCGGGGCGGATGTTTCAAGGGAGGCCGTTCCTTCAAAACCGATTTCGGCAAGAGCGTTCGAGAAGTCGTCCCAATCAATGACGCCCGTGTAAGGAATCCAATGGAAATCGTTGCGGCCGTTGTTGTCATGGATATGCAACGTCTGGAGATACTCCTTGCCGAGCAAGCGGACGCAATCGCCTGGTTTCTCGTTCGTCGTGGCGGCATGGCCAGTGTCCAGGCAGACCTTGAACCACGGGCTGTTGAATTCCTTGACGAACGCAAGCGTCGCGGCGACGGGGGCGATGGAAAGCGGCGGCATCGGCATGTTTTCGAAATTGACGATGACTTCGTTCTGGCGGCCGACTTCTACAAGGCGTCCCATGAACTCGCGGTTCATGTCCAGCATTTCTTTTTTCTGCTGTTCCGATTCGCTTGCGCAACCAAACGGCATGATGGGATGGATGATGAAATTCTTGCAGCCGAGAATGGCGGTGCCGCGGATGGATTTGGCCATTTTTTCAAAACGTTCCGCGCGGTCTTCTGGCGTGTTGTCGCGCGGGGGCCAGCGCCATGGGCCATGCGTCTGGCAGATTTCGATGCCGCTGTCTTCGATCTGTTTCTTTATGTTCTTCAGCTCTTTTTCAAAGCCTGCTTCATCCAATTGAAACAGAGGGCCTTCCGTATTGGCAAAGTCCTGGAAGTCCACGCATTCATAGCCATGCTTGCGCATGCGTTTCAGGCCTTCTGCAAGACCGTAGCGTGAAAGATAGGCACCGGATTCAATACCGATTTTCATCATGTTTGTTGTCCTTGTCTAAAAAATCGTCATGTGTTTTGTTGAAGAATTCGGTCAACTTGGCGATGTTGTAGGGCTTCAGAAGAAGTCCTGTGAAACCGTTCTGCCGATAGTTTTTGAGCATTTCGATGTTTGCTGTTACAGCGTAAACTGGTAAAGCGGAAAGCTTAGGATCTTTTCTGATTTCGGCGACAAGTTCCATGCCGTCCATGATCGGCATCTGGATGTCCGTCATGACAATGTCCGGCAAGGGCGGTGTCCGCAAAAGGTCGAGCGCCTCCTTGCCGTTTTGAGCGGAACGAGTCTTTGTGATGCCAAGCTTTTCACACATGAGCTTGAGCATCTTCAGATTGAGTGACGTGTCATCCACCATCAAAAGTGAGAGCTCCTTGATGGATGGGTTGAGCTGGCTGGAAGCGTCCTCTTGGTGCTCAATTGTCTGCTCTGTAAATTTGATATTGTTCAGTGTGACGGTGAATGTACTGCCAATCCCCTTGTCTGACTTGATGTCTAACGTCCCTTTCATGTTCTCCAGCAATATCTTGCAGATGGAAAGCCCCAAGCCTGTCCCCTTGATGTTTGATTTCGCCTTGCCCTGCATGTAGGGTTCCGTGAGGATTTTTATCTCATCCGGTTCGATGCCGACGCCTGTGTCTTTTACGGAGAAGACGAGCGTTTTGGTGTTCGCATCGCCGTCATGGCAGGCGGCTGAGATGGTGATAGTGCCTTCGGAAGTGAATTTCACGGCGTTGCTGATCAGATTGGAGAGAATTCGGCGGACATGCTCCATGTCAATGTACAGGGCAGGCATTTTCGCGACATCCATGACGAGCGCCAGTTTCTTGGCATCCGTTGTCGGTTTGAAAGTTTTGACGATGGACTGGACGAGTTCCTGAAAATCGTAGTAGTTGTAATTGAACTCTATCTTGCCTGCTTCAAGTTTGAAGAGATCCAGAAGGTCATTGATGAGCTCCAGCAGGATACTGCCGCTGTAGGCGATGCTGTCAAGGGAGTCCTTTTGCGGTGCGGGCATGTCGTTTTCGCTGCGAAGCAAGTCTGTGAAGCCGATGATGGAGTTGAGAGGCGTACGCATGTCATGGCTAAGGGACGCGAATAGCAGATTTCGGTCTTCCAATTCCTTCTGCTTGAGCTTTACTTCCAGTTCCTGAGCCGCCAGTTGAGCCTCCAGTTTGGTCTGTTGGAGTTGCATTTCCGCCTCTCGTTTGACAAGCTGGGCTTCATGGACCAGATGGACGTTCGTTCCTTCCAACTTTCTTGTCGCCTCCAGACGTTTGCGGTTGACGATGAAGGCGTAGAGGAGGATCGAGAGCAGAATCAACGTCTGGATGGAAAGATAAACGATTTGGTAGAAATAGCGGCGTGTGACCTCTTTTGAAGTTGCAAGATATTGCTGTTTTGAATCTTCCAGCATCTTGCTCATGTGAAATTCGACATTGCCCCAGATGTTCTTTTTTTGCGTTTGGTAGTCGCTGCTTGCAAGAATCCTTCTGGCCAAAAGCAATTGGTCTTCCTTTGGGAGGTTGCGATCCGCTTCGGAAAGAGGATTGGAGGATAGTTGTTTTTCGATTTCTTTAGGCAAGATGGTACGGTCATACCCATTGGCTGAAATGATAAGATTCATGGAGCGGTATTCCGTGTATTCTAGGGAACGGGAGGCTGATACGGCCTGGATGATCAACCGCTTGGTTTCCGTTGATTCTGGAATCTCGCCAAGAATATTGATGGCCTGTTCACGGTGGCGGTCCGTATTCTTTTCGCGGAAATAACCAAGAAGATAGCGAAGGTCGAATGTCACCGCGTAAAGACGGGCCTGTTCCGTCAAGATATTGCTGCCAAGACGGAGCAGCCTGGCCGCTTCTGAATAGTCATAATAGTGCTGCTGAGCCAGTTCCACACGTGTGTAGTCTCTGAAGACATGGACGGTGTTCTGTATCAGCAGGGCACCCAGAATCATCCAGATGAATCCTGCGATGACCACGCAGAAGGAGATGCATTTTTCGAGATTGCTCTTCATATTTCCAAAGACGGCTGACAACCGCCGGAGAGACGAATTTACAGATTGATCCACTCGCCTGTTTTGGCTGATTTGTAGCAACTTAGGATAAGCCGTGCTGTCACAGCCGCCTTTTCGACGGTGACGTATGGTTCACGATGGTTGCGGATGGCATCGACGACGTCCGCAAGCTGTGCGGGATGCGCGCCGCCATAGTGCGGTTTTTCCGGATCGGGCGGCGTCTCTTCATGATAGTCTTTCATGAGGGCGGCGACTTCCTCTTCTGCCTGCTTGTCGTGGAACCGCCAGTAAACGGGGCGGAAGGCCGCCAGTTCGATGTGCCCCTTCGTCCCGCCGATGATGACGGTGGCGTTGAAGCCTTTGTCAACGGCGGAAGCGGATGTGCCGCAGATAGTCGCCAATACGCCGTTTGGATAGCGGACGAGTGCGGCCGCGTTGTCCTCCGTCTCGATGACGCCTTGGTGGGCCATGTTGTCGCACTGTGCGACAACGCTTGTCGGCGTCCCTAGAAAGTAATTGACAAGATCAATGAAATGAACAACTTGCGTAATGAGCACACTGCCGCCTTCGCCATTCCATTTGCCATGCCAGTAGTCGCTGTAATAGGCATCTGGCCGTAGGCAGCAGAGATAGACGGAGGCATTGAGAATCTGTCCGAAACAGCCGCGATCCAACAATTTCTTCAGCAACAAGTTGCCTTTTTCGTGACGATGTTGGAAAATGCCGGAGAAGATGAGTTCGGGATGTTTTTTGTGGGCGGCGAGCATGGCGTCCAGCCCTTCCAACGTATTGGAAAGGCATTTTTCGCAGACAACGTTCTTTCCTGCGTCCATGGCGGCGACGGCAAGCGGCGAATGGCTGGCGTGATCCGTGCAAATGTCGATGAGATCAATTTCCGGATCGTTCAGCATATCCGTGAAGTTTTCCGTGAAATTGGGCACGCCAAGCTTGGCGGCCATGGCGGCCGCCTTGTCTCGTTTGATGTCACAGATTGTTTTGACGGTGGCGCCTGGAATCTGTTTGTAGCTATTGATATGGGTTGGGGCGACTGCACCGCAACCGACAAGACCGATTTTTATCTCTTTCATGCATGGCCTCCAAGAGGATGCTCTATGGTTGGAAAAGTGAAATGCGTTTAGCTATTTACATAAAAATGACAATTTAATGCAATAGACTCCAGTTTTCAATTTTTTTTACTTAAATGTATAAAACAAACTGTTGTGAGTTTACCGTCGTGGTGTGGCGGCGGCGTCCCGCCGTCGAGCAGGCCTACGCCTCCCAACGGACGTCGCCGTGGCAGATGGTCCGTTGCGGGACGAGATCGTCATTCAGCATGACGATGTCCGCTTCATAGCCTTTCTCCAGACGGCCTCGTTTGCCAAGCTTGAGGCTCAGGACTTGGTTCCAGCTGGTCGCCTTGATGGCTTGGCAGAGCGGCAGTCCCGTGACGCGGACAAGACGGCGTAACCCGTTGTGGTATCGAAGCGTACTGCCGGCGACAGGGCCTGTCGTCAATGTCGCCTTGCCATTTTTTACGATGACTGGCAGTCCGCCAAGCGTGTAGTTCCCATCTGGCATGCCGGAGGCACGCATGGCATCCGTGATGAGCATCATGCGGTCTGGCCCTTTCAGGCGGGCGATAAGTTCGATCATGGGTTCGCAGAGATGGACGCCGTCGCAGATCATTTCCACGAAGACGTCGTCGCTCATGAGGCCGCCGCCAACCATGCCGAAGCGCAGATGGTGGACAGGCGTCATGACGTTGCAGAAATGCGTCAGATGCTTCATGCCGTTGGCGCGGTGCAGTTGGAAGCAGTCGTAGTCCGCTTCGCAATGGCCGCCCGACGGCATGATGCCGCGTTCGCAAAGGCCTTTCGTGAATTCCAGCCCGCCTTCCAGTTCAGGGGAGAACGATGCTTTCACGATATGGGCCAATTTGCTCAGTTCATCGACGAGATCAAGGCATGGAAGTAGCAGATGCGCAGGATTTTGCGCTCCTGCGCATTTTGGATTGAACCATGGTCCTTCCAGATGGACGCCCAGCAGGAGAGCGCCGTCGTGGTTGGTGTTCTGATAACGCGTGGCGCAACGGCAGATTTCTCGAAGATCTTCTCTCGCAACACTGAGCGTGGTGGCAAGGAATCCTGTTACACCGTCGGATAGTTTGTCATGACCAATCGTGTTGAAAGCTTCGTCCGTCGCGTCGCAGAAATCGTAGTTTGAACGTCCATGGCAATGGATGTCGATGAATCCTGGAGCCGTGATGAGTCCTGCACCGTTGATGACGTTGTCGCAATTTGTTATAGGAATGGATTCCGCGATGTCGGTGATGATGCCGTTCTCGATGAGAATGTCCGCCTTCGGCAAATCGACATCCGGCGAAACGACGCGTGTGTTTTGAATCAACGTTTTCATAGAACGGAATCCAGATTGATCTTGTCAGCGGTATAGACGAGTGTAAAGTCCGCATGCGGAAGGAGATAGGAGGCCGGAAGGAACGGCGTGGGCGATTTGTCCGCCAGAATCTTCGTCAGCGGTTCTTCCTGTTCTGCGAAACAGGCGAGAAGGAGTTCACGCTTGGAAGCGAGAATCTGCCGCATGCCCATGGTGGCGGCGAAACGCGGCACAAGGTCAAGCGAACCGTTGGCGGTCAATGCGGCATTGGCGTTGATGGTGCGTTCCTTCAGAGCGATGACGCGAGACGGCAAATCCGCAAAGTCCTTTACCGAAATGGTTTGCGGTTCCATTGGTTCGTTGAAGGCGATGTGGCCGTTGAAGCCGATGCCGAGCAGTTGCAAATCCAAGCCGCCAGCCGCCGCCAATGCTTTGTCGAAGATTGCAGGATTGGCCGGATCCGGGAAGTGGGCTTGACATTCCGTAAAATTCCGTTCTGGCAGGAAACGGTTGAAGAGGTTGTCGTGCATATACTTCCAATAGCTCAACGGATGGTCGTGGGGGACGCCTGTGTGTTCATCCGAAGCATATTCGTCCAGATTCCATGTCTGGAGACGCGAAAGGTCAATATGATTATTGTTAAATTTCTCAGCGAGAATGCGATACAGTTCAATCATCGTGTTGCCGGTGGCGAGACCGAGATTGAACGATTCGCCTTTGGACAATTTGGCGACGACGGCTTCATAGATGATTTCCGCGCCACGGGCGCTCATCGCGTTGTAGTCTGCAACTTTTTCAATTTTCATCAGAGTAACACCACCTTTCCTTTTTCTGCGGATTCCAGCATGCCCAACGCGACTTTCATGGCTTCGATCGCCTGTTTGGCTCCCGCCAGTGGCGCATGGCCGTTTTCGATGCCGTCGATGATGGCGGCCATTTCGCGCACGTACATGTCGCCTTCGACTTTTTCTTCAAGTTCGCCGACTTTGACGTCGTCCAACGGGATGTTCTCTACTGGTTGTCCAGGCGCAAAGAACTGCAAACCATGGGCATCTGACTTTTTCAGGGCGCCTTTTTCACCATAGACGACCATGAAATTGTCCGACGGGCCAGACCGCAGCCATGAGCATTCCATGTTGCAGATTACGCCGTCTTTTGACGTTGTCGTCGCGCTGATGTAGTCATATGGCTTTTCAGGACCTTGCGGCATCATGATGGCGCGTGCGTAAACGCTTGCGGGAACGCCGAAAAGGCCGTTCGCCAAGTCGATGTGATGGGCCAGCATGTCCAACGTGCAGCCGCCGGATTTGCCGTAATCGGCAAACCAGTCGCCCCATTCGCGTTTCCAGCCGCCGACCAGGCAGTCGATGGAACAGCAGATTGGTTTGCCGATTTTGCCCGCTTTGACGAGTTCGAGCAGTTTGATGCCGCCCGCCGAATAACGGCGGACGAAGCCGACGGCGAACAGACTGGAGTAGCTGCTTATGAGCGGAGCCAGTTCCTTAAGTTCTTCTGCTGTACGGCATAGCGGCTTTTCACAGAAGATTGGCTTGCCTGTCGCCATGGCGGCGCGGAGGCCTTCCGCATGGCAGTACGTCGGCGACGTGATGACGATGAAACCGACGTCCGGATTGTTCACGACTTCTTCCACGGTGGCCGCCGGTTTGACCTCCGGAAACTTTTTCACAAAAGCGTCCATCTGGGCGGGATTGACATCATACGCCGTGACGAGACGCGCACGTGGATGCTTTGAAAGATTTCCTGCATGGCAGATCCCCATGCGGCCTGTTCCGATAATACCGACTCCAATCATTGTCATGCTCCTTTGATAATATTTTGAATAAAAATCACTGCTTCTGCAACATCTTTTTCCTGCTCAGGGCCAAGCGGTAGTTCGCGTTCGATGATGAGCGGTCCCGTGAAACCACGGGCGAGAAGGTTCTTCAATAGATTGGCGAAATCCGTATCTCCTTTGCCAAGAGGCGTTTCCTTTCCTCTGTTTTCACCGTCGGCGGCATGTCTGGCGTCTTTGCAATGGATGACTTTGACCAAGCCGCCCATTTCTTCCACGACATGCGCAGGCTCGTCCGAACCGTAAATGAGCAGGTTGGCCGGATCGAAATTCAGCCCGAGATTGTCTTCGCCAATATCCGCGAAAATGCGTTTCAACGTGACGACGTTCTCCATACCTGTTTCAAAAAGAAAATCCTGCCCATTGGCTTTGGCGAAACGGACAAGTTGCTTCAAATCATTGATTAATGACTTGTATTCGTCAGTCTCCGCTTCTGGAAAGTAACCAACGTGGCAGGTCACATAACGGACGCCGTATTTTTTGCCCCAATTCATCTGGCGGCAGGAGAGGACCATGCGCTCGGCACGTGTCTTAAGTGGCGATAGACCAACGCCTTCAACGGGATGCCCCCAGTCTTGGTTGGGGAAGGAAAGGAACATCGTCGGCGTCGAAATGCCGCGCTCCCGCAGCATGTTCATGATGGCTTCCGAACGGGCCGTGGCTTCCACCGTTGGCGCTAGCCAGTCTTCCATGACGCCCGCGATTTGCATGGCGGTCATGCCGAGAGAATGATAGAGCTCGATGCGGCGTTCGTCCGCCGTCGGACAGCGCAGAATGGTTCCGATAGGACAACTCATGATTCTTCCTTATTTGTTGATTTTAAACGTGATGGTGATGGCGCCTTTTTGCACTGGCTTGTCCAGTTTGACGGCGACGCGGTTGGGGCAGCGGGCGTTCGGATTGTCGATAATGCCTTTTGTAAACGTCAGTCCTGCGCCTTCCGTGGTGATGTTGGCGGAGACGGCTGTGTCTTGATAGGTTGCGACGACGGTTGAATCGGAAATCACCGTGTCGTCGAACGACACAAGTGCCGTCTCAAATGTCTGCGGTGTCGTGAATTCTACATCGTCGCGAACGGTTAATGTCTGTTCTTTTCGATTGAATGTGAATGTGCGTTTCAGGCTGACCAGTTCCTTCGCTTCCGTATAGGCGGGCGCTATATCGGCGACAATTGTATCGATATCATCGGTGAAATCCGTGCTGATAAATGTTCCATATGCTTGCCGTCCAGTAGATTGCAACTTCCCATCGACGATGGGAACCATGTGTCCGAAGGAGTTGAGCATCTCCCCTTCATAGCGGCGTGAGGAGAATGTGCGTTTCGTATAGATTTCGCTGCCGGGATCCAAGAAGAACTGATGTCCGTTCAAAACAACTGTAAAGGAGCCGATGTCGTTGTGGTTGTGCTCCTCCGCATTATGTCCTGTCTTGAACGCTGTTCCGAAGTGCCTGCCGTTCAATGTGGAACGACCGACGTAGATGTTGGCGAGCGGATAGAGTTTGCGGGGCGGAAGCTGTCCGTCCAATGGCGCGTTGGCGGGCGGATACGGCCGTTTGTCAAAACAACGGAGAACGGTGATTATGGGAACGCCAGTGATTTCCGTCCGTGGCGGAACGGCGCGGAGGATGGCATCCGGATAACGGTATTGAATGATGCCGATGTCGTCCGGCGAAGGGCTTTCGTTGATATGGCTGTCCGCGAAGGCGGGGCAGCAGCCTTCTTCAATTTGAATATCGCGAGCATAGGCGGCGACGTTATGCAGCGTTTCATTGTTGTAAAGCGATAGTTTGCCGCTCGTCACCATGAGAGCGGTTTCTGCAAGAATGAGAAAACGACCATAGCCATAGCCCCAGTAGCCCATGCCCTCCGTGCAATATCCATCTGCGGAATATCCGGCGGCGAAAAATTGCATGGCTTGTTCGGCGGCGGCGAGAATTTCCGCGCGGTCATGGCGGTCTTCCATGAGAATCATCGCAGCGACAACGAGTTGCGAATGACAGACGGAATTCCAGTTGTTGCTGCCGACCGCCCACCATTGGCCGCGTGTGACTTCGCCTGTGCGTATGACATGGCGGTAGGCGGCGAACATGCGCCGTTCGACTTCCTCACGGATGCGTTTGCGCGTCGTGGGCGAGAGCTTGTCCTGCAACCACCAGTCGTAGATGGAAAGAGTGGCGCAGAAATCGGAACAGAAAAGATCCGCATACGGAGCGGTGCCGTTGAAATTCCACAGATCGGCGTCATGAGCGGGTAGCACCCAGCTTTTTTCGTTGAACATCGCATTGAGTTCTTTTTCGATGGCTTCCATGAAACGTCCCTTGTATTCAAGGACTTCCGCCTGTACAAGCGGGAAGAGGCGGTCTCGTTGGCGATGGAAATAGACGCGTTCGTAATTGCTGCGGTTACCAATCTTAAGAAATTGCAAATAAAGCTCATCCGGCAGTTCTGGAATCGGCGTGCCAACAGTCGCTTCCGCCTGCGCGATGACTTTTTTCGCTTCTGGCGTGTCCGCGAGGGGAAGCCATGCGGCACGGTCTGAGGCTGGCGGACCAAAATGACCAGGCGTTTCTGGAAGCCATGAGGCAATCTGGGCGATGCGTTCTGGTGATGGGATTGGAAATTGCATGGTGTGCTTTCTGTTTGGCTTGGGGCATGGTCTGAAAAAAAGTTCAAATTATAGCTTAACATAGTTTAAAAAATAATCCATTACATTAAGTTAATAAAGTTGAAGAGAATTAAAGTTTTTTATCAGAAAAAGCCGCAAAGGAGCGTTATGAACTGGAATCATTTCAGCCCGTCCCATGTCGTTCAACCTGTG
This sequence comes from Victivallales bacterium, assembly GCA_017554445.1. Lineage (GTDB taxonomy): Bacteria > Verrucomicrobiota > Lentisphaeria > Oligosphaerales > Oligosphaeraceae > UBA1407. The sequence continues at coordinate 45,426 of JAFZIJ010000204.1, forward strand.
TTTGAAAATGAAAGCGGTGACTTGTCCATTGAATTGACGGATGCCGCAAGTGTCGGCCATTGGGAATGTTCCGTTCCTGTCAAGGCGGGTGTGACATACCGTTTCACCGCCGTGGCGGACGTTCCCGCGAAGTCGTTCAACAACGCGACGATGCTCGTGACATGGTGCAAAACGGAAGATTGCTCGAAGATGATCCAACGGGACTACATCGGCTTTCAGGATAAAACAGATGTGCTGCGCTGTTTTGATGAGACATTTAAGGCTCCTGAAGACAGCAACTTCGCCGTCTTGTGGTGCGTTCACAAATGGCAGAAGGGCAAGGCGGTTTTCCGCAACATCCGCATGGAAGAAGTCGCGGAGATTCCGCCGCGGTGTGTTCGTTTGGCGACGGTTAACATCTATCCGAAGACGGAACGGACATTCGCCGCGAATCTCGCCATCATGGAGGACGCGTTGAAGAAAGTCTGCGAAGAGAAGCCGAATCTGGATTTGATTGTCACGCCGGAATGCCATACGGACCGCATGGTTGATTTACCAATCGTCGAACGCTCCGAACCGATTCCGGGCGGCATGACGTTTGAGTTGTGCAAACGCTATGCTGTTCAGTACCATGTGAATATATTGGCCAACATCCATGAATTGACGCCTGAAGGCCATGTCCACAACACGGCCTTTGTCGTGGATCGTCAGGGAAAACTGGCGGGAAAATACCGCAAGGTCCATTTGACGGTTTCGGAGCAGATGCTGGGCGTGATTGCAGGCGAGGAGTTCAATGTCATTGATTTGGATTTTGGACGGCTCGGCATCGCCGTCTGTTGGGACAATTGGTTTTCGGAAAGTGCACGGGCCTTGCGGCTGAATGGTGCGGAACTCTTGGTGTTTCCGCTGGCGGGCGACGGAAAGGAATCGCATTGGTCGAAGACGTGGTCCACTCGATGCATCGACAATGGTATACCGATGGTGGTATGCGTCGGCGATCCGAAATGTCCGTCGGCGATTGTCGATCGTGACGGTGAATGGCTGTCGAGCACGATGGAGCAGGGCGGCTATGCGTTCGCGGAGATTGATTTGAACGAACGGAAGCGGAGCTGGTGGTTGTCCGTCGGCCCCGCTGACGGTGATCCATATCAACTGTATCTGGCGGAGCGTCGCCAAATCGCTTATCCGCAGAAGTGATATCCACAATAACAGAGTGTGCGATATATATTTAAGGAGGAAAGAACGATGAATGAATCAACCCGTGTTGTCAAACTATTGCTTCTTGCGATTGTCGGATTGCTTTTCTGCGCCTATTGCGTTATGACTTTGTTCAATATTGAAACGGGTCAGAATCATGAAGTGGTGAAACATTACGGCGATGTACTGGAGAAATCGGAGGAGGTCAAGGCAGCTTTGGGCGCACAAGGGGTCAAGGAATACATTATCTTCAATGGACGTCGTCTGGCCAGCCATCATATCCAATTTGTGACGGATCATCCTGTCGCCGATCAAGATGCCATTCGAAAACTATGTAAAGAGTATCTTCAGGCTCACGTGGAAAAGTATGAGAGGACTCTTTTCACTTTTGAGGTGAACGTGGAGAAACTTCATATGAATGAAATTCGTCAGAGTACTGAATCAAGTGGAAAATGATTTTGTTTGAGAAAATACCATGACTTTTTCCAGCCAATGGCTGGAAAAAGTTTGTTGCTTATTTATGGAAAAACTTTCAATGAATTAGGCTGATGGTTAATTATAAGGAAAGAAAATGAAACAATGCTTCCCATTTTTAGGTGCGATGCTGACCGTTTTGACGACATTTGCCGCCGCACCAAATATTCCTGAATTGAAGGATTTCAGGGCACCAGTCGTGGAGCCACGTGAATGCGTGAAAGGCTTCCTATGGCTTGAGGCGGAATCGTTTGCGGATTACGGTGAGTGGAAACTGGACACACAGTTTACCCATAAGATGGGTTCCGCCTATCTGATCGCAGCGGGTGTCGGCAAGCCGATCAAATCCGCTCAAACTGTCATTCGCATTCCAACTGCTGGTGTATGGCATGTGTGGGTACGGACGAAAGATTGGTTGCCTGAATTTTCGCCTGGACGTTTCGCCGTTCGTGTAAATGGCGTCAGTAAAGCCGTTAATGGCATGTTGAATGCGGACGGATGGCGTTGGGAAAAGGGCGGTGATTTCGATTTGCCTATGGGCGAAGCGACGGTTGAATTGGAAGATCTTTCTGGAGCTTTTGCGCGATGCGATGCATTGCTGTTCACGATGGACAGCGGTTTCAAGCCGTCGAATGATTTGGCAGATGTGCAGACGGATCGGTTAAAATATACTGGTGGTGATGGAACGCCCGTCGATGGCGGCAGTTACGATGTAGTCGTCGTTGGCGCAGGGCCTGGCGGCATGGGAGCGGCTCTTTCCGCTGCTCGTACAGGTGCTAAAACGGCGTTGGTTCATGACCGCCCTGTTTTAGGCGGCAATTCGAGCTGTGAATTAGGCGTTGGCACGGATGGCGCGGCGGGATCGCATCCGAACGGTAAGCGGAATTCACGCGAATCAGGCCTTTGCGAGGAGGCGAATCTCCTTCGCGCCCAAGCAAATCCGAAAACTATGAGCGCCGCCTACCGTCTGATGGCGGAACGTGAACCGAATCTGAAAGTCTTTCCGAATGAACGTGTTCTGACGGTGGAGAAAAATGGTGATGCCATCGCGGCTGTTGTCTCTCGTAATACATTGACGGGACGTCAGATGCGTTTTAAGGCGAAGATTTTCATCGACTGCACAGGCGATGGCTGGGTCGGCTATTTCGCCGATGCGGAGTATATGTTCGGTCGTGAAGCCCAGAGCGATTACAACGAAGCTCAGGCTCCTGAAAAACGTGATGATTTGACGATGAGCGGCTGCCTCATGGGCGGTTGCGTGGGCTATCGTTATGAAATGCGAAAGGACGCTGTCCCATACGAAACGCCAGTTTGGGCGCATGTTCTGCCGGAAGGATTTACGCGAAAAGTCCAAAGCGTTTCGCCCGCTTGGTGGTTGGAACACAGCGGTCGTTTCGACGATACGGCCGATCCCGAACGGGCCCGCGACGAATTGATTCGCATTTCATTCGCCTACTGGGGCTGGCTGAAGAATGAATGGTCGGGCAAGGCGGATGCGCTAAATGCTGAATTGACGTGGGTTCCGTATATGAACGCCCGCCGCGAAGGTTTCCGTTTGAAAGGCGATTATGTGCTGACGGCGAACGACGCGTTGGAAGGGCGGATGTTCCCGGACCGTATCTCCTACGGCGGTTGGCCGCTGGACACGCATGACCCGTTGGGCATGGAGAATCCGAACGGCAACGGCTATTGGCATTCCCATCCCGGCGTGCCTGAATATTCCATCCCGTATCGCGTGTTGTATTCCCATAATATCACGAATCTTATGTTTGCGGGACGCTGCCAGAGCGTGACGCATATCGCCTTGGGCAGCACTCGTGTGGAGGCGACGATTTTCACGCTCGGACAGGCGGCGGGCACGGCTGCCGCCATGGCCATCGCCAAAGGTTTGACGCCAAGGGAGTTCGGTCAAAAACACATCATCGAATTGCAACAGCAGTTGTTGAAAGACGATCAGTTCATCCCGCAACTGCGCAATGAAGATCCGTTGGATTTGGCGCGAAAGGCGCGGGTGACGGCGACAAGTTCCATGAATGTCGTGACTTATGACCGAAATGAGTCTGGTCTTCGAGCCAAACAGAATGTCACAAGGCATGTTCTGAATATGAAACGTGCGACATGCTTTGCGCGATGGGACGTCGAAAATCTTGACGGGATAGAATGCCTGTTGGAGTCGAAATTGACAGAACCTGTTGAATTGACGGCGATTATCTATGAAACCGACAATCCGTCTGCAGGGCCGGATGGCGCTGATCTGTTGGCGACCGTGAAGGGAACCGTCCCGCCAAAAGCGGAAAGTTTCGTGTTGTTCGCTCCAGAGAAGCCGTTGAAACTGACGAAATCGCACGTCTGGATTGTCCTGCCGCCGCAGGACGATGTGTATTGGCTGTTGCGTGACAAAGCGACGGATTCGAAAGGCGGTCGCGCATGGCAAGGTTGGAAATTCGTTCAGTCGCAACAATATGCGATTGTCACGCGGCCGCCGTTGCATCATGCGTTGGACACCAAGCCCGAACAAGTCATCGACGGCGTGTCACGCCCAGTCGATGAATGCATCCATGGCTGGATTTCGTCTCCCGATGAAAAGCTTCCGCAGTCATTATTGCTTGATTTTGAGGAACTTGTGTCGGCGAAGGAAATTCGTTTGACGTTTGATACGGATTTGACGCCGTCGCGTGTGTATCTTGCTCCCATGCCGCGACAGTTAGTGAAATCATACATCGTGGAAGGATATGATGGAAAGTCGTGGAAAACGCTTGCGGAAGAGACGGAGAACAAGTTGCGTCTGCGTGTTCATCCCTTTGAGAAGCAGATGGTTAAATCCATCCGTGTGATGGTGCGGGAGACTTGGGGCGATGCCTCTGCGAGAATATTTGAAGTGCGGTTGTATTAATTACAAAATAATAAAGGAGTAAAAGCATGAAAAAGTGTCTTTGGGCGTTGATTGGCTTGCTTGGCATGACGGCGATCGGGCAGGAAAACATTGTGAAGAATGCTGATTGGAAGGAGATAGGGGCGAATGGCGCTCCCGTCGGCTGGGATGTGCGGCCAGAAGTCGTGGCGGAGCATGGCGGTGACGGCGGGGCTGATTTCACGTTGTCGGGAAAGGATGGCAAGGAGGCCATCGTCACGTATCCCATCAAAATCGAGCCGAATGTCCCCTATGTTTTTTCGTATGAAATGAAATGCGCGGAAGAGGCGATGGTACAGAACTATCTGGAATGGCATTGGCCTGAAAACGGCGCGGAAGTTTACCGTAGCACGGGAGCGGCCAAATTCCATGCGACGAAGGACTGGAAGACCTACAAGGCGTCGTTCAGTTATCCGACGGACACGACGGGTGGCTATATCGCCCTGCGTTCGACGAATGGCGCGAAAATCCAGTTCCGCAATCTCGTCGTGCGCAAGGCGCGTCTGCGCCGTGACGAAGGGACAGGCGGCCAGTGGAATCTGGAAAACGTCGATTCGTTCACGGATGACAGCGTCATCGTCAAAGGCGGCAAATCGGCCGTGCTGTACGGCATTCCAGTCAAGGAAGGCATGACCTATCGTCTTTCCTATGACGCCATCGGCATTGGCGAAGTGGATCCCGCGTTTCCGTTCCATGAGATTTCGACGCACATTGAGCCTCGTGTGCAAGGCGCTTTCGCTTTCAATGACGTGGCCAATTCCACGCAACGGAAGTTCCAGAAGTTCACAGTTCCTGCAAGCAGCGGCGTCACAAGCGTTTCTGTCACGTTTGGAGCGAAGACGAAAGCCGCCATCGGCTTCAGCAATTTCAAACTGGAAACAGTCGTGCCCGATCCACGTGACGCATGGCGTCTGGAAGTCGTGGAACCTTTCTATCGCAACACGTTGTATTCGTCCAACCTGCCGGAGAAAATCCGTTTCCGCGTCCATACGGACGGGACGCCGGATTGGATTCGTTATTCGTTCAATGGCGTGACGCATACGATTCCTAAAACAGGCGATGTCCATATTCCTCTGGCAAAGGACATGTCTGATGGTAAGTATCTGTTGTCTTGTGACTTGCTGGATAAGGACGGCAAAGTACTAAAGCATTTTGAAGAGACGATTTTGAAAGTTCCGTCGGCTCCTATCGAAATCATCGGCCAGCCCAATCGTTATTTCACCATCAACGGCAAGCCGTTCTTCCCGATTGTGCAGTGGAACATCCGTTCGCATGACGACGATTTCCTCTATTATGCGGCACGTCACGGCGTCAATTGCTGCTTCATGGGGCTCGGCTTGGACGAAGAAGCAAATATCCGCAAACTAGACCAACTGAACAAGTTCGGTATCAAGGCAATCGTGCCGATGGGCTATGCGGAAGCCAGCCCCGCGATGCAGGACGCATTCCGCAAACGTCTGGAGGAACGGTTGACGCCCGCCATTCGCCGCCATCCTGCGTTGTTTGGTTATTTCATGGTCGATGAACCGTTGTGGGGCGGCAAATCGTATGGGATGTTGCAGGCAAGTTATGAGACGTATCGCGAAGTCGATCCATATCATCCTGTGTGGATCAACGCCGCGCCGCGCAACGAAGTGGAGGATTTGCGGCCTTACGGCGAAGCCTGCGATATTTGGGGATGCGATATTTATCCGATTCCGTCGCCGAACAGTCATTCTGGCATAGAGGACAAGACGATGACATCCGTCGGTAAATACTGCCTGCGGATGGATGACACGACATGGAATCGCAAGCCAATCTGGATGGCTCTTCAAGGCTTCGGTTGGGGCGAAAATCCCGAAAACGGCCCGAATGGACGGGCGAAGGTCCATCCGTCGTTGCATGAAATGCGATTCATGGCGTTCGACGCGATGCTCAACGCCTGCACAGGATATGGCTTGTGGGGCACGAATTTCGTGAAAAGCGTCGATTTTATGGAGACGATCTACAAGACGACGGAGGAAGTGCATCGCTTCTCCGGTGTGACGATGAACGGCAAGCCGTTGCCGTCGCCAAAAGCGTCTGATGCGGCTATTCGCGTTAACGTGTTGGAAGTGAACGGTCAGCGTTATGCCTTCATCATGAATGTGACGGACAAGCCGGTGAAAGGCGCAACGGAGCTTGGCAACGGCGCATGGCGTGAAATCACGGCTAGCGAAGGGCAGGGCGTCATTGGCGAGAATGGCGTGGCATCCGTCAATTTGAAGCCGTATGGCTTCGTCATCTGCGGAACGGCTGAACTGCCGTCGCCAATCATGCCGTTGACTCCTGCGAATGAAGAACTTGAAAAGGATGGCAGCCCTGTCAAACGCGTCATCGAAGCGTATCTCTTCAAGCTTGAGAATACAAATTACTTCAAGACGAAGGCCAGCTGGATATGGAGCGGAGATGTCGTGAATCAGGCCGGCAGCACATGCTTCGTCGCGAAAGAATTTACGGCGAAGGCGGGGCAGAAAGTCGTGCTGAAAGTCGCTGTCGATGATTTATCGACCGTCTATCTGAATGGACGCCTGATTGGCAAGACGCAGGACTGGAATATCTTGCATGAATTTGACCTCTCCAAAGAACTGCAAGACGGACAGAATGTCCTGATGATTCGTGGTAGCGACAGCGGCGGACTGCCCTGCGGCGTTCTGGCGGAACTGCATATCGATGGGCAAGTTATGCTGAGTGGCGATGAATGGTTTGCTAAGGCGGCAACCGTGAGGGACGAGCCGCCCGCGACATTGGATGGTTTCCAGAAGGCCCATATCGTCTGTCCGTATGGCGGCGGCGCCTGGCGGGAAAATGTTTTGACAAAGTAAAATTCACGTTGAAAATATATTATCAATGAATGGTCTTGCCTCCCCTTTCTGGCGTGAGGCATCTCCATCTCCCGTTTGCGGTCAATTCCCTTGATTTTTCAATGACGCAAGCTATCTTATTCGGATGACAAAACACCATCCTTACTCACGTCTTGTATCTCAACTACCAACTACTTAGCCAACAGTTGAGTTTGGGTACCACACAAGCAAAACCATCAACATTACAGGATTAAAACATGAGCGGCACGACGATCGGCAACTGGGGCAAATTCGAGAAAAATCTTTTCAAGGGGATGTCTGGCGTTCCAGACAAAGATGTGGATAAGCTCACGAAGGGCGAGAACGGAGTTCTTGCCACACGGCTCTCAGAGGTCAAAAGCGGACATATTCATGCAAGCACGGTCAAGAAGTTCTTCCTCGGCATCATTACGTTGGGCATCTACAATATCTGCCACGGCATCAGCGCCAAAAATCAGCGCGCGACGCAGGCCGCTCTCAAGGAAGGCGTGGACAATGTGCATTGCGCATTGAGCTACCTTTCCATGATGTGCCAAAAAGCGGTACAGGAAAAAGGCGCGGGCAACAATGTCTTAAACTTCGACGAAAACTACGTCAAGACCGCGCCTGACATCCGTCCATTCACGGAGGCGGAGCGGGATTTCCTCAAAGGCACGAAATGCCGTCTTGTGGAGAAGAATGGCGACCCCGACTTTCCTGACGGACGTTTCATCCGCACGACGATGGGCGGCGTGCAGGTTGACATCGGGCTCGTCGGCGGCCAGACCGCAAAAGTGCGTATCAAGGATGGCGACGGCAAGGGCAAGGATGCCATCGTGGTTCTGCCCTCTATAGAGGATGCCCTCTATAGGCTCGAAAAGGATATCGTCCGCGATACGGAGCTTTTCGGCGGTAACATGGTCGAGAAGATGCTGACGCGCTATGACAAGAGGCTTGAGCTTGAAAAGACGGCCAATGGCGCGGACTCCGTCGGCGTGCCGCGTCGTGAGAGCATCAAGAACCGCCAGATGGAACTGAGCCGCGACATTCTTTCCATCCGCTACGGGATGTCGGAGGAACGCCTTGCCTATCTAGACCGAGATTTGGCCAAACAACTGGCGATTCAGGCAATCAAGGAGAACATCACCAGCGGTCCTGCACTAGATGCGCATTACGACAAAATAGTCTCCCAGCGTCACCTCGTCGGCGAGGACATGATTTCCCTCTACGACAAACTGGAGGCGGCTGGAAATATAGAGACCAAGATTCATCTGCCAGAGGCCGCTCCGCAAGTCGCAGTGGGCGAAGGGCGTCCCACGGCAGAGCAACAGGGAATCCACAATTTCGCGGCAGATCTGATTCTCGCGGAAGATATTTCCGAATATGACAAGGATATCGGCAAGTCCGGCTATCTTGATGGCCAGCGGCTGCGGAACGTATTCGCCAAGCACCACGACACGATTGCCGCCTTGATGACGGAGCGCGCCGCAAACAAGAACGCCGTGCCGACGGCATTGGCGAGTCTTGATCCGGCAATGCAGAAGGCGGTCGTCAACCTCCTTGACACGCTTATTGATAATCAGGCGAAAAAAGTCGCGAAAGTCGGCCGTGAAATGACTCCTGACCAGTATCTGACCCGTCTGGTCGCGGACTTTGACGCCGAGGTGGCCAAGGCACGGAAAGACGGCGAAAAGGCCAGACTGAACGAAATCGACGACTATTCGCAGAGGAGGCAGTTCAACGAGGCGGGCATAGGCTCATCGGAGGACGACGCATTCTCCTTGAAGAAGGAATTGTCCAGGAAAAACGCCTCCGAGGACGATATATTTTTTGCGGTGGAGGATCATGAGGAAAAGGACAAGGCTTACGACTACCGCCGTCACGGCAAGGCGAACTTCTTCGCGCAGGTCGAACTCGAATTGAACAAAAGCATCGAGGAGGCGATGAAGCAGAGCGTGCAGACGCAAGTAAAGACGATGCTCGCAAATGTTTTCCCGCAGGAAAATCCCGATGCCATGAATTCAGCCTCCTCCCTTGACACGATTGTCGCTGACCGTGCAAGCGATCCGCAAATGAAACTTCTGAAAGCAACTCTCAACGTGTATTTCGAAAAGATGAGTGGTCTTGACCAGCGGAACATGATGGCGCGTCTCGTCCGCCACACCGTCGCAGGTGCCGCCGACGGCATCCGTTTCGGTGAATTGCTCAAAGGCGCGGGCCCCCTTCTTCAAAAGATGATGCAGGGACTGGATCCCGATGCGTTCAAAGATCCGAATTTCCGTCTTGCCATCGACGACATGCGCTCCAAACTTGCGCCAATTCCCGAAAAGGCTGTCAAAGCGCAGTTGGCGGATATCATTGCACGCTCCAATGGCGCGATTGAGTCCATTACCATAAAGGACGCACTGGGCGCGGCCTCGGTTGCGCAGACCTTCCTCTGTTCCATAAAATTGCAGGGCGAGGCCGAACCGCGCGAATGTGTCATCAAAATGCTGCGCCCAGATGCACACTTGCGCGCACTGCGCGAGGCGGAGGTATTCCGCGAAGTCGCCAAGGGAATCAAAGGGATGTCGCTGACCTTTGAAGGTACGCTGGCGGGGATCATGAAAGAACTTGACCTCACAATTGAGGCGAATAACGTCAAGACTGGTCTTGATGTCTATGATGCGGGAACAGGGAAGGTGAACCAAACGTTCACCAACGTCTCCTCCATGCGGCTTAGCGAGATTCCAGGTACGGATCCGACCAAAGGACTGATGGTGCTTGAACGTGCGCCTGGCGTGCCGATGGACAAGTTCCTCAAGGACACGAACGAGTCCATCGCCACGAACAAAGTGAACGCAATCGACGGCATTGCAAACCATAGCAATGAAGATGCCATCGTGAGCATGCTTGACGGAACGGATAAGCTTACAAATATCTACGAGGACACCCTTGCCAAGCATGACGCGCTCTCCAACCTTACGACCATCTGGATTCGCGAGGGGCTTTTCACCAAGACTGGCTTCTATCACGGTGACCTCCATGCGGGCAACATCATGGTTCCTACCGCCAACGACATCGCCCATGGCGTCCCCAACGGCGTGACCATGATTGACTTCGGCAACGCGACCAAACTAAATTCCAATGAGCAGAAGAACGTTATCCGCGTCATCGCCGGTGCGGCGGGAAATGCTCCCGATCTGTTCCTCAAGGGATTTGAAGCACTCCTCTCCGACGCCGGAAAAGCCAAACTCGCCCAAAACCGCCAGGCAGTAGAGCAGATTGTCCGCGATATCCTGGGCAAGGGCACAGGCAACGACACGGGCAAGCGTATGACCGCAGTGTTCAAACTCCTTCAGACGAAATACTCCATTGAAGTGCCGCCGACAATCAGCGGATTCCAGTCCAGTCAGGAGCGTCTGACCATCGCAATGGAATCCATGCTGCGCATGATGACGAACGCGGAAATGGCGCGCCTTGACGTGATTCTCGCCACCGCCAAGGCAGATGGTGCCGATGTCCCCGAAATTGGCAACAACGTGCCGCCAGAACAGGCATTTGCACAGAAAAAAGAAGCGGCCATCGCCTATATAAACGCAAAATTGGAAGGTGACCTTACGGAAGATGTTCGCGAGAAGCTTGAGACTCTCAAAACAAAACTGGATGAGGCCGACGCACATCGTCCTCTGTCGATGATGCAGTGCATGGTCGGCGTCATCAAGCAGAACATCGTTACCTCCCTTAAAACGCTTGGCGCAGGCTCCGCCAGAACCGTCACCAACAACTTGACGGCTGACGGCATCATCGGCGGTAACGACAACGCGCCCGGTGCCGAGCCCAAAGAGCGTCGTTTCATCGAAATATGGCCATAAACGCATCGCAATCACCGTAAAACATTGCCAGACTGCACCCATAGTGATAATTTCACTTCGAAAATACTCACTCCGCAAGCAATTCGTCAGCCACTAGCTGACGAATTGCAAAGGCCGATACAGGGCAAAACGGCGAGAATGCCCACAAAAAACGAAATTGAAATTCGTCAGCCAATAGCCTCCCGCGAAATCAGGCCGAGGCGGACACGGCGCTTTTCCGCGGACGGCCGCCCTTGCTGCCGTTCCTGCGGCTGGCCGCCGCCTTGCGGGGAGACTTCACCGAACCGCCGATTGCGCCAAGCCTCGACAGAATACGTTTGCGCTGCGCCTTCCACCAGTCCAGATCCACATCACTGGTCTCAGCAGGCGGATTCTCGATGTACTCGACCTCAATGTCGATGTCGGCGTCGGGCCAGTGCAGCCCGACAGCGCTGGCCTGCACATTGAACAGCTCGCTGAGGAAGCAGCTGCGGAAATACGGGAAGCGGTCGAAGTCAATGCGGTAAACCCTGCCGCAGTAGTCCACGAGCATGAAATCCCTTGACAGTTCAACGACCTTTGCGCTCACATTCATGCCATTTTCTGAGACATTCATCTTTTCTGCTCCTTATCTCGCCGATGATTCTGTTGGCGGTCGCCGCGTTGATGCCGCGGATGTATTCAATCTCAATCTCCGGCTCAAGCCACACCTTCATCGTCTCCCGCGAGCCGAATTTCATCACATGAAAATAGGCGCGCGTCTCCTCCTGGAGAAGCGCACGATCCAGTATTCGAGAAACAGAATGAACTTTGGCATGGCCGACCCCGATGATGTTTTTTGCATTACACCCTAATTTAACCCAACGCTTCGGTTTTTCAAATCAAAGTTCCTGAAAAAGATGAATTCATTCACATACTGAATATTTTAATGCCATAAATATCATAATACTCACCCTGAATGGCAATATCTAATAATGTTATTGTATATTATATATAGAAGTTATATATCTTTTGAATAATAAATATAGAAGAAATTAATACAATAAATGAAAAATAAG
>JAFZIJ010000205.1 GCA_017554445.1 Victivallales bacterium
CTCCCGTTCGGTATTTGTGGAATCGGCAGGAGCGAATATGTCTATTGAAGAACAAATCAAGGCATTGAAGAAGGAACGACAGGCTATTATTTTGGCGCACAACTACACGATGGCAGAAGTGCAGGACATCGCAGATTTTGTCGGCGATTCGTTGGAACTGTCACGCAAGGCGGCGGAATGCCACGCTCCTGTGATTGTCTTCTGCGGTGTCCGTTTCATGGCGGAGACGGCCAAAATCCTGTCGCCGAAATCAATTGTGCTCCATCCGAATCCGCATTCGGGCTGCCCAATGGCTGATATGGCTTCTGCTAAGGCGATTCGCGAATACAAGCAGACGCATCCCGACACAACGGTCGTGGCCTACGTCAACACAACGGCTGAAACGAAAACGGCCGTTGATATCTGCTGTACTAGCGGCAACGCGGAGAAAGTGATCGCGTCCATCCCCCCCGAAAATGACATTCTTTTCCTGCCTGACAGAAATCTTGGCGCGAATCTTTCTGCCAAATTAGGCCGAAAGATGGATTTGTGGGCGGGCTTCTGTCCGACTCACAACAAAATCATGCCTGAACATATTCAACAGGCAAAATTGCTTCATCCACAAGCGGTTGTGATGGTTCATCCAGAATGCCTGCCAGCCGTTGTCCAATTGGCGGACGTTGCGCTTTCCACGGGCGGGATGCTGAAATTCGCGAAGAAATCCGACGCACGGGAATTCATCGTCGGAACGGAATGTGGCATCCTCCATCGCATGCGCAAAGAGAATCCTGACAAGGTGTTCTATTCGTTGGAGCCGTCCGTCCTCTGTCCGAACATGAAGAAAATCACCTTGGAGGACGTATTGTTTTCGTTGCAGGATCTTGCGCCGCGCGTTGAATTGGATGAAAACACGATTGCGGCGGCAAAAGATTCCATTAACAAAATGTTGGAGATTGTGCCGTGAAAATCGCTGTCGGTTTGTCAGGCGGCGTCGATTCCTCTGTTTGCGCGGCATTGTTGAAAGAAGAGGGGCATGAAGTCATCGGCATCACGATGAAATTGTGGCGTGAAGGGCGTTACAAAGGCGGCTCGAAGGATGCTTGTTTCGGGCCGGGCGAGGCGGAGGATATCGAATGCGCAGAAGCCTTGTGTCATCAATTAGGCATTGAATACCATGTATTTGACTGCGCGGACGAATATGAAAAAGTCGTGTTGGATTATTTCCGAACGGAATATCTGGCGGGAAAAACGCCGAATCCATGTGTCCGATGCAACGTCTTTATGAAATTTGGCGTCCTTCCGCAACTTGCTCGAAATCAAGGTCTTGAATTTGAGAAGTTTGCAACAGGTCATTATGCACGAATTCGTGAAGACAACGGTGTCTTCCATCTGCTTCGTGGTGTTGATGACGCGAAAGATCAATCGTATTTTCTCTATCGTTTGAATCAGGCTCAGCTCTCCCATCTGTTGTTTCCGCTTGGAGGATTTCGCAAACATGATGTTCGCGCGATGGCTGAAAAATTCGGTCTGTCCATGAAAGACAAGCCAGACAGCCAAGACTTCTACAGTGGTGACCATGCAGAACTGTTGAAGACAGGGGAACGCATTGGCAATATTGTCGATACAGGTGGAAACGTACTTGGAACGCATCGTGGTTTCTGGAATTACACAATCGGCCAACGTAGGGGGCTTGGCGTCGCATCGTCGCATCCGTTGTATGTGATAGATATCAACGCCTGTCGCAATGAAGTGGTGGTCGGCCCAGTGGAAGAAACGTTACGCCATGAACTTGTGTTGACTGATTGCCGTTGGGTAGCGGAAACGCCGTCGGGCAATGTCGAGGCGAAGATTCGTTCTGCATCGCCATTGCGCCCTGCCATTTATTCAGATGGTCTATTGACTTTTCCCGATGGCGTGATGGCGGCGGCAAGAGGCCAGTCGGCCGTGCTTTATCGGGATGATGAAGTGTTGGGTGGCGGAATTATAGCAGAAGCGAGGTAATATGAAAGAGTTGCAGATAAAATCATCATTGGACGGGACGCTTCAGCCGTCCCTTTACTACCATCCGCAGACGGATGCCGCCGTTCCGCTGGTCGTGGGGCTTCATACATGGAGCTATGACCGTTTCAACCAGCGGGATACCTATCTTCCGTTGTGCTATCGCTTTGACTGCGCGTTGCTTCTGCCTGAATTCAGAGGCCCGAATCTTGCATCAAATCCATCAAGACTCAATGCCTGTGGCAGCCGTCTGGCTAGGCAGGACATCATCGATGCCATTCATTACGTCTGCCGTGAAACACCAATTGACAAACGGAATATTTTCCTGCTTGGATGTTCGGGAGGAGGGCAGGCCGCTTTGCTGACGGCGGAGGACGCACCTGAAATTTTCCGCGCCGTTGACGTATGGTGCCCTGTCATCAATCTTGCCGCATGGTATCGTCATTTGGTTGCAACGGATCAACACTACTACCATGATATGGACGCATGCCTGGGCGGTACGCCGGAAGCATGCCCGGAAGAATATGCAAGTCGTTCTCCTGCAAGTTATTTTGCCAAATTGAAGAATCTGGCGGTCTCCATCCATCATGGCCGGCATGATACGCTTGTGCCGTATAGCCATTCCGCCGATTTCGTGGCGAAACTGAAGGCGGTAGGAAACGGCCATGTATATTTCGATGTGTTCGACGGTGAACATGAGCAGTTTCCGTCTCACAGCTTCGAATGGTTCGCGCGGCTGGGCGGCTGGCTGGACGCGGCTGTTCGTATTACAGGATGAAGAAATCAATTGGTGTCTTCTAAAATTTATTAGAGGTTACTGGCATGTGAACTTTTTTGTGAAATCATGATTGATTTAGTTGAATTTTCATGGAACAGAAATATTTTATACTTGTCATATAGATGACTTGATTGATGGTCAATCAGGAAAACACCTCTCAAAAAATAGGAGAACATCCCATGAAAAAACTGTTTGCAGTGCTCTCTTTGGCATTTTTGGTTGCTGGATATGTCTATGCCGAGGAAAATGTAGCAAAACCAAAATGTTGCAAACCGGAGCCCGCATGTTGCGCGCAAAAGAAAGCCTGTTGCAAGTCAGATGCGAAATGTTGTGTCAAGAAAGAGGCTTGTTGCAAGGCTGAAGCAAAGTGCTGTGAGAAGAAGGCTGACTGCTGCAAGCCTGGAGCCGAATGCTGCAAGGCTGGTGCGGCATGCTGCGAGAAGAAGGCTGACTGCTGCAAGCCCGGAGCCGAATGCTGCAAGCCCGGTGCGGCGTGCTGCGAGAAGAAGCCTGCCTGTTGCAAGGCTGAAGCCGAATGCTGCAAGCCCGGGGCGGCATGTTGTGAGAAAAAGGCCGCCTGCTGCAAGGCTGAAGCCAAGTGCTGTGAGAAGAAGACCCCCAGTTGCGAAATCAAGCCTCCCTGCTGCAAGTAATCAATTTTTGTAGATTGATAAATAGTTGTTCCCCTTGCTGTGAAGATTACTTCATGGCAAGGGGATATTTTTTGCCAATGTCAAGACTCTTTTACTTTCTCTTTTTGAAATAATGTGGTGAATCTCCGCGTTCGCCCCAAATGATTTTCTCGCCAATGGACAACATACGCCAGTTCAGGCAGTTTCTGCATTTGGCGGCATTCTCGTCCAGGCAGGGCTTGTTGGGATAAAGCTGATAACTGCGACGGTATTCCACATCCGTTACATTCGGCATGATGACATTTGCCCCTGCTTGAATGCCTTGTTCACGCCCTGTGTCGTCCAGAGCCTGAAGCGCTGTAGTCGCGGCGATATTCACATCATGGAGATATAGCCTTGTCACGGCGATCATCTTCAGACCAAGCTGCAATTGCCGATTGGTGTATTCTGGTGTCATTGCGATGTTTGCGCCAAGTGGTGTATCCGCATGCGGCAAATACGGCCCCATGCCAATCATGTCCAAATCCATTTCCCGAAAGAACTCGATGTCATATGCGAGATCATCTAACGTCTGGCCTGGAAGGCCGATCATTACGCCGCTGCCGGTCTGGTAGCCGAGACGCTTTAAGATACGCAGGCATTCAACACGTCGTGTATATAAATGGTTGGCAGGGTGGATTTTCGCATATATTGACGGGTCAGAGCTTTCAATTCGTAACAGATATCTGTGTGCTCCTGCTTCAAGCCAACGGCGAAATACCTCCTCCGTCTGTTCTCCAAGGCAGAGTGTCACGCCAAAAGTATCGCCACCGAATTCTCGAATTCCTCGCAGAATATGTTCGACATACTCCGTATTCGTCTCTGATTCGATTTCGCCTGACTGAAGTACAACTGATCCATAGTCATGCTCAAAGCACCATTTCGCCATGCGAATGACATCTTCCTCTGACAGACGATAACGTTTGACATTCGAATTGCTCTTGCGGATGCCGCAGTAAAAACAGTCCTTTGAACAGACGTTTCCCATTTCGATGAGGCCGCGAAGGGAGACCTTTTTCCCGATGTATCTGCATTTCAGCTGATAGGCGGCCTGAAAAAGCTCTTTGGTATCCTCAAGGGAAAGCAATGTGACAATCTTATCGTGCGTCAATGCGCCTGCAACATGAAGCGCCTTTTCAATGATGTTGTTCATCCTGTGATCCTCGC
The DNA here is from genome assembly GCA_017554445.1 of Victivallales bacterium. Lineage (GTDB taxonomy): Bacteria > Verrucomicrobiota > Lentisphaeria > Oligosphaerales > Oligosphaeraceae > UBA1407. Next base: position 4,594 of record JAFZIJ010000205.1, read on the forward strand.
CAATTTCTTGTGTACACTCGGGTTCCATGAGCGGATTTCGCTATGTCGGAATCCTTTGCGTCAATTTTTCCAAGCCATTGCCATCCCCTTTTTGCCATTATGCGCAAGGCATAATGACTATAACACGATTAATTTAATAGTGTTTAGTTGAAAATCATTCATAATATAGTATATTTTATCTGAAAAACAAATACTACTATAATAATCATGAATTGCGATGAAACTGTATATCTACACAGAAAGGGAAAGCGCAAAATGGCAGTCACCATAAACGGAGAAGAGATTGAAGCGGCTGGCAAAACGCTGGCCGATTATCTGAAAGAGGCCGGATATGATACACGCGGCATCGCCATTGAGCGCAATGGAGAAATCGTGCCCAGATCGCGTTATGCCGTGACGCGGTTGCAGGACGGTGACAAGATCGAGGTTGTCCATTGTGTGGCGGGTGGCTGAAGAGGGCTTTTTTGAAAAAAAGGTTGAAAATCACCATGATGAATATCACCTATCAAATTAAGAATGCCGTCTATGTGAATTTGACCAATCGATGCCCTTGCAATTGTGTCTTTTGCCTGCGCAAGAACGGTTCAGGCGTCTATGGTTCCGGTTCGCTCTGGCTGGAAAGGGAGCCTACGGCCAAGGAGGTTGTGGACTCCTTGGCGCAGTGGGATCTTTCCAAATATCCGGAGGTCGTCTTCTGTGGCTACGGTGAACCTACGGAACGTCTCGACACACTTTTGAAAATTGCCAAATGGCTCAAAGAACACTATCCGCATTTGCGCATCCGCGTCAATACCAACGGCCTTGCCGATCTAATTATCGGCGAGCCGACGGCTCATCGCTTCAAGGGGCTTGTGGACACTATCTCCATCAGCCTGAATACGCCTGATGCGACGGAGTATCTCGCCATTTGCCGTCCGTGTTTCGGGGCGGCCGCCTATCCGGCTATGCTTCGATTCGCGGAGGAAGCCAAGAAATTTGTTTCAGAAGTCGTTATGACCATTGTCGGCGAACCGGTGACCACAAAGGACAAACAAGCTCGCTGCCAGGCTATCTGCGATCGTCTTGGCGTGCATCTTCGCATCCGTCCATACGAGAAAATATCAAGGAGTTAGATAACATGAACAATCCATTTGCAACTTTCAAGAAAATCGACGCGCATTCCCACATCGGAATGTTTGGCTCTCCTTTCAACGTGAATTTCAACGCGGAAATGCTTTCCGCCCAAATGGCGGAGTACAACATTGAAAAGACGATTCTCTGTCCCGCCGCCGCGCATTTGAACGTGGAGTTATTGGAGACATGGCGGCAGATGCCGGAGAAGGTGATTCCTCTCTACTGGGTCAACGCCAATCTTGGGCAACCCGCCTACGACGATTTGGAGCATTATCTGCGCGATTCCCATTTTGCAGGCGTCAAGATGCAACCGCTTTTCGATGCGTTCACGGCGGATTCGCCAATGGTCGATCCCATCATGGAGATCGCCCGCCGCTACCACAAGCCTGTTTTCATCCATTGCGGCCATCCGCCGTTCTCGCTTCCATGGCAGATCGGCCTTCTGGCGGAACGCCATCGCGATGTTCCCATCGTGATGATTCACATGGGGCATGGCCACGGCGTTTATATCGACGCCAGCATTACGATGGCGAAGAAATTCGACAATCTCTATTTGGAAGTTTCTGGAATGCCAATGGGCTGCCAGATAAAAAACGCTTATGAAAATGTTGGTTCTGAACGAATTATGTTCGGTATCGACTCGCCTTTTCATCATCCGAGCGTGGAAATCCAGCGTGTCCTTTCCTGCGGGTTGACCGATTCGCAGTTGGAGGATGTCTTCTACAACAACGCCAAACGGTTCATGGATTCATTCAACTGAAAAAGGAGGTGGACCATGGACATAGACCGAAATACAGCGGTAGCACTGTTGAAAAAATACAATCAGAATCCGTTCCATCTTCGGCATGCATGGACGGTTGAGGCGGTCATGCGCTACTTTGCCAAGGCGAACGGTTATGCCGACGAGGCGGAGTTTTGGGGTATCGCAGGACTTCTCCATGACATCGACTTTGAAAAGTTTCCAGAAGAACATTGCAAGAAAGCTCCTGAACTGCTTGCGGAAATTAATACATCTGAGCGTCTTGTCCATGCGGTTTGCTCCCATGGCTGGAATCTGACCGTTGATGTAGCACCTGAGCATTTCATGGAAAAAGTGCTCTACGCAACAGATGAATTGACCGGCCTCATCTGGGCCTGCTCCATCATGCTGCCGTCAAAAAGCGTGAAGGATTTGCAGTTGAAAACCATACGTAAGAAATTCCGTAACGAGCAGTTTGCGGCAGGTTGCTCACGACATGTCATTGCGGTTGGGGCGGAATTGCTTGGCTGGACGCTTGATGAACTTTTCGAGCGTACTCTTGTCGCCATGCAGGAAACGGAAGAAGCCGTCGAGGCATTGTCCAATGGCTGAAAACGAACAGAATCAATGAGATACTGGTATTAGGAGTCAACCCCAACCAGGAGGCACGGCCATGAACACGAATGATGAATCCATTTCCGTTGAACTTCAGGAGAAACTGAGCCGACTAAAGGACTATCTGCGCGAACTTGGTTCGCTGGCGGTCGGTTTTTCCGGCGGTGTGGATTCATCCTTCCTGCTGGCCGTTGCAGCGGAAACACTTGGGGACAAAGCAATGGCGGTAACTGGAGTCGATGCGTCAGTTCCGCAACGCGAGGTGGATGAGGCGATGGCGTTCTGCAAGGACAGGGGAATCAAACACATTCTCTGCAAAGTCAATCCATTGGCTGAGCACGGATACAGGTTTAACGGGCCTGACAGGTGCTATTTCTGCAAACGCGGCATCTTCTCCGAAGTGATGCGCATCGCACGTGAAAACGGAATTCAATATTCAGCAGAAGGATCCAATCTCGACGATATCGGGGATTACAGGCCTGGTCTGCGCGCTGTCGCCGAACTTGGCGTGAAAAGTCCGCTCCGTGAAGCAGGTCTGCATAAGATGGATATCCGGTTGCTATCCAAAATGATGGGACTTCCCACATGGAGCAAGCCAGCATATGCATGTCTTGGGTCGCGTTTCGTCTATGGGGAAGAGATCACCGAAGAGAAGCTGCGAATGATTGACAGGGCTGAACAGTTTCTGATCGAACATGGATTCTTTGAGGAACGTGTCAGACTGCATGGCAAAATTGCCAGAATTGAAGTTCCCGCACAAGATATACCGAAACTTGCCGCCGATGGTCTTCGGCAGGAGATTTACGCAACCTTTAAAGAGATAGGTTTTCAATTTGTCACGTTGGACATGGCCGGATACCGTATGGGAAGCATGAATACAACGCTTCCGAAATAATACGGCAGGAATGGGTTATCAAAGAAAGGAGACAACGAATGTTCGAAAAAGATACAATTTGCGTTCATCCGACACGATGTAAAAAGACGGCCTACGGTGCAGTGGCGACGCCGATTTTCCAGTCGGCGACGTTTGCGCATGAGGGACTTGACAAAGATTCTGAGTTCAGTTATTCACGTCTGCAGAATCCGACCCGCGCCGCATTGGAGGCAAGAGTCGCGGAATTGGAGGACGGCGTCGATGCCATTGCATTCTCCAGCGGCATGGCGGCGGAGACGACGCTGATGAATCTCTTTGAATCCCAAGGACATATCATTGCCGGTGATGATCTCTATGGCGGCACGTTGCGGCTGTTTCGGCATATTTCGACTCCAGCTGGGCTTCGGTTTGATTTCACGGATATGTCATCGCCGGAAAACATCCGCCAGAAATTGCGGCCGGATACGAAAGCGGTCTATGTGGAGACACCGAGCAATCCCACCATGCAAGTTACGGATATCGCCGCCGTTGCGGATATTGTGCATTCCGTCGGTGGGCTGCTGATTGTTGATAACACGTTTCTTTCGCCGCTGTTTCAACGTCCGCTTGAATTAGGCGCGGACATTGTCGTGCACAGCGGTACGAAATATCTTGGAGGGCACAACGATACGTTGGCGGGTTTCTTGGTGGTGAAGGATCAGGAGATTGCGGAAAAACTGCGGTTTCATGCAAAGACGGTCGGCGCGGGCTTGGCTCCGTTCGATTGTTTTTTGCTTGAACGTGGCATTAAGACGCTTGCTGTTCGCCTTGAGAAACAGGCGGCGAACGCGGAGAAAATCGCGCATTGGCTACGGCGGAGGCCTGAGGTGCGAAAGGTGTATTATATTGGTTTCCAAGATCATCCAGGCTATGAAATAACCAAGCGGCAATGTTCGGGCTTCGGCGGAATGTTGTCCATGGAAGTGGACAGCCCTGAAACGGCCAGAAGGGTTCTGAAAGAGGTCAAGCTTTTCCAATATGCGGAAAGTCTTGGCGGTGTAGATAGCCTCATTACCTACCCGATGTGCCAGACACATGCCGATGTCCCTGAGGATGAACGCAATAGACGCGGCATCAACGACCGATTCCTGCGAATCTCCGTCGGGATTGAAAACGCAGACGATCTTATCGAAGATCTCCGTCAGGCACTTGAAAACAAGTAGGATCCAAATATGAAATACGATTTTGACCAAATCATCCCGCGCAACCATACCAACAGCCTCAAATACGATTTTGCAAAAGAAAGAGGCAAGCCGGATGGGCTATTGCCTATGTGGGTGGCGGATATGGACTTCCAGACGCCGCCCGCTGTTCGGGAAGCTCTTGCCGCGAAAGCCGCGCATGGCATCTTCGGTTATTCCGAACCGGACAAAATGTATTTTGAGGCGCTTTCAAACTGGTTCGGAACACGGCACGATTGGATGGTTGATCCGTACACGGCGGTTATCACTCCGGGCGTAGTGTTCGCTATTTGCACATTGATCCGCTGCCTGACGCAGGCTGGAGATGCAGTACTGATACAAGAACCTGTGTATTACTGTTTTAGGGAAGGCATTCGTGACAATGGTCGCAAGGTCGTTGTCAATGAATTGCTCTTTGACGGGAAGCAATACCATATTGATTTTGAAGATTTCGAGCGGAAAATCATCGAAAACGATGTGAAGTTGTTTGTGCTGTGCAGTCCGCACAATCCAGTCGGACGCGTATGGACAAAGGACGAACTTGTCCGAATGGCGGAAATCTGCCTGCGCCATGGCGTGTTTGTCGTGGCGGATGAAATCCATGAAGATTTCGTCTATCATGGAAAACGGCATACGGTGTTTGCGTCGCTATCAGAAGATGTTGCAAACAATTGCGCGGTCTGCACCGCGCCGAGCAAGACGTTCAATCTCGCCGCCTTGCACAACGCCAATATCTTCATTGCCAATGCACAAGTACGCAAAGCATTCAAACGTGAACTGGACGCGGAAGGTTTCAGCCAGTCGAACGTCATGGGCTTGGTCGCTTGCCAGGCTGCTTATCAGTTCGGAGCGGAATGGCTGGATCAGCTTATCGTTTATCTGGAAGACAACGTCACGCTTATGCGTGAAACATTCCAGACGCATATGCCGCAGATTCAGCTTGTCGAGCCGGAAGGCACCTATCTTCCATGGGTGAATTTCTCCCAATTGGGGCTGAATGTTCCCGAACTGGAACGTTTCATCATCGATCGTGCGAAACTCTGGCTGGACGGCGGTACCGTTTTCGGAACAAGCGGCGCGGGATTCCAGCGATTCAACATCGCGGTCCCCCGCGCCATCTTGCAACAGGCGTTGTCCCAATTGGAAAACGCCGTTCGTCAGATTTCATAATTCAGGAATTCGCCATTTTGGAACTCCACGCTTTTATTGCGTTTGAACTGGAGTTCGGGCATTTTGGCGCTGACACGCGTCTGTTCGGGAACAGATTTTGTCACAAAGGCGTTGCCGCCGATCACCACGCCGCCGCTGATGACCGTTTCGCCGCCAAGAATGGACGCTCCTGAATAAATGGTCACGTCGTCTTCAATGGTCGGATGCCGTTTCTTGCCTTTCAACTGCTGGCCGCCGCGTGTTGACAAGGCGCCCAATGTGACGCCTTGGTAGATTTTCGCGTGCTCTCCGATCTCCGCTGTTTCGCCAATGACAATGCCCGTGCCATGGTCGATGAAGAAATACCGCCCCAATGTCGCTCCTGGATGGATGTCGATTCCCGTGAGACTATGGGCGTATTCCGTCATGACGCGTGGAATCAACGGCACACCAAGCACATGCAGTTCGTGGGCAATCCTGTTTACCATGGTGGCGTATATGCCTGGATAAGAGGAAATAACTTCGTCACGACTGAATGCGGCTGGATCGCCTTCGAAGGCGGCTTCGATGTCGGTTGCGAGATATTCGCGGATTTTGGGAATCGTCGCCAAAAAAGCATCCACGATTTCTTCGCTGCGTTTTTGTGTCACATCGTCTGAAACATGGCTGTATTCTTCTTTGAAAAGACGGAGCGTCTTTTCGACCTGCTCAAGAAGCGTTTCGCGAATCTCTTCAAGCAACTGCTTCGTGTATGAGCGGATGTTGTCGCTCCGTAGCTCCGTCTCGTCAAAGAAGCCCGGGAAGATGACGTACTGCAACTTCTTCAGCACAGCCAGAATCAGATGGCGTTTGGGAAAATGCTTCTCTCCGATCTTGCCGATATGCGGATGCTGGACATAGCTGTCCAGCACCGCTTCCAATACATTGTTGCCTATCTCACGTCCCATTCTGTCCCTCCGTGGTTAGCCGACCAAACGCGTCAACGCATCGGCCAGAAGATCGATTTCCTCTGGCGTGTTGTAGAATGCGAGCACGGGGCGCACCGTGCCTTCCAGACCATAGTGCCGAAGAATAGGCTGTGCGCAGTGATGGCCTGCACGAACCGCGATGCCTTGGCTGTCCAGATATTTTCCGACGGAGGCGATGTCGTGGTTGTCCAATACGAACGACAGCACGCCGGATTTGTCTCGTGCCGTGCCGATCAGATGTAGGCCCGGTATGGCAGCCAGACGCTCCATGCCGTATTGTGTCAGTTCATGCTCGTATGCGGCGATATTCACCATGCCGATCTGCATCATGTATTCGAGCGCCGCGCCCAGGCCGACCGCATCCGCGATGCTGCCCGTTCCGGCCTCGAATTTGTTCGGGGCGGATTGGTAGATGGTGCGTTCGAACGTGACATCCGCGATCATGTTGCCGCCGCCCTGATAGGGCTGCGCCTCTTCGAGTGCGTCGGTCTTGCCATAGACGGCGCCGATTCCGTTCGGACCGAAAATCTTATGGCCGGAGAATACATAAAAGTCAGGATCCAGGGCGGTTACATTGACAGGAATATGCGCGACGGATTGCGCTCCATCAATCAGAATGCGCACACCGTGGGCATGCGCGATGGCGACGAGTTCCGCGACGGGCGTGACCGTCCCGAGCACGTTCGAAACATGCGTGACGGACACGAACCGTGTATGCTCGTTGAATAGTTTTGCGTATTCGGCGAGATTGAGTTGGCCGTTCGCATCAACAGGAATGACCCGCAGTTTTGCGCCAGTCGCCGCCGCAATCATCTGCCATGGTACGATGTTCGCATGGTGCTCCAACAACGAAACGATGATTTCGTCGCCGTTGCGAAGCAGAGGACGTACGTAGCTTTGCGCGACCAGATTGATGCCTTCGGTCGTGCCGCGAACAAACACGATGTCTTTTGAATTGCCCGCTCCCAGAAACTTAGCCACCGTTGAACGTGCGTTTTCGTAAGCGTCTGTCGAACGTGCGGCCAGTTCGTGAGCACCGCGATGCACGTTGGAGTTCTCATGCGTATAGTAGTATGAGATGCGGTCGATGACCTGCTTGGGGCGCTGTGTTGTGGCGCCGTTGTCAAACCAGACCAGCTGTCTTCCTGACGAAAGAGGCTCCTGCAGGATGGGGAAATCTGTGCGTAGCTTCTCCACTGGAATGGAGCCGATGGTCGCATGTGAGCGCGACAGCGGCTTCGTTTGGGAGGACGTAGCCGTTGGCGCGTCCGCCGCCTTTGTGGCGGACACCAAGGTCGGCGAATAAGCTGCGGAAGATGGCGATGGCGCGTCGGACTGCTCGCGAAGCACGTCGGTTGCAATCTTCGCCCAGTCCGTTCCTGATGTCGTGGTGGTGTTCTGCGCAGGCTCGCCGAACAATTCCGCCGCCATGTTCAACAGCTCGCCTTCGGTAGGTAGGCCTGCTGTGGCGGGATTCAGATTAGTCTCGTTTATAGTCATAATATTCACCAACCTCCACGTCTTCAAGCACCGCTATGGCATCGTCGGCCAGAATCGCCGCAGAGCAATACAGCGATAGCAGATAAGAGGCGACTCCCTTGTCATCAATGCCGCGGAAGCGAATGGAAAGGCCACGGGAATGCTCGCCCTGCAAGCCTGCTTGATACAATCCGATGACGCCGCGTTTCGTTTCGCCTGTGCGGATGAGCAGAATGTTCGTCTTGCCGCTCGGCGACTTCGGATTCTTCAGGCCGTCAACCAGCATCTTGTCTGACGGAATCAACGGAATGCCGCGCCAGAGGATGAAGGTTCCGCCGTTGATGTTGGCGGTCACCGGCGGAACGCCGCGACGTGTGCATTCGCGCTCGAATGCCGCAATGGCACGCGGATGCGCAAGGAAGAAGGACGGTTCTTTCCATACTTTGGAGATGAGTTCGTCCAAATCGTCCGGCGTGGGGGCGCCGACGCTGTTGTGGGGCTGGATTCGCTGTGAATCGGCGACATTCTTCAGAAGACCATAGTCGTCGTTGTTGATGAGCTGGCTTTCCTGACGTTCGCGCAGACTTTCCACTGCCAACGCGAGCTGCTCTTTCGTCTGGTCGTACGGCGAACTGAAAACATCCGTCACCTGAGTGTTGACGTTGATGATGGTGGAGATCGAGTTGAGGATGTATTCACGCGGCTTCTCTTCATAGTCGATGAAGCCCTGCGGAATGACGGTGCTTTTCGGCTTGGAACTGCAAAGCACTTCCAGCGGCGTATTGCCTTCCTTTACACGGTTGACACGGTAGATACCTGCATCCAGGCCTTTGAATTCCAGAAATTTGGAGAGCCATTTCGGAGTCAGTAGCCCGAATTGCGGTTTGGTCTTCGACACATCTGCCAGCTGATAGGCCGCAGCTTTTCCTAAGGCGTTGATTTTGATTTCATCGGACATGTTCTTACTTCCTTCTCTTTATCTTGTTTTTCCTTTGATTCGCCCAAAAAAGGCTAATCAGATTAACTTCACAGTTGGATCGACTTCGTTTTTCCAGCCTTGTACGCCGTCCAGCAGATTCATCAGTTTGCCTTGATAGCCGGCTGCACGCAGATTGCGTATGGCCAGAATGCTGCGTTGGCCGATCTTGCAGACGAAGACGGTGTCGATGGACGGATCCAGTTCATTCTGCCTGCGGATGATTTGGCCGAGCGGTATCGCTTTCGCGTTCGGGAACTTGAAGTAGGAACGCTCATGCGGTTCGCGCAGATCGATCACCTGCACAGGCTCGTTCGCATCGAAACGCCGTTTCAGTTCCGTGGCGGAAATGGATTCCACGGGAATGTCGTCCTGTGCCGTTTTCATGCCGCAGAACTGCTCGTAGTCGATGAGTTTCGTGATCGTCGGATGGCTTCCGCAGATCGGGCATTCGGGATCCGTCTCAAGTTTCAGTTCGCGGAATTTCATTTTCCACGCGTCGTAGAGCAGAAGGCGTCCTGTCAGTGTGTCACCGCCGCCGACCAGCAGTTTGATGACTTCCGTGGCCTGAAGCATTCCGACGACGCCTGGCAGAACGCCCAGAACGCCGCCTTCCGCGCAGGATGGAACCAGTCCGGGCGGTGGCGGTTCGCGGTACAGGCAACGGTAGCATGGGCCGTGTTTTGCATAGAACACGCTGACTTGTCCCTCGAACTGGAACACTGATCCATACACGTTCGGCTTGCCGAGCAGGACGCATGCGTCATTTACGAGATAGCGTGTCGGATAGTTGTCTGTTCCGTCCGCCACCACATCATATTCACGAATGATGTCCAACGCATTCTCGCTGTTCAGCGGTTCGTTGTAGGTGACTTCGTTGACCAACGGATTCAACGCTCGAATACGGTCACGCGCGGATGCGACTTTGGGACGGTCAACGTCACGCGTGCCGTGGATGATCTGGCGGTGGAGGTTCGAAATATCGACATTGTCGAAATCAACGAGACCGAGAGTCCCTACGCCGGCCGCAGCCAGATAGAGCGCAAGAGGTGCGCCCAAACCACCTGTGCCGACAATCAAAACCTTCGCTCCCTTGAGTTTGCGTTGACCTTCAATTCCGACTTCGGATAGAAGAAGCTGGCGACTGTAACGCGTCAGATCGTCATGCTCTAATTCCTTCCACCGTTCTTCCGGAACTACACTTGATATACCTTCGCTCATGTTTCAGCATCCTCCTGCAATGGCTGGAACGAGCATGATAGTCGCACCTTGCGCGACTTTCGTGTCGAGCCCGTTCAGTTTCTTGATGTTCGTTCCGTCAACAAAGACATTCACGAATCCACGCAATTTCACATCGTCTTCGTAAATCTGATGTTTCAAATCAGGATACTGTGCGGCGAGATTACCAAGAGTTTCGCCGACGGTGGAGCCTTCCACTTCGATATCGGATTTACGGTCCACAAAAGACCTCAATGCGGTTGGGATTAGAATCGTTACGCTCATGTTAAGCCTCCTTGTATTTATGGTTCAATTTCAAATGGTTCGCTGTCAAAAGCTTCACGGCTGAGTTGCAGTCGCCAACTGGTCATCAGTTCTGGCTTGCCTTCCGCTACGCGTAGGATAATATAGGAATAAAACGGTAACGCATGCTCTCGGTCGTAGTCCGATGGCTTTGCGGGATGGTCTGGATGCGAATGGTAGAATCCGATAATTTCCAATCCAAGCCGTCGTGCCTCCAGCTCCGCTTGCATCATGTCTTCTGCCGTGATCAGAAAGCGATGGTACTGCTCGCCGCTTTCACGCGCATTCTCAATGGGTTTCAACGACTTGACGATGTGGTCGTCGCCGTCTTCGCTTCCAAACAGGATGCCGCAGCATTCGTTCGGATAGGCGTCTGCTCCCGCTTTTCGGATGTCTGTTTCGATTTGTCGTGTCAGTTTCAGCATCATGCTTCCTCCCAGAAATCTGAAGAGAGATAACGGTTGCCGTTGTCACAAAGAATCGTGACCACTACGGAACCCGATGGCAATGTCTTCGCAAGTTTCAGCGCGGCCGCGACGTTTGCTCCCGAACTGATGCCGACTAGAAGTGCCTCTTCATGTGCCAACCGACGAGTCATTGCATATGCTTCCTCTGTCGAAACTTCCAGTTTGATATCCGCAATTGATTCGTCGAAGAAGCCCGGATGGATGGTTGATGCCATGTGTTTCATTCCTTCCAATCCATGAAACGGTGAATCCGGTTGCATCAGAACGGCTTTCACTTGCGGATTCAAGTGTTTCAATCCGCGGCTTGTTCCCATGAACGTTCCAGATGTACCAGTCCCAGCCACGAAATGCGTCACAAGCTGTTCCGTCTGCTTCCAGATTTCAACCGCAGTGCCTTCAAAATGAGCCTTCCAGTTCGCGTCATTGTTGTATTGGTCTGGATAAAAGTACTTTTCAGGATATTCGGCGACCAGCCTTCGGCATTCGTTGTAGGCACCGTCAGAACTCTCCAATGGATCCGTCTCGATGATTTCTGCGCCGTAGAGCTTCATCAGTTTCTTGCGCTCTTCAGTCGCGTTCGCTGGGAGGCATAACGCGACTTTATATCCTAACGCCGCCCCCAACGCCGCATACGCAATGCCCGTGTTGCCGCTTGTCGCGTCGATGATCGTCTTGTCATGCGTCAGCAAGCCACGCTTGATTCCGTCGAGAATCATCGCTTTGGCGGCGCGGTCTTTCACGGAACCGGTCGGATTGAAATACTCCGCCTTCGCATAAAGCTCAACACCGTCCAATTCTTTATCTATGGTAGTAAGACGCAATAGGGGAGTATTCCCGACCGTATCAAATAATGTTTGGCTTGTCTGCATTCGTCTCATGTCCCTGTATTTTGCTTTGGCATCCCATGCCGTTGGCTGGATGCTTTTATGGTATTAAGGCTACTGAATAAGTAGTGATTTGAGTGAAAACAGAGATAAAATACAATGCAAATTCAATATTTCAAGAAAACATTATTAAAATAGTTGTCTTTTTTTGTTACAGTATGCCTACGGCATCAAGCCGTTGGGCGGAGGAGGTCCCATCGGCGTCCCGCCTGCGGGTGTGGTGTGGCGGCGGCGTCCTCGCCGTCGCACGCGGGCAACGCCCGTGAATTACCGTGCGCATGCGGGACGCCTCTGCCACACCGTCGACATCAATGGCGGCATTTCAACCCGTAGGGCTAGACATCTTTTCATTAAGCATTAAGCATTAAGCATTAAGCATTAATAAAGCAGCTGGCGGTAAGATGCTCCCCTCTACAATGGCGCCCGCAAGGGTGCGACAATTCGCCCGAAGGGCGAGACTTTCCACAAAACATGATGTTCATGGGCCATTTTCTTACGGAGATGTCCCAAATGATGATTTTTCCATTTGAAACCATCATATAAACACGTATAGTATATTGTTTTATAGTCTTTTCGACCAATCAAACGATTGGTAATCACAACCCAACAGGAGTCATTGTCACGTAAAATAGCGTTTTCTTTCTTCTGACATAGCCAGCGGCCATGCCGCTGGTATTTGTGCTTTGTGGCTTTCGAAATTAGGACCTTCCAAATCTTACAACGGCACACGTTTCGAGCGCTCTGCCTAGAGCGTCTCTTTTCGTGCCGTTGTAAGGTCGTCCTAAACCTCGAAAGCCACGAACAAGAGGCGCTCTTTTTTTGTTTTTTTCATGAATGGATAACAGCGACAATACTTGATATCCTGAATGTTGCAAGGCATGGACTTGCCGGAAAACTGAAGACATTGGAATTGTATTTGAAATAGAAGAAAAGAAGGAATAAAACATGAACAAACATCGCTTTTTACGGTTGGCCTTTATTTTTCATTTCGTCCTGCCTGTCATCGCCTGTTTCAATGCCATGGCGTTGGATGAAAAGCCTTCTGCCGTGTTTGAATATACAGTAGCGGATAACCAGATTACGATTACGGGAGTTGTTGAATGCTCCAAAGAGCTGTCAATCCCGTCCACGATTGACGGTATGCCGGTGACCGCCATTGGAAACAGAGCGTTTAGCAATCGCCAGGATATAACGACGATCACCATTCCGGAAAGCGTTGCCACCATCGGCGATGATGCGATGGTTGGATGCAAGTCTCTGGAATCCATCCATGTAAATGAAAGCAATCCATATTATGCAACAGAAGACGGTGTTCTTTTCAGTAAAGACAAAAGCACGTTAATTGCGTATCCGTCGGGAAAGAAAGACAAATATGTTGCGATTCCGGATGGAGTAACGTCAATCAACAAGAATGCTTTCGATGATTGTTCTTCCATACAATGTATCGCCCTTCCAAATAGCTGTATTCTTTTGAGTAATTGCTTTTCAGGTTGCAATCAACTTGTTTCTGTTCAAGTCGATGCAGACAATTCGCATTATACTTCCATTGATGGAGTTCTTTTCAGCAAGAGCATGAAGGAACTTGTCCTCTATCCTGCTGGGAAGCCTGAAGAAAGCTATTCCATTCCGAATGGAATTGAAACCATCAAGGAGCATGCGTTTGCCAATGCAGGCAATCTCACGACGGTCATCCTTCCTGCCAGTGTCCAAGCTATTGGGGAAGATGCATTTACTGGATGCACGGCTTTAAAGGAACTGGTGTTCATGGGAAGCAAGCCCTCCTTCTATTTGTTGGATGGCGATATCAGATGTTTTGATTCGCCTGCGACATTTTTCGTCCCACAGGGCAAAGGATGGGAGGATTTTGAGACAGCTGGCGTCACACTGGAATTCCGCAACCAGATGAAGCAGACTCTGGAGCTTCGCAAAGGCTGGAATCTTTGTGCACTCGCCATCACGCCCGATGACGACAGTCTTGGCATTCTGAAAGGATTGGAAAAGCCCTGGACATGGTCGAATGCGCATTTTCGACAACAGGACACGTTCATCCCCGGGCAGGGATTCTGGATATACGCCCATGAAGACATCCGGTTGACGCTGACAGGAGACAAGGCATATCCAAAACCCATGTATGCCGGATGGAATCTTCTTGGCGTCATGGATGAAGCCAAGACGGTAGATTTGGCTGCCAATCCAAATGTATGGCGTTGGAATCAAAATCATTATGAGCAAGTGAACGGCGGATTGCCGCAAGGGAGCACCTATTGGATTTACCAGCCTGCGGCTGTCACGTCGCAAATCAGTTATTTGCTGCAACCTGCGGACGGAATGTGGCGCATCGACAAGGGGGAATGGAATGCCGGCGGTTCGGTCGTGAAGACAAAGACAGGGATACATGGCATTACTTTCAGGGATGTCGCAGGATATGTGGCTCCTCCTTCGCAAGTCGTCAATCTTGTTGATGGGCAGATGCTTGTCAATACCGTCAGTTATATGCCTGTCCCGCCGAGTGTGACCTATACGCTGAATCCGCCGGACGGCAAGTGGCGGATTGACAACGGCGACTGGAACGACAGCGGAGCGACGGTGGAGACAACTGTCGGCAAGCACACGGTCAGTTTCCAGGCCGTCACAGGCTATACGGCGCCTTCTGCTCAGAACATCACGTTGACGGCAGGGGAAAGCCTGTCAAAAGACGTTGAATACAAACCGATTCAACCGACAGTGAAATACACGTTGACGCCGACAAACGGCAAGTGGCGGCTGGACGACGGCGACTGGATAGACAGCGGAAAAACGGTGACGACGACTGCCGGTGAGCATATGGTCAGTTTCCAGGCTGTCGAAGGCTATACGACGCCAGTTGACCAGACGATAACATTGGCGTTTGGCGACAAACTCTCCAAGACTGTCGTGTATGACGTTATCCCACCGACCGTTACCTATACGCTGAATCCTGCTGACGGCAAGTGGTGTCTGGACGATGGCGACTGGAACGATAGCGGTGCAACAGTGGAAGCGACAGTCGGATCGCACAAAGTCAGCTTCATGGAAGTGGAAGGCTATAACACGCCTTCGGAACAAACTTTGTTTTTAGCAGCAGGGGGAATGGTTGAAAGGACAGTCAACTATACAGTCATCGCTCCAACAGTGAGTTACACTCTTGTTCCCGAAAATGGCAAGTGGCGTCTTGACAATGGTTCATGGAACAACAGCGGAGCCACAGTGACGACGATGGTTGGTAAGCATACAATCCATTTCTCGGCGGTTGACGGATACACGACGCCAGATTCACAGGATATTGTCCTTTCGGCTGGTGAAAACTTATCTAGAACTGTTGAATACGAAACAATTCAACCGACAGTAACCTATACATTGAGTCCATCGAACGGTAAATGGAGTCTCGATAATGGTGTATGGAATACGAGTGGCACAACCGTGACAACGACAGTCGGTACGCATTCCGTCAGTTTCCAGGCAGTCAATAACTATATAACTCCAGCAAAACAAGACATTACGTTGACTGCGGGAGAACGTCTGACAAAGCTTGTTGCATACGAACCCGTCCCGCCAACCGTAACATATACGCTGAATCCTCCCAGTGGCAAGTGGCGGATTGACGATGGCGAATGGAACGCAAGCGGGGTAATGGTGACAACAACAGTTGGTGAGCATACGATTAGCTTCATGGATATTCTGGGCTATCTTGCCCCGAATGAGCAGAACATCTCACTGACGGCAGGCGAAACATATCATAATAGTGAAGTTTATGAAAAGCATGAAACGTTATATGTTGTCATCGATTTGTCTTCTGGGCCGGAATCGAACAGCTATCCAGTACGCGGGACAGATACTCCGCCAGATTTGAATGATGACACATGCCGAACAACGGAGCTGTGGCTTCGTAGGATTCCTGCAGGAACATTTATCATGGGAACGCCTAAAACTGAATATGGACGTCAGCCATATTCTTCAAATTATGAGTTACAACATGAGGTGACAATTACTCAAGACTTCTATATTGGCGTATTTGAGTGTACTCAACGACAATGGGAAATGGTCATGGGAACGAGACCAAGTTATTTCAGTAACCAAGATTACTATGCAACACGCCCTGTGGAAAAAGTATCATATGGTATGATTCGTGGTTCTTCATCGGTTGATGAAGGATGGCCAAGGTGTGGTCATATTGTTCAGGACCTATCCTTCATGGAAAGGTTGCAATTGAAAACTGGTTTGATCTTTGATCTCCCAACAGAGGCGCAATGGGAGTATGCATGTAGAGCTGGAACAACAACCGCTCTTAATTCGGGGAATAACTTATCCCAATCAACTGTCGCATACTATTTGACAGAAGTTGGAAGATGTGGGTATAATAGTGGTTCTATTGCTGGTTCTTCAGGCGAACAAGACTGGACAGATGCAAAAGGAACGGCTAAGGTGGGGAGTTATTTGCCTAATGCTTGGGGACTTTATGACATGCATGGGAATGTTTTGGAATGGTGTTTGGACTGGCAAGCAGATTTTAATGAAAATCCTGTAACCGACCCAGTTGGACCTTTTTATGGGGCAGCACGCGTGGCAAGAGGGGGAAGCTGGAGGGAGACCGAAACTTATAGTCGGTCAGCCTCTCGGCTTTCATACTCTTCATCTTATGGTGCAAGTAACACAATGGGGTTTCGTATTGCATGTTTACATAATAGTTCCCCTATAGTCAATTGCATACTAAATATATCAGGTGGCAAATGGCGTCTCGACGATGATGAATGGAATGAGAGCAAATTATCAGTGACGACGACAGTTGGAGAACATGTCATCAGCTACAAGGACGTTGAAATGCCTGGTTACAATACTCCTCTTGAACAAAGAGTTATTTTTGACATGGGGCGTGTATATAAGCGTATAGATGATTATATGCGAAATGAAAATGAATATATTGTCATTGATTTATCATCTGGACCTAACTCTGAAAAATATCCTGTACGCTGGTCGAATACTCCTCCCAATTTGGATGATGACAAATGCCGTACAACAGAACTGTGGTTGCGCCGTATCAAGGCGGGGATGTTCATTATGGGTTCGCCCGATGATGAATTGGGGAGAGAACAGTCAACGGAGACTTTACATAAAGTGGTTTTGACACAAGATTATTTTATTGGCGTATTTGAAATTACCCAAAGGCAATGGGAATTAGTAATGGCGACAAAGCCAAGTTATTTCAAAAATACTGATTATTACTTGACACGTCCCGTAGAAAATATCACTTTTGACATGATTTGTGGCAAAAATGTTGATTCTTTGTCATTCATGGGCAAACTGCAGTCAAGAACAGGTTTAGTGTTCGATCTGCCTACGGAAGCACAATGGGAATATGCATGTCGTGCTGGCACGATGACAGCTCTCAACTCAGGGCAGAACTTGAAATCATCATTTGAGGATTCCAATATGACGGAAATGGGACGATATAAACATAATGGCGGTGGTAATAGCTACAATTATTTTTCTTCAGATAGTTCTACAGATAAAGGCACAGCAAAAGTCGGTTGCTACATGCCGAATGCTTGGGGACTTTATGACATGCATGGCAATGTTAGTGAATTTTGTCGGGACTACGACACTCCCTCTGACTATATTGCAGATATTATTACTATTGATCCGTTTGTGTCTGCTTCTGGAACTGGCTACACCAAATATTTCCTGCGTGGAGGCTCGTATTATTCTGATGCAAAAGACTGTCGTTCGGCATCTCGTCGATGGGTAAAGGAGGTTCGTATTTGGTCTGGCACCTATGAAAATAATGGTTTCCGTATTGTGTATTTACCGTGATTTTATACAATTTAATGAATGAGCGATCATTGAAACTATTCTCAATAAACAAATTTATTGTCAAACAGTTATAAAACAAAAAGGAGAATTATGATGGAAAAATTAGGTATTTTGAAAAATGAGGAGATCAGGAATATCTGGAAGATTGAACGTGAATTTTCAGATTGGCTCGCCAAACGAGAGAATATGGAACTCTTGGGTAATGCAGTAGGTATTGACATTCTTGCTGAAGAAACAGAGTCTGCAGTTGGGAAATACAGTGCAGACATTTTGGCAAAGGAAGATGGTAGTGACCGAAAAATCATTATTGAAAATCAATATGGAGCGACTAATCACGACCATTTAGGAAAGCTTATCACCTATACAGCAGGCAAAAATGCTCAAATTCTGATTTGGATTGTTGAGAAGGCTGATGACGAACATAGGGCCGCCGTCCAGTGGATAAATGAACATACTGATGCTGATATAGGCATTTTTCTTATCCAGATAGAAGTCCTGCGCATAGGGGATTCCATTCCTGCGGCTAGGTTCACAGTTCTTGAAAGGCCCAATGAATGGACAAAACAAAACAAGCAGGTTGTTGATTCAAAAATAAATCAACAACAGATGGATTTTTGGAACAGTTTCATGGATTATACCATGAAGCAACCGGAATTTTCCAAACTCTTCAATCGCCGGAAGGGCCTGCCTCAAAATTGGATGAATCTTCCATTGGGATCATCTGAATATCAAATCTGCTTGACAGTTAAGACCACAGGACAAATTGGAGCAGAAGTCTATATCAATAAACGGAAAGACATATTCAATGATTTGGAATCTCAAAAGGATCAGATTGAAAAAGAACTTGGTTTCAAGATGGACTGGCAACCATTACCTGACAAAATGGCATCTCGAATCATAATCGTGCAGGATGGTGATTATACTGACAACGCCCAATGGGATAGTTGCTTTGAATGGCTTACAGATAAGGCTGTCAAATTGAAGAAGGTATTCCCAAAATATCTAAAGAAAATTGCTACAGAATAAGAATCAGTATTGTAGAATAGAAATTACCACAAATAACGTCTTTCAGAAAAGTTACGCACTTTGGACAGTGGTGTCTTCAAGGCTGGTGTGGTGGAGGCGTCCCGCCTTCGCATCGTAATTCGCGGGCGTTGCCCGCGTGCGACGGCGAGGACGCCGCCGCCACACCACACCAACGGCGGGACGCCGATGGGACTTCCTCGCCCAACGGCGGGACGCCGATGGGACTTTCTCACCCAACGGCGGGACGCCGATGGGACTTCCTTCCCGCAGGCGGGACGCACCGCGGGACCTCCTCCGACGGCGAGGATACCGTCGCTTACCATTGGCTTGATTTCACAAGATTCGCCTGTAAAATATAGGCGGAATAATTTTCAGACGTAAGTTTCCTACAGGAGTTGAACCAATGGATACTGTGACGATTAATGGTCAAATGCTTGACGCCGTGGCGTTTCCGACGGCGCACAGCGTGGTGTTGATGATCCGTGGCAAAAAAGGTCTGCTTGGATGCGGCTATCTATCTGTCGCGACGGCGGATAAGACAGGCGACGCCGTCGCCATTGTGACGGGTGTGAAGAACTACGACGACATGCTGAAAGCCGAAGTGAAGGCCGTTTCAGCGGCGGCCGCCGCATTGGGCGTCGCCGTCGGCATGAGCGGCAAAGAGGCTCTCTTGAAAATGAACGGATGACTGTCGCTCGGTGGATTTTCCGTTGGAAGCGCACACAGCAGTCAGCGGATGCGTTTCTTTTGACAGGCGGGGCAGAAGCAACTGCTTCTGCCGCCGACTGTGATTTTTTCCAATGATCGCCCGCATTTCAGGCATGGCTGCCCACCACGTCCATATACTTTTAATAAAGGCGTATTACGGTAATTGGCGCCTTGACTGGCCAGATAATCCTCTGGGGTGATTTTGTTTGTTTCTATTCCCCAGGCAATGACTTCTGGAATCGCCTGGGCAAGTTTTCGCCAATCGCTGTCACGCAGATCTGAACATTTTTCCTCTGGATGGAGGCCAATGGCGAAAAGAGTTTCATCGGCGTAGATGTTGCCGATACCTGCGATGATGGTCTGGTCGAGCAACATTTCCTTGATCGGTTTGCGCCGTTTCCCGATGGCAGTTTTTAAATATTTGGCTGTCAGAGACTTATCTGCTGGCTCAAGTCCTAATTTGTCTATTCCCGTCACGGCTGTTGGTTCGCCTTGACGGATTAGCCAGAAACGTCCGAAACAACGGGTGTCGATATAACGCATTTGGTGTCCGTCATCCAACTGCATGACGAGATGCGTATGCTTGGCCAATGGAAAAGCATCTGGCGTGACAATTAGCTGGCCTGTCATCCGCAGATGAAGAAATAAGCGATTGTCTTCCGATAGAATAAAGGAAAGAAATTTCCCGCGACGAGCCATGCCGTTTATTATCTTGCCTTGCAGGATGTTGAGAAACTCTTTGGTGGTTGGGTGCGCAATGACTTTCGCATTGCGCACATCGATGGAAAGAATTTCTCGACCGCTGACCTGTGGCTCTATGACATTTCTGACCGTTTCGACTTCAGGTAGTTCCGGCATGACTGTATGCGCCTTTTGTTGGCTTATTCCGCCTTGTTGGCGAATGTGACGACGCGCTGCGGGAACGGGATGTTGAGGCCCGCACCTTCGATTTCCGCCTTCAGATTGCGTTGGATGTCCCAATAGGCATCCCAATACTTGTCATTTTCCGTCCAGAAGCGGAGCGTGAGATTGACGGAGCTGTCCGCCAGTTCGGCGACGAGAACGGTCGGTGCGGGATCCTTGAGGATGAGCGGATGGCGTTCCATCATGGCTTGCAGTAGCTTGATGCCGTCTTCCAGATTGTCGCCGTAGTCGATGCCGACCGTGATGTCGGCACGGCGGACTTTGTTGCTACTGTAGTTCGTGATAGGGGCGGCGATGATGGAATTGTTCGGCACGAAGATGTCCTGTCCCTGCGGCGTGCGCAGTTTGGTCGTGAACAGGCCGATTTCAAGAATTGAGCCGGACATGCCTGCGCATTCCACGAAATCGCCCGTCTTGTACGGATGCTGCGTCAAGAGGAAGATGCCCGCCGCGATGTTGCTTAGCGTATCTTTCAATGCGAGACCGACGGCCAGGCCGGCGGCGCCGACGACCGTCAGAACGGAGGCCGTGTTGATGCCGAGAAGCTCCAGAATGATGAGCAAGGTGAAGGACAGCATCAGCAATGTGATGAGACGATGGATGATGCTGACAAGCGACACGTCAATTGCATACTTTTCTGCGACCTTGTTGAACGCCTTGTGGATGAGTTTGCTGACGAAATAGGCAATAATGAAGATGACCACCGCCAGCAGGACGATTTTGCCGAAATGCCAGATTTCACCTTGAAGAGATTCCCATAGTTTCTCCCAGACGCCTTTAACATCGCCTTTTGTCAGTTGTTCGACGACTGCCTTTGTCTTGAACGTGGCGGTCTGGAGGGCTTCTTCGGCTTTGACGACTTCTTCTTCCGGCATGGTGAATCTCCTTTTCTGTGAACATGGTAGCGAGCATGCTGTCCATGGTTGTTGTGACAATTTGGGAAAACAAGCGTCCGCCTGTTTCATGGTTCCAGTCCATAAAATAGCATGGAATGGTCGTTCACGCAAGCATGGACAGGCATGATTCAAGGGAAAGGAGATTTCAGTAGTTCAATCAAAGAAGATCGTGCGTTGCGGAATCGGTTGCGCTAGAGCGTTGCCCTCCTATTTTGTGGTTGTGTAGAGGAGTGACCGTCCCCGTTGATACATAAATTATTGGTATCACGTATTCCGCAAATTATAAAAACAAAATCTGCGAAAACGATGAAAAAAATGTCGTTCCCGCAGATTTTGTTTTTATAATTTGCGGAAATGTGTTTTTGGGGTATATTTATGGAGAAGATTATGATTGAAGACAGGCTGTAACGGGAGTGTCATCATGGAAAGCATCGTCGGCAGAGCAAAAGAGTTGCAAATGCTGAGGGAGTATATTGCAAGCCCTCGGTCTGAATTCGTGGCGGTGTATGGACGGCGTCGTGTCGGCAAGACTTTCCTGATCCGGCAGGCGGTGAACGATAATTTTTCCTTTTACATCACGGGGCTGCACGACGGAAATCTGAGCCGACAGTTGATCGGTTTCGCGGTGGCACTGCAGAAATACAGCCATGCGGAGGAGCTGTCGGTGGATTCCGACTGGATGCTGGCCTTCCATTCGCTTGGGCGTTATCTGGAAAGCCTTCCAGATGGTCCGAAAGTGGTTTTCATCGATGAAATGCCATGGATGGACACGCCGAAGTCCGGTTTCATTCCGGCGTTGGAGAATTTCTGGAACAGCTGGGCGGCGCAACGCGACGATGTGAAACTGATCGTCTGCGGTTCCGCGACGTCATGGATGCTGAACAATTTGATCCACAATAGGGGAGGACTTCACAACCGCCTCACGCATTATATTTCGCTGGAGCCATTTACGCTCAATGAATGCGAAGAGTACTTCACACGCCATGGCTTTGGCTATTCGCGTGGGGAAATCGCCGAATGCTACATGGTTCTCGGAGGGATTCCTTTCTATCTCTCGCTCATGCAGAAACAGTTCAGTTTGGCGCAGAACATCGACCGGCTGTTCTTTTCGCCCATGGCAGAGTTGAAGGACGAGTTCGGTAACTTGTATCAGGCCATCTTCAAGAAGGCGTCCCATCATATCGCGGTCGTGACGGCGCTGGCCAAAAAGCGCATGGGGATGA
Organism: Victivallales bacterium; assembly: GCA_017554445.1. Taxonomy (GTDB): domain Bacteria; phylum Verrucomicrobiota; class Lentisphaeria; order Oligosphaerales; family Oligosphaeraceae; genus UBA1407. Next base: position 27,202 of record JAFZIJ010000205.1, read on the forward strand.
CTCGCACGGAGCTGCTGGCGGCCACGAAACTTATGGAAAACGGTGTGTTCAGCACGGTATTGGAGGAACTTGTGGAATGTGGCTTCATCCGTCGATATGAGCCATATTCTGAAACGACGCGAATCAATGGCAGCAAAGTCAGCAAGAACACACTGTACCAGCTGATCGACTTCTACACGTTGTTCTATTTCAACTTCATCAATAATAATGTATATAACGACGAGCAGTTCTGGAGCACGTCGGTGAACAGTCCGCTCCACCATGCTTGGGCGGGGCTGGCCTTTGAAATGCTGTGCCTCCATCATGTTCGCCAGATCAAGCAGGCATTGGGTATCGCCGCTGTGCAGACGCGGATCTGTTCGTGGCGTTCGTCCGGAAAAGACACGAACGGTGCGCAAATCGACCTCTTGATTGACCGGAAGGACAGGACCATCAACATCTGTGAAATTAAATATACTGCCGCCCCATTCGCCATCGACAAGAAGGTCGTGCAGGAACTTCAGAACAAGATCCATGTCTTCAGCGAAGAGACTGGAACACGCAAATCCTTGCTATTGACATTGATAACGGCCAATGGTCTGAAAGACGGACTGTACAGTGTTTTCCCGCAGTGCGTCGTCGGCCTTGACCAGTTGTTTCTGGCATGAGTTCAGGCAATGTTTCCGCCTTGGGGATAATCATTTGCCATAGTCTTTGAGGACGCGGATCTGGAAGCCATTGGAGAAATATTTGTAGCCGACGCAGTATTTGCCGTCGAAGCATGCTATTGGGCGGAACGGTTCGGGAAGCCGCATGAAGCGATGCTCCTTTGGAATCATTGCGACTTTTTCGCCGAGCAGGATCTTCCCGCTGAAGACGTTGAGCAATAAGTCCATCCGCTGTAGATCATCGTACATGGGCTTAGGTTTCATCATTTGGGACAAGTCCAGAACGACTTTCTTGAAGGAATCATCACCGTACTGGATAGGAGTATCAGACAGATGTCCATCGTTCCCAATCAGATAGAGCGGCTGGAAGTTTCCGTCTTTATTGATCTTACCATAGCCCATGCTATCGCTGTTCAGCCAGATTTCCCCGTCAAGCAACATTATGTTTTTTCCGTTCAAAGAAGAAAACGGGAGATAGTTCGAGAGGGCTTTCCATTCCCCCGTCTTCCAGTAATAGGCCCAAAGCTTGATGGTAAAGGGCGCATGTCCTTCCTTTGGCGGTACATCATGGAGGAGCAGAAGGATTCTGTCCTTTGCGGGATCGCATAGAATCTGATGCATGTCATACGGGCGGCCAATGCCTTGCAACGGCCATTTGACGGAACGGTCCACGGTTGATGCGAGCAGTTTCTTTTCGTGTGTCCGTACATTGTATTCCAGCAACGTGCCTGGGGCATTTTGCTGGCCGTCGAACGTGAAGAAAAGCCGTTCGCCGTAGCCTGCCATGCAATGGCACCATTTTTTACAATAATCTCCGAAATCGATGATTTCCGGCTTGGAGCCGTTCTTGGGGAACAGATAGACCATCCGTCCGTCTGATGCGGCATAATAAACATCCAGAATCGCCCCAAAGCGCATGCCCCCGTAAATGCCTGGCATTTTTGCTTTTGCGACTTCGGAAAGAGTCATGTTGTTTTGTGCGTCGATTTTCAGCAGGAAGGCGTTGGGATATTCGAACGTCACGATATAGAGTGATGATTTTTCATATCCGACAAAAGCAATCCCATAGATTTTTTTGCGATTTTCCAATGGCGAGTAGATTTCCGCATACGGCGACTCGACGGGTGTCGTGTCGGCGACGGCAGGCTTGATGTCGAATGCTTTTTCCAGTTTTTTCCGCTGATTTTGGAAATAGTCCTTCATCAATTTGATCTGGAAAGCGTCCTTCCGTTGATTACTCTCGAATATCTTCTGGCTTTCCGCTTCGAAGGCTAGCAGTTTGTCATAGACCATCTGGGCTCTCTTGGGCGGCCATTTTTCAAAGCCGACAAGCAGCGAGTTGGCGAACAACTGGTATGAGTTGTATTTGGGGATAGCTATGTCGAGAATCGCCAGTTTCTGCTCAAGAAATTCTGAATCATCCGTGGGGCTGCCTGCCAGAAGTTGATCCGTGGAGGTTTTGATCTTGGCCCCGTTTTCGACAAGTCGCTGGAGCTGTTCATAATAGAAAGCTCGGTCTTTTTGAAGCTGTTGATTCATGTCTTTTTGAAGTTCTTTCTTTTGTCCGTGCATGATCATCGCAATGGCGTTTTCTCTCCTTTGACGCTCAGTTTGTTGTATGTGTAGAATGTTCAAACCGTTCAGGCCATGGACGGCCAGATCTGGGATGTTGGAGGTGAGCATCAACTCATGTGCTTGTTGGTATATTTTCCTATTTTCAGGCGTCAGGGATATTGTCTCAAAAACTCTGTTAAAATTCAAAAGATATTGGAATCTCAGAAATCCCATCTGGCGATTGATGGCGTAGCGCAATGCCTTGATTTTCGGATTCGAGACAATAGGGTGGATGTCTTTGAAATCCATGGCGCTGAAGCGCTCCAGTTCGGGCTGGTATTCCTTGCATTCCGCAATTAGTTTTTCAAGAGCGGGATAGACAAGCTGTTGCCACCAACTGTAATCCCATGGTAGATTGCAGAACAAATCCAGTTCATAGACATACCAGCTTCTTGTTTCAAGCTTGAATACGGCGTCTGGCCAGCGCGGGCCAGGGGAGTCCGCCAATGAGAGCAATTCTTTGTCCAACTGCTTTTTCCTTAATAAGATGCATCGTTCCGTCAGGTTTCTGGCGACATCCTTTTGATTGTCGGGCAGGCCTTCGCGCTGGTAGCAGCCCATGCACCATAGGGCCATGGATGCGAAAAACGTACCTTCCCGTGTAAAACCACCATGCTTTTCGGACAATGTCGTCGCAAGACGCATGTTGGCGAGGGCGACCTCCAAGTCTTTGGCAGTCAAAGTACTATCTCGACGATATTGTGATTTGCCGACTATTTGCGGGACAGAATGAAACGCGATTCGTGACAGTTCTATTTCATATTCTTTGTCCAATGCAAAAGCGCTTGTTCCTGACGCGACGGCGTCTGTGGAGAGCCCGTGTTTGATGGCGAACCAGGCTTCATCAATGAAATCTCTCGCCTCCCCGCGTTTGTCTTCTTTCATGGCGACGGGCAAGGTCAATGATTCCAGAAACTTGCGGCAGTCTTCCGACACTGTTTCAATCTTTGCAAACGAGGCGTGTGCCTCTCCGATTTGCGTCTTGCCGTCGGGCGAGAAGAACTGAAGCTTCAGAACGATGCCGTTCTTGCCGTCGGATGTAGCGGACGGCTTGAGGATGTTGGTTCCGGCGAACAATTTGTCGGTCAGACCATTTTCCTGTGCGTTTGGCTCGTTGAGCAGATACAGCAGATGGCGGCGTTCAAGCAAGGCCACATCTTTCTTGTTGCAAAGCAGTTGCAGAAATGTATCCTCCACTTTGCGGGCGAGTTTTTCCTGTGTTTCCGATAGATGGATGGGAACCAGCGGCATGGCGGAAAGCTTGTACAGGATGTCTCCGCTGAATTTGCGCTGTTTGGCGACGGCGTCACGGACAGCGTTGACCAAATCCTGTTGCGTGGCAATGGGGCAGTCTTTCAGACGGACGCCTGTTGTGCTGTCAAAACCAATCAATTGACTCTGTTTCAACAAGATGAAGAGCTGCGTATTCTCCATCAGAGACGGCCTCGGCACGAAATCGCTCAAAACGGACGACAGATTGATTTCCTTTTCGATGGCGGCGATTTCCGCGCGTTCCAGAAATGCCAGACCGTCGTCGTTGGAGAGTTCCGCCAACGCGAGATCCGCCATGCTTTTGCTTGCTTGATCCAGCGGAATCAACGCAATACGCAGCTCCGCCAAGGCGGACAGCGACAAGAGGCAGCATAGAATGACCGCTAGAAGTTTTTTCATCTTCATCTTTATCTTTCTTCTTTTTACCACGAATGAACACGAATGGACACGAATTTTTTGTAGGGTCCACTGAATACACGGAAGAAACGGAAAGCCTCGCCGCCGTCGCCCTGCATGCCAAGCGTCTGTATTTGCTTTAAGCTTTCAGCTTTAAGCTCTTAGCTCCGTGAAAGCGGCTGGGCTCCGGCGGCTCGGGGGTTGTCATACGCTGCGCGGCGGCAAAGGATGTCATGCGGAAGCTTGATGTTCATGGAGAAAATCTTCGTGAGAAACAAGAACATGAATGATGGTAGTGCATATGTATTGTATAAAGCATTAAGCATTAAGCATTAAGCATTAAGCATTATTTCATTTTCTTCAGTACTTCTGCGGCGAGTTTCAGCGTCGCCTGGTTGATGGCGTCTTTGGCGGCGATGACATAGGTCGCGCCCGCCATTGTTTCCTTTCGTGCGCCAACCGACAGCAGTTTGTTCTCTTTGACGCGATAGACGGACAGCTCCACGCGAGCCTCCGCGCTGCTGAATTTATGGTACTGCCCCGCTTGGGAGGCGATGGCTTCGCAAACAATGGCGAAATCCGCTTCGCTACGAACGTTAACGACTTGGAAATCAAGCGCTAGAAGAAGCTTCTTGAGGGCGATGTCGGATGCGGGATCGGGAACGGCCTGCTGGATGCTTTCCTTGACGTCCAGATAGACCTTGCGGCCTGCGCCTTTTACATCCGCCAGACGGTCGGCGACAGAGAACACGGTGGCTTTCTTCGGCAGGAGTTTTTCAAAATCCGTTTCCAGAGTGGTTCTCACTTTTTGCGCCAATTCGGGCACGAGATCAAGATAGTCGCCAGTTCCGCTGACGCTGCAGCCTTTCACACGGCTCGTTTCGACTCCGATGATTTTGGCGACCAGATAATGCTTCTCGCCTGCATCGAACACGGAGCCTGTGATGAGAATCTTCGCGCCGATGATCTGGCCGAGCTTGACCTGCGATTCAGAGGAGGCCATGCCGACGGCGGACAAATGGAGCTCGTCGAGAGCCTTGTCCAATTCTGCGCGTTCGACCAGATCGATGTTGCCGCCTTCCAGCAGGTTGACGAAAAGCAGTTCCGAAACGGATTTGCCGACTTTGTCTCCTTCCGCACGACGCGATCGCGCCTCGAAATGCAGCACGGCGGTGGTGGGAACCATGATCGGTTCGGCCACGACGACGGCTTCGCCAGCAGTCTCTGCCGTGGGCTTGGCGGCGTTTTCCTGCGCAAATAGCGCATTCCCAACTACGAACAATACCATGGATAAAACGGCGATTGTCTTTTTCATTTTTCCAGCTCCTTTTTAATAAATAGTATGTTGTCAATGTTTTGTAAATCAAAATCAGGCGGGAGAAGGATGACTTTGTCTCCGATGACATGACGGGCCACAATCCATGAAATGCCGCCTGGTGTGCTGTCGATGATCTGCTCCCGTTCATCCATGATGAGGCTCAGACCGCCTTTTTTCTTGTTCATGCCGAAGGAGATTTCATTCCAGTCGGCGGGATCGATTTTGATGGGAAAGTCGCGTTTGTCTGTGAAAATGATGATCTTATGACTGTATGACAATATTCCGATGCGGCTGAGCTTCGGGGGGGCGGAAATGAAGAAGCAAGGCTTTATGCCATCTGTTTGTTGCTTGACGCCAAGGGCTTCCAACTCATCACGGCGGCAGTCGATCTGTCCTGTGATGCCGTCCAGCAGTTTCTGCGGATAAATCGCGATAGAAGCCGTCTTCTTGCCGTCGATGAAAAGAACGGCCGTCTCTTTGCCAGTAAGGGCTGGAAATGAGACTCTTATAGGATTCGCTTCGCCGCCGCTGGCCAACAAACGGCCATGGTCGGATTCAATCCGCCATTCCGTCTGTGCGGAAAACGGCAGGCTTTGTTCCTTGCCTGACCATATATTAATATGGTGGCGTGGCGGCAGTTCGACTGCCGTCGCCATGAGGCAAATGGCGCATAGCATGATGGCAGAAAGTTTTTTCATGGTGTGTTCCATTAGATGGCCTTGCGGATGGGAAGTATTTGCAATTCAAGGATATAATCCTTTGAAGCGGAATTAGCCGTGAATTGTTCGCCGGACTTTTGGACGGCGATGATGTCCTTTAGGGAACGCTCATTTCCAAAATTCAGGCTGAAATCAATGACCGCTTCGCTGTCGGAACAACGGCTGATGAGCAGATCGCCTGTGACGGGGCCGTTGACGATGGTCACATAGTCGTTGTCGGATACGACGACGTCAATCGCCATGGGAGCCGTGCCGTCATGGCTGGACAGCCGCATCTTGAGGCAGTAGTCCGCTGTATTTTCCTCCTGACGGTCATATGTCACAAGTTCGCCGTTGACAAGCGCGACGCCTGTTTCGGGAAAAAACGCCTCTGCGATTTCCAATGGCTGAAGACTGTCTTGACCAGCGGGATGGCGATGAGACATGCGCAGGCAGACACCCAATATACAGAAAATGGCGAGCATGGAAACAGCTGCAACCCAATGCCTTCTGCGGTTTTGTGCAAGGCGTTGTTTGAAATCTTGGCAAAATTCGTCGTCGGATTTGCCGTGAACGGCTTGAAGACCGTTTGACGATTTCATGTCATCCAGCAGATTGTCTATTTGTTGTTCATTCATCTTTTAATGCCTCCCGCAGCAGTTGTTTCGCCTTGTGGATCCGTTGGTAGAGGGTGTTGACGGGGCAGTCCAGAAGCCTCGCGGCTTCCTCTGCATCAAGTTCGCCTAAAACGGCGATATGGATTGTATCTCGATAGATTTCAGGTAGTTCCGCGATGGCAGTTTCGAGTTTCCGAATCTGCTCTTCATGGGAATCCGTTTCGGATTCTGTCGCCACATCCGGCAGTGAAGCCGTCGTGACGATGGCCTCCCGTTGTCGTTTGCGGAAGATGTTGTAGCTTTCGTTGATGACGATGCGGCCCAGCCAGCCGACCATTTTCTCAGACGAACGGATGAAAAAACGTCTGTTCCAGCCTTTCAGCAATGCCGTCTGAACGGCGTCATCCGCATCCGCCGCATTTTTGAGAATGCGCAACGCCATGCCGCGAAAGAACGGAAGGTGTTCGCGCACAATTCCTTCAAAATGCTTTTCCGTGTATGGGGAGAGGATGGACATCAGGCTGGAGTGGGCGGTTTTTGTTTTGCTTTTATCTATATGACGCTAAAATCAATGATTTCTTAGCGGAAAATTTGGATTTTTTTCAAATCAAGAGTGAAAAATTTGGGCGTTTCGCCGAAAATAGGGGGCAAAACCATCGTCTCAAGCCTCGTATTAGGAATGAATGACGCGAGGCTTGAGACAGGAGATGTTTTTCGTCTCGTGGGATTAGAGTGGATCTTGCAAGACGGTGACCGTGTTGAAGCCTTCGGAGAGCCGTTTGTCGCCTTCCGTGTTGCGCGTCGTGCCAAAATGCCCTGTGAAAGGATTGGTGCTCATATACTTATGAGTGGTGGCGGGAATCGCGTTGAACATGGAGAAAACGTTGCTCGGATAGCAGGATTCGTCCGCGAAACCTGTGCAGACATATGTGTCGCAGGTGATTCTTCTGGCGAAATTGACGCCATCGTGGTAGGCCATGGATTTGGCGATGGCGGGATTTTCCAGAAGCAATTTGGGGCCTTCGCCATTGCGGAAAACGCCTTGCGGCCTGCGGCCTGCGGCTTGCGCGTTGTAGTCGCAGGCGGACGGCACACTGATGATGGCGATCGTGATGTCTTTATCCAACGCCGCGGCGCAGAGATTTTCAATGCCGCCAAGGCTTCCGCCGCGCGTCACCAAATCCTTTCCGTTCCATTCAGGGCGCGTTTTGATGTAGTCCAAGGCGCGCAAAACGCGGAAGAACATGTCATGCTGCACCCATTTGAGTGGATCCTGCGCATTGTAACGGCCGCCTTCCAGATAGAATTCTTTTCCTTTCTGGACATACCATTCGGCGGGATGGCCTGTTTCAAGACCATGCCAGCTGGCGGATAGCGCAACGGCATTGGCGAGCAGAGCCGTGTTGCAGGCGGTGTTTTTCGGAGCGTCCTGCCAGACCATGCTTTCGTAATCGACGACGGCCGGAAGCGATTTCGGTTTGGCGCCAATTGGATACGCCAGATAGCCAGTCACGGGAGCACGTCCAAGACACGTGATTTCAACGGCATAGCATTCGATCTTGTTTTCATATTTGGGTAGGACAGACACAGGAACAAGCTTGGCCTCCATCGGGCATTTGGCCAGTTTTTCGCGTTCGGCGGCCCAGAAGGCGTCAAAATCGGCCGGTTCGTTGGAGACGGCGATAAGTTTGTCTGGAGAGAAGATGGCGCCGAACTCGGTCGCAAGATGCTTCTTGTTCAGCTGGCGGTTCCCCGTGCCCGGATTCGGAATGGTTTTGCCGTTTTCGTCCTGCAGGACAATGCAAACATAACACCAGCCAGGCTTGTCGCTGCTGTATTGGATTTCGAACGGCTTGCCGTCGGAGATAACCGTCTCCTCCTTGACGGTTTTCGACTCCCATTTCGTCGTGACGACCATTTTCTGCCCGGAGATCGGCTGGCCGCCTTTCTTCAGAAGGACGGATGCCTTGAAGGTCTCGCCGCAATTGAGAATGGCGTTTGCAGGGGTGAGTTTGACGTCAACGGAATAGTCCAACGCTTCGGCTTCGATTTCCATGATAGCTCCTATGATGATGAACAACAATAGTTTTTTCAACATGACTGCATCCTTTGACCTACTATAGTTCCTGTTCTTGTTTTTTGCGATAATCTTTTCTGTATGTTTCGCCACCAATGGTGGCAAATGTCAACTGGATTTTCTGGATGGTCTGGATTCTCTGGATGTTGGCTTTTTCCAGAATCTCCAGAAGTTCCAGAACATCCAGAATCCCAATCCCTTAAGCCATAGGCCATAAGCCATAAGCACCGCCTTCGGCGGCCATCATGGCCGCTTGAGGCGATCCGTGATGTCGCGGCCGTCCATGCCCAGAAACTTGAAGTCGCGTTGTTGCCATTGTCGCAATTCGTTCTCAATCTGTGCATTCGGATAAGCCGCGAGAATTGATTTGATCGCCATCAACGCATACGACAGGGCTTGGAAACGACACATGTCCGGCGTGGAAAAAGCACCCGTTCCAAACAAATCCTCCATGAAGCTTTTCGCATCATCTCGGATAATGTCCATCATCAGCGGGAGACTTTCCTGTTCCTGAAAGCGACCAAGAAGCAGAAGTGCTTTGACGCGATTGGGATAGGCGTTCTTAATGACAGGATCCAACTCTCCCCCTGGATGCTTCACAATTTCCAGAAGAGTCGGCACGGCTCGACGGTCTTTCATCAAGCCAAGAGCGACTGCGAAATTGCCTGCGAAACGACCGCCTTTCTGCATTTCAGCGGCCAGCATGTCCGCCAAATGCTTCTTTTCGTTTTCATTGCCGAGCAGTTGACGTTTCCATGCCGTCCAATACGCATAAACGGCATGTTCGCAAGGTGCGCCTTTTGTTTCGGCATACCACCATTCGCCAGTTCGGATAACATCTTGTTTCAAAGCATTTACGGCTTCTTCGTCCGAAAAAGCGTGGAATTCGTATCCGCGAACCGCCGTCACATCGTTCTTCCGTGGCGGTTTCAAATTGCCGGCGGCCTCCAACAGCGGTTTTAGTTCCGCATACGGGACATCCTTCAACGCGCAGTTTCGTCGAATGGCCATCAATGCGGCGCAGGCCGCGGCGATGCCAGTCTTGCGCATATCGTCCTGCATGCGGATGCCGCCGCCCAAATCATGCGCCACGCCGAAATGTTTGGACGGTACCAGCAGGCCGTCGATTCCTTTCGCGACAATCGTGCCGTACGTCAGCACAGCCGGATAGCCAAAAAAGGGCAGGCCGCACAACACTTTCCAATTCTGTATCGGTTCGGATTCAAAAGCATGGTCGCCTTGAAAAACAGGCAAATCCTCTGGCCCCCACGCATAGAATATTGGATTCGGAAATGGCTTTCGTTCCAATATTTCCTGCAATCTTAGCACTTCTTCCGTGACGACGCGAGCCTCTTCACGAGCTCCAACGAGCATGGCTGGCTTCAACAGCCGTTCCTTTTTGCGAGCTCCGAGCCAATGCTTGTGGCGTTCGCGCGAAAGCATAGACACGGTGGAGGCGTAATCCTTCATGGACAGTGTCAAATCCTCTGGATAGTTACGATACCATGGATGGACATTTTTCGTTTCCAGATTCATCCATGTCTCCGCCCGCGAACAAGGCGCCATGACGCCATCGTAGTCACGTCCTTTTCTCAATGGAAGACCGCACATCCTTGCAATGGAAGCATTTCCGGATGCGTCTATGATGATTTTCGCCATGGCGTCACGAATGATGCCGTTAGACAAAACACGAACGCCGACAATTTTGTTGCCGTTGATCCAGACGCCGATCACGACGGATTCGTACAGGATGTCGCCGCCACGGCTACGACGTTCTAAATCTAAAATGCGAACCGACGGCGATGCTCCGAAAGCCACGCAACCGAGGGTTGACTGGCCGCCCATGCCATTCGTTTTCTCAACGCCCAAGACGTTGAGCCCTTCCTTCACGCAATGGCAATAGCATGCCGCGCCAGCCGTGCCTAGACCGACGACGACCACGTCATATTCGACTGGATTCTGCAAAGCCACGTTTTGCTGACGGATACCGATGCCGTTTTTTGTCATGCCAAACTGCATTTCATTCCCTCCTCAAAAGCATTCAGCAACGTCGGAAACTGCGCGGACGGAATCCATCGGTAACCGAGCGGTGTCATGCGATTGATTCGTTCAGACGTTTTGTACAGGCATTTCATCGCACTGGATTCGGCTAGAATTTTGACGCCTTTTGCATTCTGTTCCACACTGTTGTACAGTTTCAGGCGGGCTTCTCGCCAATCGGTGATGGCGGGTAAATCAATGGCAAAATAACCGTTTTCCGTTATCGCGCCAAGACGTTTCCCTGCAACGACATCTGCTCCAAAATTCCGCCAACCGACATCCGTCGTGTCAAGAAAATTCGCGAACGGCATATCGCACATTCCGGTTGAGCCTCCGCCGTAAAGCTTTGCTATCCAACCATCGTTGGTTTTGTGTAAATCAACCAGCTCCGTGTTCGTCAACGCCGTGCCGCCGTGTTCGACAAAAAATGCCGCCATGAAATCTGCCAATGGAGGACATTCGACCTTGCCGTCAGCCAATAGGCCTTCGGCTACCAGCTTATCGTATAATTCATGTCCTAATGGCGTGGAAGGTGTACCGACTTCCGCAAAATCCCCCGTTAGAGCGACATCCGCGCAAAGATGGATGCCGCGTTCAAGGATGATGGTTTTCTTTGGATGGGCCAATGCGAAACCGAGCGCGAACGCGCCACCGCCTGACACAGCGTTCAGACCATTGTCATCAAACAACGCTTTGCCGATTGCGTTCTGTTCAAACAGCATCAATGCACCGCTTGCCGCTCCCATAGCAATGAATTCCCGTCTGTTCATGTTGTGATGCCATTATATGAATCGTAATGTGTACGTGATTGTTGGATGCATATAAAGTAGCCACATGTTTTGATTTTCAATGTTCATGGCTACTTTTCTTAGACATCCCCACGACAAAATATAGCGGTGTATTGGCAAAATGAAAGATATGAAAAGCCTCATTATTGTTTTCAGCTATGCGGTTTTGTGGCACCCTTGAAAGTGTGATTTTAGAGAGACATCCTTTCCGAACTCTGCAGTCGAATACGTCCTACAGACGGTGATTGACGAGGCTGAAATCAAATATCGAAAGCCAAAAAATAGAGAAATCAACAAAACATACTAATAAAACCGGCTAATAGTGGAAGTTTAGTGGAAGTTTAAGCCGTTTCGGCGACATGAAAAAGCCCGCCCAATTATGCTTGGACGGGCTTTCTTTTACTATAATGTATAATGGCGGAGAGAGAGGGATTCGAACCCTCGGTAGGACGAACCTACGGCGGTTTTCAAGCTCACTCCATGAATTATCTTATACCTAAATATAATACCATATGATTAAAATTCAATATAAATTTTGTCTGCGATTAGTGGAATTTTAATGGAATTGTCAATCGGTTTCGTGTATTATGATTTGATTCGTTGGATGGATGGTCATTTCATTCCGACAGGCTTCATGATTTTGCTTCGTGAAACCTGTCGGAATAATGTCTGGATTTATTTCACTTTGTCGCAACGATGCAGGCGGACATATTTCTGTCGCGTCAACTTGCGGGAGACGTTCAACGCCTGCTTTATCAGGGCGATGTCCTCTTCTCGCGGATTTCCGGTCTTGATGCGGCCGGTGTTGATTAGCTCCAATATACGACGATGGGCGGCCCGTCCTGATTCCATGGAGAAATCCGCGTAGTCCTTTCCATGCATCTCGTATTTCACGCCGTCCAGCGAGAAACGATAATTCGGGACGCCGGGCCAATACTGTTCATCCAGATTCCGGACATTCCAGTTCCATATCACTTTTTCCGCCGGATCCATGGCGTCGGCCGACTTCGTGTTGGCCGGAACCAATAGACGCCACAGAATGTCGCCGGGGCCCGCCTTCTCCGCGTCGTCCTTCGTGATCGGCCGGCCGAAGCAATCGACTTTCGGGGCCATGCGCATGACGCCGGCCTTTGAGAGAGTCAAGTGGAACTGGTCTTTCCACCATCTGGCTCCGGAAGTCC
>JAFZIJ010000017.1 GCA_017554445.1 Victivallales bacterium
AACGGGCTGCCGATACAGGTCAACGACCCGTCGGTGCAGATGACGCTCGTCTATATCGACGACGTCGTGGAGGAGCTGATCCAGGCGATGCGCGGCCATGCGAACCGCCTGGGCGACGGCTACTGCGTCGTGCCCGTCGAGTACGAGTGCACGCTTGGCTGGCTGGCGGAGACGATCCAAAGTTTTCCGTCGCTGCGGAAGACGCTGGAAGTGCCCATGCTGGGCAACTCGCTGGTGAAGAAGCTGTATTCCACATGGCTGAGCTACCTGCCGCCGGAAGCATTTATTTATGACGTGCCCATGAACGTTGATGCGCGCGGCAGCTTCACGGAGATCATCCGCACGGCCGACCGCGGCCAGTTCTCGGTGAACATTTCAAAACCAGGCATCACGAAGGGGCAGCACTGGCACCACACGAAGAACGAGAAGTTCGTCGTGGTGCACGGCGAAGGGCTGATCCAGCTGCGGCGCATTGGCAAGCAGCCGGACAGGACGGATTATCCCGTGGTGGAGTTCCGTGTGTCGGGCGAGAGGATACAGGTGGTGGAGATGATACCGGGCTATACGCACAATATCGTCAATCTGTCCGACACGGAGGATCTGGTGACGTTCATGTGGGCGAACGAGGCGTTTGACAAAAATCGCCCCGATACGTTCTTTCAGCCTGTTTAGGGAACCACGAATGGACACGAATGGACACGAAAATTACATAATTTAGAAAACACAGAAAACACGGATTACACGGATTATATAACCACAAAAAGACACAAAATTCACAAAAAGCCTCGCAGACGAGCCGATAATACTACTAAGAATCTTGTGGGGAAACAATACGGTGATTGTGAATGATTTAAACGGCTCCGTCTGCTCGGCGGTTGTCATGCTCGTGGGTTACCACCCACGACTGTAGTATGTCACCGCGATGCGGTTCTATATGGTATTTTTCGACTACCGTGGGTTGTCACCCACGTCTGTGTTATGATCACCGCTCTGCGGTTCTAAGTGGCTGCTGCGCAGTGCAGCTGTTATCAGTGTTTTTCAGGGAAAATCAATAGAATGATTTGCATTTAATTGAAGGTGTATATATTAATTATGATTGCTTGATGAGACAGATACAAGATGAGAAGACATTTGTTTTCGATTCTTGTACAATCAATTGATCATATGATATATAAGGGGGATTGACATGGCTCAAAACAGTATTGTAAAATTTGGAAAACCCTGCATGTCGGCATTGCCGCCGCGGCTGGGCAGGCGCATCATCAAAGAGATCATGACTGCGCCGCCTGTTGATTATACGGAATCAATAAAGGAATGTGAGCGCGTAAACCGGAAACTGGCTACTATCAAACCTCTGCCGGAGAAGCCGTGATGCGCCTTCCCGAGACAGATTTTCTTGATTGCAGACATCTTGAGGGATCTTCGCAGGATTTGCAGTGCATTCATGATTTTGAAGTCCCTTTTCCAGAGACAGGGAAGGGGCTGGAAATCTATTTGAAGGATTATGCCATCCAGGATGAACAGGATAGCCGGATGCGCACGTATCTTGTACGGTACAAGGCGACAAACGAATGTGTTGGATATTTCTCCCTAAAGGCGGGATTGATTTCCATCAACGAGGCCAGGCAGCCGGAAGCAAAGGTCTTCGATACCCTGCCAGGGGTCGAACTAGCCAATTTTGCCGTAAACCGTAGATTCGTGGACAAATACGATAGTCATGGAGTCGGTCATGTGATTTTCAGAAGCCTGATCATTCCGTTTGTTTTTCAACTGGCTGAAAATCTGGGAATCTATGTGATATACATATTTGCCTTGCCTTATCCGAAACTAATCACTGCATACGAAAAATATGGTTTTCAGAGACTTTCGTCTGAAGCTGAATTGGCTTTGCATCGACGGCTGAAACCCAATTACGATCAATCCTGTATTTTCATGTATCAGACCTTGCAACAACTCAAAGCTTGAAACATAATACGTCATTTTTAATGCTTAATGCTCAATGCTTAATGCATAATTATGTCTCGCCCTGCGGGCGAATCGTGGCGCCCTCCGGGCGCTAGGGCAGAGTGGGCAGCCTACCGCAGGCTGCGTGCCGCTTCGGGCGCTGGCCTGCGGTTACGATTGTTTCGCACTCCGTGCGATGTCGCTCCGCGACGATTAAGGCTTGACCATTATCAGTCAGAATTATTTGTATTGATGATTTGAAATCTCCTGAAAAGCATTATATTATAGGTAGGTTGGAAATCAACAATCTTATTTTATGCTGAAGGAGGAAGCAACCGATGAGAAAACAAGCCAAGCCCATTCGATACGGCAAGCCATGCATGACCAATCTCCCGCCGGAACTGGGGCGGATGATTATAGACGCGATCAGGAATCCGCCGCCTTTCGATCGTACCAAGTTGGAGCGTGAATGCGCCCGTGCGGAACGCCGTCTCAATCAAATCATAGCGGAAATTGATCGCAATGAAGCTGCCGCAAAATAAATACTTCGCCTGCAGGCATCTTAGTGTCTCACGAAGGGATCTTGCGGACATCAAGGCATTTGAAATAGCCCATCCGGAAACGGGTGCTGGACTAGAGCGGTATCTCAAGTATCAGGCTTTGTTTGATGAACACTCGGGTGTCATGCGTACATATTTGGTACGGCTGAAACGAACAGGGGAGTGTGTCGGATATTTTTCGCTCAAGGCTGGGCTGGTCTCGGTCAATGAGGAAAGGGCCTCGAATGGCATTACTTTTGACACCGTGCCGGGCGTGGAGCTGGCGAATTTTGCCGTCAACAACGCGTTCGCGCAGAAGCATAATGCAAAAGGGCTGGGCTATCTGCTCTTTTCAGGGCTGATCGCCCCGTTTGTCCTGGAACACGCGAAAACGCTCGGCATTTACATGATCTATCTGTTTGCCCTGCCTTATGAACGGCTGATGAAAACATACGAAAGCTATGGCTTTCACCGTTTGCCGCGCAAGGCGGAGGAGCAACTGCACCAGAGGCTCAAACCGGCGTATGACGAATCCTGCATTTTCATGTATCAACTTCTTCATGAAATGCGGCATGGTTAAATTGCGATAAGCTATTATAATTCGGCCCGTTCAGGGCCGTGTAGGTGAGGCATTATCCCGTGGGTCTCGCAAGCTCGACCCGCGGTTATTCGAATTCGGCCCGTCCAGGGCCGACAAGGCAATATGAATATGGAAAAAGCATTTAAGAATAACGGGAAATTGAAGCTGCTCATCATCGTCGGGACGAGGCCGGAAATCATCCGTCTGTCGGCCGTCATCACGAAATGCCGGCAGTACTTCGACGTGCTGCTGGCCCACACGGGGCAGAACTACGACTACAACCTCAACGGCATCTTCTTCCGCGATCTGAAACTGGCGGAGCCGGAGATCTACATGGACGCGGTCGGGGCGGATCTCGGCGAGACGATGGGCAATATCATCGCGAAATCATATCAATTGATGGTGGCGGTCAAGCCGGACGCCGTGCTCGTGCTCGGCGACACGAACTCCTGCCTGTCGGTCATCGGCGCGAAGCGGCTGCACATCCCGATCTTCCACATGGAGGCGGGCAACCGCTGCAAGGACGAATGCCTGCCGGAGGAGACGAACCGCCGCATCGTGGACATCATCTCCGACGTCAATCTGGCGTATTCGGAGCACGCCCGCCGCTATCTGGCGGAATGCGGGCTGCCGAAGGAGCGCACGTACGTCACGGGCTCGCCGATGGCGGAGGTGCTGCGGTCGAATCTGGCTGAAATCGAGGCGTCGGACATCCACCAGCGGCTTGGTCTGGAAAAGGGGAAGTATCTGCTGCTGAGCGCGCACCGCGAGGAGAACATCGACACGGAGGCGAACTTCAATTCGCTCTTCACCGCCATCAATTCGCTGGCGGAGAAATACGACCTGCCGATCCTCTACTCCTGCCATCCGCGTTCGCGCAAGCGTCTGGAGGCGAACGGCTTCAAGCTCGACAGACGCGTCATCCGGCACGAGCCGCTGGGCTTCCACGACTACAACTGCCTGCAGATGAACGCGTTCGCCGTCATCTCCGACAGCGGGACGCTGCCGGAGGAGTCGTCGTTTTTTATTTCCGTGGGGCATCCGTTCCCGGCGGTGTGCATCCGCACGAGCACGGAGCGGCCGGAGGCCCTGGACAAGGCGTGCTTCGTGCTGGCGGGC
>JAFZIJ010000206.1 GCA_017554445.1 Victivallales bacterium
GGCCGGGTGCTCCATCATCGCGAAAATGGCGCGTTCGATGTCGTCTTCGACCTCGTCCGGGAGCTTGAATCCCTCGGAATTGAACAGCTTGATGCCGTTGTCCGAGGCGGGATTGTGGGAGGCGGTGATCATGACGCCGCAGTCGGCGCACATGGATTTCGTAAGGCTGGCGACCGCCGGCGTCGGCATCGGGCCGATCTCGTAGGCGTCCATGCCCATGCTCACCATGCCGCTGATGAGCGCGGTCTCGAGCATGTAGCCGGAAAGGCGCGTGTCCTTGCCGATGATGGCGCGCGGATTGCCGCGCTGCCCGAAGGCGTCGTTCCGGGACGTGTTCCGGCAGAAATGCCGCGCGACGGCTTTGCCCGCCAGCAAGGCGAGCTCCGGCGTGATTGGATATTCATTGGCCTTGCCTCGAATGCCGTCGGTCCCGAATAATCGCCCCATACGCTTCTCCTTCCGGTCCGCACACGCTCATTTCGGCGTGCTCGGACGATGTGTGTTCATCTTTTTTGATCGCCAGATTGACTATAGTTCCGCCCATGTTTTCTTCCCATAAACAAAACCATGCTGTTAATATACGATTTTCCGCGTTATTTTTCAATAATCCTCCAGCATTTTTTCAAAAAAAACTTGCAAGGATCGGGACATGAACAGGTACGGCCATCCTCCAACAAGACTCCATGGCTTGGAAGTATCATTTCCATCATTTCTAATCGTCCGTAATCGCTGCCGACATTGATGCCCATGAAGCCGGGAAGGATTTCGCCGCACACACGTCGATGAGTGTACCCACAGCCCAATAATGGTCGAACTTCGGGGTCAAACGGGAGCTCATGCACGAGGTCTTTCATTTCGGAGTAGAAGCTGTAATGGCTCGGTTCATGACCGTTTAAAAGAACATGTGGTACATGGCGGGTGCAAAGTACAGTCGAGATGCCAGGCTTCATCTTCGATTTGATCATATCGACGTAGTAGGCGTTGAATTCCTTGTAGCGCGTTGTGATCTCGCCGATGCGCCAGTCCTGCCAGCCATCACATTCGTCTACACGCTGGCTTTCCCGGATACGCATTGATCCATCAAAGAACAATGTGCCGCCAACGAAGTTCATTCCGCCGAGCTCAACGGCTCCAATCAAATCCTGGAGTATACCATTCAAAACTGACAACCGCTGTGTCCACAGAACTTTTTTGCTTGATTTGCGCTCGAAGTAGTATTATTAAGCATAAATCGCCTATAATCAGTATAGGCCCATTTGAGCATAAGAAGGAGTGTTGGCATAATAAGCTCAATTACACTTCACCCCAATATTAGCTCAATGACGTTTTCATAGGATTTGTGGACTTTAGATCGCGGTTGTTTTGACTGCGAGTCCACTCGTTTTATGCCTGACTGCTAACTCCAACAGGGAAACAGGCATGAGATATAAGTTCACAGTCGAGGAGGGGGGAAGTACAAGATTTCCCGTTTGACTTTGGGGAGAACGGTGCTATATTTCTTTTTGTCGGAGTAATTCCCCACCCTGAACTTTCCCGGACAGCAGTGGTCTTTTCTGTTCAAAACGAAGGAGCATTCTCTATGGAAAAAAAGCAAATCGCCGGAATCGTCCTGATCGCCCTGATCCTGGCGGCGATTCTCGGGTTCGCCACGTTCAAAACAATGCAATCAAGACAGATCCCGCCCTCGGTCGCCGAGGCGAATCAGGCGGGGGAGGAAGATGCCCCGCCGAAGGTCCGCCGCCACGGGCCGAAGGTCAAGAAGAAAGTCGACCTCGCCTCGACGTTCTCCGATTTCGGCGCCTCCAGCCAGAATTGGGGCGACCAGCCGGCGGAACAGCCTCAGGAGCCGCAGAAGGAGTTCTACAAGCAGACCCCGGAAGAAGCCGTGGAAACGGTCTGGCAGGGACTCGACACCTATCGCGAAATGTCGCCGGAGGATCAGGCGAGAACGCGGATGATGATGTCATTCATGACCGGCCTCATCGACATGATGGGCAATACCGCCGACAACTGGATGGGGAACATGAC
>JAFZIJ010000207.1 GCA_017554445.1 Victivallales bacterium
CTTGCAGAGAGGCTTCGTCCAGATGATCTCGGCGCGCGCCTGCACGCGCGGCGCGCCGCAGATTTCGTCCGCGCCCAGCACGACGCCGGCGGAGACGGCCAGAATTGCAAACAGCACTTTCTTCATCGGAGTTTTCCTTTCTTGCTCAATCGCTGCAATAGTATACCACAGGCAGACCTCAGTATAGAAATCCGAAAAGCCAGAGCGGGATCTTGTTTTAGCAACTCCATCTGTTATTTTCTGCCTGATTTTAGCAAATGGACTTGTTAAATATACCACACTTCAGTGCGGATTGTAACTCCACGCCGCAAAATCACTTCGTCACGCGGCAGACGGTCGGCCTGCCGCCCCGCCAATGGCAAGGCAAGAAGGGGCAAAAGGACACGTAGTGCGCCCGTCCGTCCAGATGATTTCAACTAGAGGCTGTTGCCGCCGATTCAGAAATGCGTCTCATATATGCACCGAACATCGGCACCGTGTAAGCGACCATTCCAAGCGAAGGAGAATATATCATTCCCTTCTTGATCAACGACCTTCGCATCATCGAAAGCGAATTCGCAGACCTGCCCATTCGGTTTGCGACATCGACAATCGCCTGCGGTTTCTCCGGCTCGCCATCTGCCATTGCCATCAGGAACTTCTTTTCCACCGCCGATACACGATCAAATCGAACCTCAAAGAAGCTCCTGTCAAGATTTTCGATGACTTGCGGCAGTATCGACACGACGTCATTCGCCAAGATTGGCGAATGTTCGGCATGCTGCCACACCTGATACCCGCACTCTTGAAGGAAAAAAGGATATCCCGCAGAGGCCTTGAATATTTCCGTAAAAGCGGCATCTTCCACAGAAACGCCATTGTCCTCAAACGGTTTCACGATTGCCGCCCAAGATGCATCTTCGTCCAAGGCTCCGATCATCTCGTAGACAAACATCCGCTCGGCGTAAGTCTTGCTTTTGCCGATCAATGTACGAATCGTCGGAAGACCAGATCCTATCAGATAGAGCGGCAGAAGCTCTTGCGCGGAACGATGTAATGCGACGACGATGCCCCGCATGGCGTCTTCGTTCAGATTCTGCAGCTCGTCAATATAAAGGCCAATCGCAGTAGAAGAAGCCTTCGCCGCGCGTGCGGACGAGAGAAGGACCTGTGAAAGATCCAACTCTAGGTTGCCGGATTCGCCAAAACCGCGATGAGGTTCGATGGACACGCCGACATCGCCGATGTTTAGAGAGAATTTCTTGACGAAATTCCCCAGAACTGAAAACGCTTCCTGAATGCAGGCCTTCATCTTGCACTTGAAGTCAAGAATGTACAGAGCCTCCTTCAGCTTCAGGACAAGTTCCTCCAAATCGCTTTTGTCGTTTCTGATTTCCGCGACAACGGGGATTATGCCGTTCTCGCGTGCACGCTCTGAAAGGTACTTCAACAGAACGGTCTTGCCGACACCTCTTTGACCGATCAGCATCAAACCTCGTTCAGCACGCTGTAACTTCGTGCGCATTGCAACAACATTCCCATCGTCGATAACCTGATTTCTCCCTGCCAATTCTGGAGGCAAGTATCCCGCGCCGGGTGTGAACGGATTTTTGATTCTATCCATCAGTCAATACCTTTCCATAAATAGAAATAAATGAATTTCGCCATAATGGCTTATTCGGCTGTATTATACAATATTCAGGGGTAGCTAGACAAGGAGGAATGTATAGCACACTTCAGCACGACTCCCGCCTCAAAAAGAATCTCAAGATTCCTTTTTTCGCCGCAAAAGAGAATTCGCAGATTCTTTTTGCATGGCGCAAATTGCAAAACACTACGCCAGTTGCTTATTAACCAACGGTCTACTTGAACATGATCATAATCCCATTGGGCGCGTAGCTGAAGCGGATGTTGTCGATCAAGGTGCGGCGCTCGTCCGGGACAAACACGCTCGCCGCCTGGTTGAGCGCCTGGAACCCGAAGCATGACACGCCCCCGAGGCTTGAGATGTTCTGGAGGAACGGCACGTTGGCGAACGTCTGCACCGGCGCCGCCGGCGTGGCCGTCGCCAGGGTCGGATGCGCCGTGCCCATGTCGTAGACCTCCACGTCGCTCGTGCC
>JAFZIJ010000018.1 GCA_017554445.1 Victivallales bacterium
AGCCACTAGCCACTAGCCACTAACCACTAGCCACTAGCCACTAGCCACTAGCCACTAGCCACTAGCCACTAGCCACTAGCCACTAGCCACTAGCCACTAGCCACTAGCCACTAGCCACTAGCCACTAACCACTAACCACTAACCACTATTCTTTCAAACACAGGCATGTATTCCAACGGCGCATCGACCGTCACCGTTTGTCCACCGTCAAACTCTTCACCCGTCGATGTCAGCTTCCATTTACCCGCAGGAAGATACACATCGCGTTTGAATTCATCTAGATGCAGAATCGGTGCCACCAAATAACGGCTTCCGAACATATACTGGTCCTGCAAATTCCAGCAGTTTTCATCCTCTGGAAATTCGTAGAACATGGCGCGAATCAGTGGCGAGCCATTGTCATGCGCCTCTTGGTAGAGTTCTTTGATGTAGTCATGCATGCCCAAGCGGATGTCCAAATACGATTTCATGATTCGGAAACATTCTTCACCGTAGCTCCACAATTCGTTGGGCTGCCCTGTGCTGAGATAACCGCCACCAAATTCGCGATCGTCTAGCCGCGGGATATTGTGCGGGCCGCGGTCGCCATGCATGCGCAACACCGCCGAAAAGACGGCAAACTGATACCAACGGACAAGCAATTGACGGAATTTTGGATCGTTGACATCGTCCGTCATGAAACCGCCGATATCCGTCGTCCACCACGGGATTCCGGCCAGACCCATGTTGAGGCCGCATTGCAACTGGTCGGCGAACGATTCGAACGTGCTCGGCACATCGCCCGACCACACGACGTTGCCGTATTTCTGCGAACCCGCCCATGCGCTACGTATCAGATTGACAATCGGGCCGTTACGGAGTTCATCCATCGGCTCCCAGAACGCACGGCTGTACATCTGCGGGAAAATGTTGCTGACGGCCAAAGCAGGCCCTTCGCAGTAGCGGTAATGCTCGAAATCATAGCTGCCGAACTCCGGCTCCGCGCAGTCCAGCCAGAAGGCGTCAATGCCGTACGACATGTAGTTTTTGTAGCAAAGTTCCCACACGAACATGCGCGTTTCCGGATTGAAGGCATCGATGTCCGCACAGTCGCCTTGAAACTGGAATGTCTCGCCCGTGCCGCGCTCCGTTCGAACCAGCAAGTCTCTATCAATCATCGTATTAAAGTATTTGCTTTTGCAATCGACGGACGGCCAGACGGATACCATTACCTTGATTCCCAAACTATGCAATTCATCGACCATCGCCTTCGGATCCGGCCAATATTTCTCATCAAACTCCCATTCGCCCTGTCGCGTCCAATGGAAGAAATCGATGACGATCTGGTCAATATGAATGCCAAGCTCATGATATTTTCTTGCTACTGCAAGTACTTCATCCTGAGTCCGATAGCGCAATTTGCACTGCCAGAGGCCCATGCGGTCTTCAGGAAACACGGCAGGCCGTCCTGTTGCGTTTGTATAGTTTTCAACAATCTTCTTCGGTGTGTCGGCAACGGTCAGCCAATAGTCCATGTCTTTTGTCGATTCCGCGATCCATTCCGTGTAGTTGTTTCCGAACGTCACGCGGCCGACTGCGGGATTGTTCCACAGAAAACCGTAGCCCAACGACGAGACAGCGAACGGCACGGATATCTGCGAATTGCGCTGCGCAAGTTCCAACACACAACCTTTCATGTCCATGTTGCGCTGTTGATACTGCCCCATGCCGAAAATCTTCTCACCGTCATGGCTTTCAAACTTCAGATTGAGACTGTACATATCGCCACCGATGACCGCCTTCCATGTACGGCTGGGCAACTTCAGACAACGGCTTTCCTGTGAATATGTCCCGCTGTACATGCGATGGTATTCTCGCAGCAACAATTCGCCATCTTTGTAAAACGACATGACGCCTGCATGGTTCACGGTCGCCTTCAGCCGTCCATTGGTAATGCTTGCGAATGGAGGCCAGTTGGTCTCGATGCAAATCTCTGATTTGCAAGGATCGACGGCCTCCGTCAACGCCCACTCCTTGTTCGAAAACGCCCCGCGCCGCGTCGTTCTGACACGCAGGGAGTCCTTTCCCCACGCCTCGATGCGCCCCAATTCCCCTTGATGCTGAAATATCAATGCATTGTCGTTTTCAATGAATCTCATCTCAAATTCCTTTTTAGCTAAAAGCTTAAAGCTAAAAGTCTTATAAATAATTATGAATTATGCATTATGAATTATGCATTGAAAAAGTGTCCATTAGTGGTTCTTACCGTTTAGTACCTTTGAAATGTGGCGTGATCTGGCGGGTCGCGGCAATATCGACTTTGGACGCGCGCGATGCATCGTCGTACAGACCGATTTCCGCAAATGGAATAGGCCGCATGGCGGAACATGCCGTGAACGGCTTCCATGATTCCGCCGAAAAAGCCTTGTCATAGCTTTCGGGCGTACCATCCGTCAGAAATGCCTGCGCATCATCTGTCGAAATCGTCTCCAGAAATTCGTGAATGCTTGTGTTGCGATGAAGTGCGAGGCTGTTGCAACGAATCAGCAAATTACGCCAGAAGAAGTTCTGGCCGTTGTTCTTCTGCAGATCTTTTAGCCACGGATATTTCGTCGAATACGGCGGCTGGTCTATTTCGATGTCCTCATGGAGGCGTTTCTTCATGTCCGCACGTGTGAACATCTCCTGCCACCGTTCATTCGACCATGTCGAAAACGACGCGGCGGCTTGACAGGCGACAAACAGGTTGTTGTCTGCGATATTGTCCTTTCCGCCATGGATTTGGATCGCCCCGAAATGACCGTCCGCCGCGCACAGGAAGATGTTGGAATACATCAGCACGTTGCAGATGGCGTCGTCCAGACGGATGCCGCTCTGCCCCGCCACCGTGTGACCGCTGCCGATGTGATGCCAGAAATTATACCGCATGATATTGCCTTGGTACGACGGATTGTACCACATGTCTATGCCCGACTGGTCATCGGATTCATACACGACGGAATGGACATCGTTATACTCAATGACATGGTCGTTGCCCTCCAAGCGGATGGCGTGATGTGGTGCATCATGGAACAAGTTGTGCGCGATGCGGTTGCCAACGCCGTTCATCAATACAGCAGGTGTATATGTGCGGTCGATTCGCGAAAAATCTCGCACCCAGTTGTTTTCGACGTTGATATTGCCGCTTGTCAACGTCTTGCGGTCACCACCGCTAAGCTTCATGCCGCCACGGCCAAGGCAGAAGAAATCATTGCCATAGATTTCGAAATTCGAGGCATTTGTCGCTATAAATCCATCTCCCGCCAGGCGCGACAGCGTGTTGGCGGAAAACCGCACGTCATGGACACTTTCCATGACGACGCCGGTTCCCTGCCCACAATCAAATGTCAAACCATGGATGACAATATGATGCGCATTTTTGACTGTCAGGAAATTCTCTTTGAAAATTGACAGCTCCAGTTTGGCCTGATTGATTGGCTTGTCTGGATACAAATATATCTTTTTTGCTTTTCTGTCCAAGAACCATTCACCTGGTTGGTCAATGGCTTCCAATAGATTATAGAAATAGAATGGCATATTTGGAGCAAGTCCATAACCTGATAGCCGTGCAAGGTTGACCTTTCCATTTGTCGCATCAATGTTTTTAACTTTCAGATAATCCGCCGCCCACAGATATTTCCAATAGCCGTATGCCCAGACATCCTCCGCATGAGACCAATCCATCTTGTCCAAGCCATCGAACTTGAACGACGGCAATGGCTTGTGATCTTCCGTCTCGTCAGGCGCACCTGTCTTCACAAACCCCTCGTTCGGCCAACGGGCGGGTGTGAGCGGTTTGCCGTCTTCGAACAGTTCCGCACGGGGCTGTTTGTCCAGACTGAAATCCATGGGCAGGCCTTTCAAATCACATACCAATAGATTGATCCGTTTTTCCTTTGAAAGCCGTTCCAACACAGCTGGATCCGTCTCCGAAATAAATGCGCGAAGCCGCATGCCACCATAGAAAACAGGCTTCTCGCCAGGAGCCGCCAACAGCATGAACGGCGCGTTGTCGGAACCGCTGTCATCTTCCGTCAATTCAATGGGTTCCGTCATAAAATACTGCCCGCCTTTGAAGACGATGGCCGACGGTTCATTCGGTTTCTTCTTGCGTAACTCGCGGATTTTTTCCAAAGCGACATCGATTGACATGACGGGCTTCTTGGCGGAACCATCGTCATCATCATCACCGTCCGGCGAAACATAAATGGCAAGTTTCGGAATCGCAATGGCTTTCGGACGGCGGCGATTGGCCTCTGGATCACGGGCTGGCTTGCCTTCCAACAGCCGTCCAACCTCCGCCGCGCATTCTTCCGCCTCCAGCCGATGGTGCGGCAGAACATCTTGCTTTGCAATGTCTTCAAACACCATTTCCGCATCCGAATAATTTTTTTCCAATACATATGTCTGGGCGGCGGCCAAAGCGGCGATGCCGCACAATTGCTTCGAGAAGCCATCATTGTTTAGAGAGTAAGCCAATTCAGTATAATATTCACGGGCTTCACTGTAATGCCCTGCGGAACGTAGGACATTGGCAACTTTCATGGCCAGTTCGCTCCGTTTCTGCGTCGTCAACGTATTGTCATGCAACATGTTGTCCAGACGCGCCTTCGCTTCATCCTTCCGTCCTTCCTGTAAGTCCACAAGCGAAAGTTTCAATTGCAAATGCCGTTGGTCTTCCTTTGACAGCCTTTCAATCTGATTGGAAAGCGTCGTCAGCAACTCCTTCGGCACCGTCATCAATGGATTGTCACGGAGCTTCTGGATTATTTTCGCATAGATCATGTTACGCAGTACATCCGGCACATCCGCAGACTGGATTTCTTTCGATGCAATGATCTCCTGCAACGGAACTTGCGCCTCTTCACTGGACATCAGCCACAGTTTCAACGCGGCAGGCGTCTGCGGATTGGCACGAAGTTTACTAATGAGTGCAGCAGCCGTACCATCTTTTTTCACAAATGCCGCCTGAAGCTCGTCGAGCGTTTCCGTAATATCCGCAGCCAAATCCACGATGCCAAGCGACGTCGCAATGATTTCAGACGGCCGCAATGCGCGTTTGTGGACCACAACTTCATCAACGTCCATCGCAATGGAACCAACTCCATAACCGTTGTAGCCGACGCGAAACGGCGCGCTGTCTGCGGGTTCTGTATATGCTTGCTCATAAACGGCTTCCGATACAAGACGGCCATTCACGTAATGCCGCAGGACATGGCCGTCCCAGCTGACGGCGACATGCTGCCATGCATTCTGAACCAATGCCCGGCTTGAACCGATATGGAAGGCATTTATAGGCGATGGCCGCCCCATCTCCAACGATGTGTTCAAGCCTGGATAACCCGCCGTGATGCGCCATCCGTCCCAATAGCCAATGCCGATGGAAAGAATCGTACCGTTCGTCGAACCTGCATTGCCACGATGGACGCCGACACCTGTCACACGCATCCAAATCTGTGCCGTAAAGACTTTGTCCGTCAACACAAAATGTCTGGAATCCAACGGATAACGATCCAAATGGACGGCCGTCTTACCAGCGAAACGGCCTGCCACGATTTCCAATGGTACTTGCGATATCAACGGCTCCGTTTCCGAACCAATCGACGGAATCGCCTTGTTCTCCGCCTTCAGATTCTCAAACGTATAGAATCGCAACAACGATTCATCTTTCCGTAACGAATCTTTATAGTTCTGCCAAACATCCTGTGCCTGAACGGATAACGAAAGCAGCAACGTGCTGATTAGGGCTTGTTTTAACATAACTACCTCTTGTTTAAGCTGTTTAGCTTATCCCCAATATCCAGAACTTCCAGCTGGGAGGGTTGCGCTCCCGCGCGACCGGTTATTTCGAAAGCTGGTATTTCATCCACGAATAATAGGTATCGCCCATTTGGTTATAGCCAGCCGCCGTTGGATGTACGCAGTTGCACTGCACGCCATTATATACAGGGAAATTGTGCTCGCAGTCTAGATTCAGGGATGTCGGAAGGATGAACACCTTCTTGTCCGGATAATCCGCGAAATGCTTCAGCATCGCGGCATTCAAAGTATGCTGGTTTTTCTTGTACTGCCAACGGGTCAGGCCGCAGTTATAGTCATGTCCGAAGCCCTCCTGACTACTGCATCCAGGCGTCACAAGTCCAACGCCCATAATGGCTTCTGGTGCTCCCGCACGGGCCGCCGCGATCAGTTCATCCGCATTTTTGAGAATCACCTCACAACGCTGATGGACATTTTCGTCTGTCGCGCCAGCAATGTCGTTCACGCCCAGCTGGAACGTGATGATGTCTGGCACACGACCATTTCCATACTGCTCGAAATACTTCTTGAAGTCCAGCTGCGGCTTGCCATCGACTTTGTACAAAAAACGGCTCGCTATGTCGAATGACTGCGGATTCTTCACCTTGCGCGGTTCGGCACGGTGGACGAACGTGTCCCACATCCAGCAGGCCCATCCTTCATGGGCGACGCCGTCCGGCTGCGGCACGCCCTTCGGCCCGTTGGAGCCGATCATGTGGAATTTTGGATTGTCCGGCTGCTGGAACAAATTGAAAATACGCGTCGGGTAGATGTGCCCATGCGTCAGGCTGTCGCCAATCAGCAAAACCGTGATCTCTTTGTCTTTTCCCGCATCCGCTGGAGCCACATAGAGCTTCGTGGAGGCTTCCGCGACAACACCGCTGTCATTGATGACTTTTACGGACCAATCGTATGTTCCCGCATCCTCCGGTTTGGGCGTATACGTCCAAAATTTCGTGTTATTGCGCCCTTTACGGCATGTCACGTCAAAGACATAGTTGCTCGGCGTAATCGTACAGGTGATGTTGTCAAAATAAACGTTCATCTCCACGCCTGGAACGGCGTAAATACCATCCGGCAGTTGCAGTTTGACAGGATTTTTCACCTGTGCCTCCTGCGCGAACATGCTTGCAGACAGAAACACCAACACCATACACACGATTCGTTTCATCATTCTTCTCTCTTTGTTTTGACGGTTTTGAATATACCAGCTCGGAAGGCTGTTTTTCGTATTTTTGATTCATAAAAATCAATAACAATAGACAGTGATTGTTACTTTACCAGCTAAACACCCCTCCTGCCAATTTTTTTTCAAATAAAAATTAAAATTCCATTATAAATTTAAGGTAAAAGCCAATTCCTCTCTCCATTCGTTCGTTTTTAATTTGCGTTTAGTTCATTTGTCCCCTATTGCGTCTTGAAAAAGACGGAGCACCACATCATGGCAACCATTATTGAACTCCCAAAACTATACGAAAATATGGATGAGGCGACCATCGGCCCGTGGCAGGTAAAGGTCGGCCAAGCCGTCAAGAAAGATGACTTCCTCGTCGAATTGATTACAGACAAGACCGTTTCGGAACTGGAAGCTCCTGAAAACGGGACAGTTCTGGCGATTTATGCAGAAGAGAAAAGCACGGTTCCGCACGGCTATGCGCTGTGCGCCATCGGTGCGGAAGGCGAAGCCGCTCCGGATGTCGCGGCCGCCAACGAAGCCAAAGTCGCCGCCCATCTGAAGGCGACGGCCGGCGGCATCGATCTCGGCGACTTCGCGAAAGCCACCCCTGCGGCAGAAGAAAAACCTGCCTTCAAGGCAGCTCCCGCCGCGAAAGTCTTCGCGCGTCAGCAAGGCGTCGAACTGGCGGATGTCGCGGCGTTCTGCAAGCGGGACATGATCCACCGCAAAGACGTCGAAGACTACATCGCCAGCAAGCAGGCTCCCACGGCGGAAGCGAAACCTGCCGCCGCTCCAGCAGCGAAGCCTGCGGCGCCTGCCGCCGCCCCGAAAGCCGCGCCGATCGTCGTCAATCCGCTAGGCGGCCAGAAAGGCCGTGTCGCCCTCATCACAGGCGCGACAGGCGGCATCGGCGTCGCCATCGCCCGCCGTCTCGCGGCGGATGGCGCGACGCTTGCCCTCCACTACCGCTCCAATCCGGAAGCCGCCGCCAAATTGGCGGACGAACTCCGCGCCGCCGGAGCGACTTGCGAAACCTTCCAGGCCGATCTCGCCGCGAAGGAAGGCGATCCCGCCAAGGAACTTGTCAACGCCGTCGTTGTCAAATTCGGTCGATTGGACATTCTCGTGAACAATGCGGGTATTCTCAATGACGCGACCGTCTCCTTCATGTCGGACGAACAGTGGCTCGACACGTTGAACATGGACTTGACCGTCCCGTTCAAACTCATACGCGCCGCCGCCATGAACATGGCGCGGCAGCGTTGGGGCCGTATCGTCAACATGTCCAGTGACGCAGGCCGCATGGGCTCCGCAAACCGTTCCAACTACGCCGCCGCGAAGGAAGGCTTGGTTGGTCTGACGCGCTCCATCGCCCGCGAACTGGCCGGCCTCGGCGTCCGCGCCAACGCCGTCAGCCCGGGCTTCGTCGAAACGAACATGGTCGCGAACATCACAGACAAACGCCGCGCGGAACTCTACCGCGAAATCCCCTGCCGCCGCTTCGCCAAGCCTGAAGAAGTCGCGGCTCTCATCGCTTTCCTCTGCTCGGACGACGCCGACTACATCACCGGACAGGTGATCTCCATCAACGGCGGCCTTTGCATGTAAATCATCATAACAATCAACAATAACGGTGGATGAAACAATGAACTGCAAATTCCTACGACGCTTTTCAATCATCTCGTTCCTGCTTGTCTGCTCCGTCCAGCTGCTGGCCGTACCCATGCCGGAAGGCTGGAAACAGGCCGCCAACTGCCGAAAGGACGAAGGCAATTTCACGGCAGTCGTCGCCGGCCAGGAGCCTTTCGACATCATCATCCGCGGAAAGGCCAGCGAACGCAACGTCAAAGTCACGCTCGCGCCCACGGAAATCAAAGCAGTCGAACTACTTGCGGACAACCAGACGGCGGATCTGAAGATCACCCGCACCTATCCCGCGCCCGCCGCGCCGCAGGCCAATATCGAATACACGGTCAAAATCCGCGACAACGAATGGTCGTTCTTCGTGGACGGCGCGCTCCGCGCCATCATGCCGTCGATTTTCGCGATGCCCGGAACCGTCAGCGTGCAGAATGAACAGGCCGCCCGCCTGCAAGGCGCGGCCAAATTCCTGCCTGTTCCGAAAGTCTCCTTCCTAACGAATTTCATGATTGAGGAAGGCGCTCCCAACGAACTGTATCCGTGGAACATCAATACAGGAACATGGCGTCTCCATACCGCTCTGCAGCAGGCACTTATCCGTCCTGAAACGGATCAGGCCAGCACGAAACGCGCCCCGTTGACCGCCGACAAGTCACCGAACTTCTACTCACTCAAAGGCGGCGGCGCCAACGTGGACAACGTCATCACCACCGGTTATGACTTCTACGACAACTACTCTATCACCTGCTCCATCCAGCTGGAAAAAGGCGAAGGCGGCGTTGTTTTCTATCATCGCGACGAAGTTCTCCCGCCACCGGAAGAAGGCAAAGAACCTCCGAAGCCCGATCCCGCCAAGGCCGAATTCTACGCCTTCACCATGCGCATGAACGTTCCGTCGGACGGACAGCATGAAGTCCGCCTCTGGCATCAGAAGAACGGCGTCAAACGCCTTCTCGCCCGCGCGGAAGTTCCGCTCTACGCCAACCAGTGGTATCTGCCCGGCGTCGCCGCCCACGGTGACGAAATCATTTGCTATCTCGATCATTACGAACTTTTCCGCGTCACCGAACCGCTGCCCGTCGGCGGTAAATTCGGCATGTTCCTCAACACACCTGAAGAAACGCGCATGGACGACGTGACCGTCAAGCATTTTGCGGACATCAAGCTCGAAACCGCCGAAGGCATCCAGTTCAACATGCTCCATTCGGAAGGCAATGTCGCACACGCTCTTAACGACGCCAAGAAGCCGCAGATCACGATGACGGACGAAGCCTTGTTCGCTCTCGGCCGCACACAGTCCGTCAACCGCGTTTTCGAAACGACCGTCGAGCCGAAGAGCAACGGCTGGACGCTCGGCCTCGCC
>JAFZIJ010000208.1 GCA_017554445.1 Victivallales bacterium
GCACCATCAACGGCAACGGACATGCCATCCATTTCGAGCAGTATAAGCAGACCGAAGAATCCATTCTGAAGAACGGGGCCCTCTATGACGATACGGCTTTGGTGGCCAATATGGACAAGTTCCTCGGCAATGCTCTGGATATCGTCATCGACACCGCCTCCTACGGCGAATTCAAAATTGCGGACACAGCCGACCATGTCACGAGCGGCATAAGTGTCACCGACCACGCCACTGGCAATTCCGTTCTCCTCGACCTCGACATGCCAAACGCCTTGGGCGGCACATTCTGCACGCTCCATAAGGATGCCGACGGGCTATGGCTTAATGTCCATAATCCAAATGAATGGGATCACAAGAATATCACCATCGGCACTGGCGGCGACTATCAAGGCACCTTCAAGCTGGAGGGCAAGTGGGCGCAGAACGTCACGGTCGTGGACAATGGCAGATTCACCTGCGACGATGGTGCCGTGGTTGACGGACTCGTCATCGACGGCGGCGACTCCAACAACGCCACCGTCACTGTTGACAACGCTATCGTCACCAATGTCGTCCTCAACAACGGCACATTCAATCTGAACGATGGCGGCCATGTCACAGACATCGTGGTCAACGGCGGCAATTTGATCCTAGGGGATGGTACGCTGGACAACGCCTTTATCGGCCCGAATGGACGCATGGAGATCGCTCAAACTGGCAATCCAATCCTGACAGGCACCATCACGGTCCAGGGCGGCGTCTATCTCTCCTCCAGCCATGCGCCTATCGAGACAAATGCGCATTTCGTCTTCGACCTCGAGGGACGCAATGTGAACAACGACAGCTACTTTATTAGCGAAGGCGCCGTCTTTACGGGAAACACCACCTACTCGCTACTGCTCCCTGAACATCCGGAAACAGGCTACTACTGCATTACCCGCATTCCCACAGACAGCCCTGTTTTCGAGACTTTCTCCATCACGGTGACCACAGCGAACGGCAATGTTTTGGGGGACTTGACGATCAACGGCGATGCCATCCGCAGCAACGGTTTCGAATATAGTTTATACAATCAAGATGCCACCATCTACTTTGATGTCACTGACAGTTCAGAACCGTATGAGATCACGGCACAGGCATGGGACGGCGATGAGGGCCTTTACATTATCGAATACAGTAGAGACGACTTCCAGACGGCTGTCCGCGTGAGCGTGGACTCCACTGCCGTTGAATCCTTCGCCATGCCATCAGGCGACTACCAGTGGCGCGTCCGCCCGCAGGACGGCGGCGAATGGACTGCGGAAGGGGCGCTGGCCGTGAAGGATGAAAAAGACAACGATCCAAAGCACATCGTCTCCAACGACAATGCCATTACCGATGTCTTTTTCGCCAAGCAGCGCGGCACATGGAACGGCGGCTTCGAGGCATTCCACAACGGCAGTATGGACGGTTGGCAGGGGACAAACGAGTCGGTTTCGCTCCGCGACAAGAACAAACTCGCGGATATCATTGAAGGCTCGAACGACGCAAATGTCCTTCTGATGACCGACGATGCAAACGGCGATGCCCTCTTCGTCGATGACATCTACTCCGCCCTCCCCGGCGATATCCTTGAACAGCAGTCACGCCTTGCGCAAATCGACGAAATCCGCGCGGGAGCGGGTAACGATATCGTCGATCTGACCAGCCAGGCATTTGCTTATGTCGGTGGTGGCGTGACCGTCCGCGGCGGCCTCGGTGACGATGTCATCTGGGCGAACAATGGCGACAACTGGCTCTTTGGCGATGCAGGCAATGACCGCCTTGTCGGTGCGGGCGGTAACGACATCATCGTCGGTAGCGCAGGCAATGATTCACTGCATGGCGGCGGCGGTAACGACATCTTCGCCTTCGGCGGTGACTGGGGGCAAGACAATGTGGAACAGCTTGCCAACGGAAAGGTCACGCTATGGTTCGACAATGGTGACGAAAGCAAATGGGATGCGTCAACGCTGACCTACACCGACGGCGACAATTCCGTGAAAGTGACCGGCGTGGCATCGGAGAAAATCTCACTGAAATTCGGTGACGACGGCAGCGGAAAATTCACCGACCTTTTGTCGGCCGGTGCATTCGCCGAGTTCACCTCCGAAAAGATCTTTGAAGACAGAAACAGAGGAATGCTTGCGTAATGGGAGACATGACGATGAAAAAACACCTTCTGATACTTTGCCTTCTGCTGTGTGTGGCGGCATCCGCCGCCGTGAAGCCGATCAACAGCCAGACAATTGTGCTGAAGCCAGGCTGGAATCTGGTGACACTGGAACGCCCCGTAATCGCCGCCGATGCAGAACGTTTTATCGCCCTGAAGCCAATCACATTGGACTCCGCACAAAAATGCTATGTATTCTGTTCAAACAAAGACAAGCTCAAAATCGGGGCGGGGTATTGGATTTTCTCCAAGACGGCGCAGACCATTGAATTGACACGGGACCAATCGCAAACGACTTGGGAGACGACAGAATTGGGCAATGGTTGGAATCTCATCGGCGTGGCGGACAACTCCACATGGATGAATCAGGTGACTGATTTCTGGCAGTGGCTTGACGGCAAATTCCAAAAAGTATCCAAAGAGGAACTGGCAGGAGGCAAGGCGTATTTTGTCTATCAAGGAATCATAGGCAAGTAGTCGCCCAAATCCATAATACTTCTCCAATACGGCGCGGACATGGCAGGCGAAAACGTCGCGACCATTTTCCGCGTAGTCTTCTAATGTTTTCGGCTCATGCCGTTTAGGCGCCGTCCGAATCGTATTTTCCCTCTTCTTCGGCAGAAAACTTCTAATAAGAACATATTGGAAAACGGTTACCGTGGCGATTTCGTCGCCCAAGAAACAAGAAAAAGAAGATAGCAGTACGATTACATGACTGTTTTTTCTCACTTTTTCAATTTTTTTGTATTTTCAATCGTTAATTAAGTATTATTTGGTCATAAAAAACTAATGGGGAGGGTGACATATCAGTGTGACACAGAATCTGTTCGTCTCGGTATTTTTTCAATGATTCTTTAATGTCTGCTGAAAAAAACACTATGATTATGCATACTTCAAGTTTATAGAGCTAAAATTACGTACCTTGAGCTCTTTTTGACTTTATGCCTATTTTGATTGATTTCTAATTAAAATTTTATTTATCGAAAAAGGTAGATAAATATAGTCTTATTCAAAACAATTATAGATACATTCTTTTAGTTGATCAAGAGGAGAAAAAGATGACACACTTAAAACTTTCAATTCTGTTGGCCTTCATGTTGGCTACTCTGCTTCCTAATTCGTCTTTATGCGACAGCCTTCCTGAAATGTTTCTTATAAACAAAATTTATTGTAGCTATCTAGGTTACCAAAAGAATGAATATGGAGAGGATGGTGAAGCCGTATTGGCCAAAACCCATGGCAAGACAACACCCAATGGCGAATGTGCCTATACATATGCAACACTGCCGGACACCTTGAAATGCTTTGACAGATGGGATTTCGACGTATATGCACATGATCGAGAACAAGAAAAGAAGATGGCAAAGGACAAAATGGGACTGTACCGTCTGAAAGAGGACGGATATGACGATCATCCATCAGAGGAAAAACTGCACCCGTTCAATCCAAGCGTACGTGACATCAATCGTAATAATGAGTTATATGCAGAAGATGTCTTGAAGAAGGCTGGCTACAAACGATGTGATGATCTATTTCAAAAAGAAAAACCAGAAGAAAATGAACCGTTCCTCTCTGTCATGGCATGGGAAATTGAAGCGAACACATATCTTGAGAAAACATATGATAATACCGCCGCATGGCGTGTCCGCAAATATACATTCGTCTTGCGTGAGAATGATGAGATGATTCCTGTCGTCAGCTTTAATTCATTGCCTTCTCCTGAAATTGCCAGAACTGTGAGAGGAGTCATACAAGAAGTCCCGGAAGCCTATAACAACATGGCCGTCATCATGGAAAACAGACTGACTGCCTTTGGATCGTACGATGAAGAAGAAGTCGAAATACTTTTCAAAATGGCAGTCAAACTTGGTTATGCCCCCGCATTGGAGAATCTCGTCCTTTTCTACCTTAGCCATGGCAAGAAGGAAGAGGTGAAGGAACTGATTGATAAAATCCAGAAAGACGACAAGCCCCAAGAATCTGAGGAAAAGGTCGCTCAAAAGCATGAAACGTCACAAGATGATGAAAAAGAACAATCTACAGAAGATGCTTTTGAAACTCAACGTCAAAAGGGTATAGAACTGGCAAATGAAAATAAAATAGAAGAAGCGGAAAAAATCTTTCAGCAATTGGCGAAAGAGAAAGACGCTTTCTCCATCTTTCTTCTCGGCGTATTGAAATACAATGCAGGCGACTATAAAACCGCAGCGGACTTTTTCATGCAAGCCGCCAAACTGAATGAGCCCAGCGCCCAATTCCGTTTGGCTTGTTTGAAACTTGAAGGCAAAGGAATTCCCAAAGATGTCACCGGCGGAGAGAAGCTGCTCCTTCATGTTGTCGAGTCGACGGATGACAGAGAAGCCCTATACAGGTTGGGGCACCTTTATTACTTTGGGAATGA
The DNA here is from genome assembly GCA_017554445.1 of Victivallales bacterium. Lineage (GTDB taxonomy): Bacteria > Verrucomicrobiota > Lentisphaeria > Oligosphaerales > Oligosphaeraceae > UBA1407. Next base: position 4,572 of record JAFZIJ010000208.1, read on the forward strand.
CGTCCCAAAGGATGAAGCCAAAGGGCTTCAGTTTCTGACTCGCGCATGCGAACCCTTGCCGCCAAGGCATCCGCAAGGCTATGATCAAGCCCAATTCCTTGTCGGGATGATTCTAAAGGAAAAGGAGAACAGGACGGAAGAGGAAAACAAGCAGATGTTCCACTATCTGGAAAGCGCCGCATCGCAAAACAACGCCAAGGCTTTAAAACAACTTGTTTACATCTATATATCAGGGTTCGGCCTTCCCGCATTCGATGATGTGAAGGCATTGGAATATTGCGAAAAACTGGTAAAACTTGAGCCTACCGCTGACAATTATTTCTTATGCGGAGTTCTCTGTGAAGAATGCCGCAATGGAGAGGCTAATCTTCCGGCTGCCAGAATGTGGTACGCACATGCGGCCCATCTTGGACATCCGGAGGCCATTTACCGTTGTGCCGGATTACTTGCCAACAACAAGCAGTTCGAACTCGCCTTGAAGTATCTTAGGAAACCAGAGAATACAACGGAGGAAGGCAAGGAACTTCTGCGAAAACTGGAAAAGAGGGAAAAATAAGCGTGGTCAGTGAATGCCCTCGCCGAAGTACTTTTCCAACACGGCCCGCGCATGGAGGGCAAGCACACCACGGCCATCCTCCGCATAGTCTTCAAATGTCTTCCGCCCAAGTCCTTCGTAGTCGCCGCAGGCGACCAAGGCCCGCGCGACATTGAGCTCGCGAAGACAGCGGGCGAACTCCGGATTGCCGCCGAAACCACCCATCGGAACAATCGCCTGGTCTCCTTTGCGGACATGTCCGCCCATTTTCGGCGATGTCAACGCCTTCGCCAACGCGGGAGCCAGCCGTGAGTCACCAATGGCTTCACAGGCCAACGTCACCGCCCGCACATGGGACGGCGAACTTGTTCCGTTAATTGTTTCCAGTTCATGCAGCAACGGCTCCACCGCCAGAGAGCTCTTTGTACGGCCAAGGCCGACGATCAACGCATCGCGTTCGCCCATGCGGCGGCCATACGCCGTCTGTCCCAAGACATTGATTTTGACAGGTTCGTCACGTCCGTCAATCTGCCGCGCCAACGTCTCTGCGCCAGTCGCATCTCCCATGATGCCAAGGATATGCGCATAACAGAGCTTGCGTGTCGGATTCGCCTCCGCCTTATAGGCGGCCCGCAGTGGAGGAAGTGCACGATCCACGTCTGTAAGCAACAACGGCACGTCTTTGTAACCGTCGCCTGCGTTCCGCACGGCCAGATTCCACCGTTCGGCATCGACTGTAAATCCGTCATCCCATTGCAACGCCTCCTGCGGAATGCTGCCAATCGCTGCAAGATGGCGTTGCAATTCCTTTACATCAATGTCGCGCAACAACTTGCCACTCTTGGCGGACATCGCCGCCGCGCGTCCCGCCGCATAGCCAGTGTTCTGCACGTCCGACTGCATGCGCATGATCGGCAATGCATCCCGATGCGCACTGGCGGCAATGCCGATAACCGCCAAGCCGTCCAATTTTTCCGGCAGAATCGCGCGATACGGGATGTTGACTTGGAAGATCTTCTTGTTTGTTGCTTCACTGACATAGCAGATGTCCGCAACGGACGGTCCATGGCTGTCAAAATCGCTTGCGCCCTGCGCGATCGTGTCGGGGAACGTGCGCTCCATCACGACATCCAGCGGCGATACGGTGATGGCGCCTTTCACACGGCGGCGTTCACGCGTTTCGATGATCTGCGAAACATCCCACGCCTTTCCCGCGCCAAGCCGCCCGCGCACGCCGAACAACCATCTGTCGACTGGATCGCAGTCGTTAACATATCCCCAATCGGAATTGACATAACTCTTGCCAAGCGGACGGACCGACAGTCCCGCACCCTGCAATGCAATCTCTCCAGCCCCAAGAAATTCCGTCTCCGCTCCCGCGACAGCCGCCAGATCCGCATTGCCTGTCCCGTCGATGACGTTTTTCGCCAAAACGACACCGCGACCATACGGCGTGGCGACGACCACGCCTGTCACGCGGTTCCCTTCCCGCAATGCGCCACAGGCCATCGTCCCAAACCAGATTTCACCGCCTGCTTTCAGCAACTCTTTCCGCCACCATTCGCGTTTGCCGACGACATGGACGGCCACCCCCTGCTCCGCCACGCCTTTGTCATGCTCCGCTGTGAAACCGATCTTCTTACCATACCAATATTTACCGATCATGCCCAACGTGCCGATGCCGCCAAGCCCATGTAAATATTCAATTACCAATGTCTTAGCGCCGCCTCGGGCCGCGCCGATCGCCGCCGGTGCCCCGCCTGTGCCGCCGCCCGCCACGACGACATCGTATTCACCTAAAATTGGCAGTTCATGTTTCGGCGACTGCACCGACAACGACGCATGTTCATACGGCGACTGCACCGACAACGACGCATGTTCATACGCCGTCAGCCCTGTCAACTGTTCGCAGACTTCCGCATGGAACGGTGCTTCCGTCACGATGCAACGTACACCTACCGACTGCGCAACGGCTCCACGAATTTTCGCGTCCGCCGCCGCGCGACTACCCGCTTCGCCGCCGGCGGCAAACGCCTTCCACGGCTGATGGCGGAAGCATGCAAACACATGCGGCGCTTCCTTCAACGGCTGTTCACGTTCAAACACAAGTGTCTCGCCCGCATCCAGCTGTTGCTTCGTGAACGTCAGATTCCGCGCATGTTGCTCCACGGCGGCGTATGACGCGTAGGAATCATCCTGCAAATCATATTGGAATGTACAACGCCACATTTTGCCGTCGATGATCTGCTCCTTTCCATCGACCTTCCGCCATTGGACGGCCGTCTGGTAACTGCCCGGCAGTTCCGTCACGTCCATGCCTTCCGCCGACGGCCGTTCGCCGGAAATGACGAACCGCGTAAATATCCTCTTTCCAGCGTTGAACGGCGGATAGACGCTTCCCGCAAGCCGTGCCGCCAAGCCGCGTGGCGTCGCGTCCACAAGCGTCTTGGCGATAATTGCCTGACGGCCGCCACGATCCGCAATGATCACGCCCGTGAAAGCGCCGTTTGTGTCTGAAAGAACGTCTGTTACGAAAGCGCCCGTCAGATATTTCACCTTGGCGGACAACAGCGCCCTGTCGAACGTCTGCTTCACCTTCAGCGGCGTCGGCGTCACACGCCGCACGCCCGCCTTGCCTTCGCAGGCGATTTCGCCAACCAAAATCCGTTTGCAACCGCCCTTCCGTTGGAAGACAAATGAAATTTCAGACACGTCGCGACCGATTTTCGCCTCCCAGCGGATGATTTCCGTCGTCTCGCCAGGCAGCCTCGTCAGCGGAATCGGCTCCGACCATGTTTTGCCGTCTTCGCTCACGGAGACATGCACGTCCGACACATCGAACTCGTTCTGCCGCAGGAACGTAACAGCCGATGCCGTCGCCACGAACTGCTTGCCGTCAAGCGATGCCGTGATTTTCACTTTCTCGTCGTTGTACTGAACGGACTCCTTGACGGGATCGGACGCCAGCCCGTCCGTCAGCACACTAGGCGGATTATTGTCCTTATGTGGCGTAAATGTCTCCGCATCTGTTTGATAGGAAATGATTTTGAGTAATGCGGAACGGTCTGTCCATAATGCTTCCGCCAGCGCCCCTTGCGGCTCAACTTCCTCCGGAAGAACAAGTTGCAACGTTCCCGCCATGTCGTCGCCAAGATACGGCCGTTCCGCCAGCAGCCAGACGGAGGCACCCGCCTCCTTCGCCGCCAATACCGCCGCCACACCCGCCGTTGTTCCGCCAACGACGACCACATCCGCCTTTCCCGCCACAGGAATTTCCCGCGCACTTTCCTCTATCATTGTGGCTCCAAACACCATTCCAGCCATGCAAGCCATGCCAAATACGATGATTCTGTTCATTTTTACACCTATTTCATGGTCTATTCAAACAATTTTTGGCAAAACATAGCACGTCCTCTTCCTAAGGTCAAGTTTTCAGGATGGCCCGTGTAATAATAAGACTCATCGGCCTGTGGATAGACAGACAACGCGGAAACCTGTATCATAATCAGTATTCCACTGTTCGTATTTCCCCCGATTCGCCGAACGGCAAATATACGCTTCATTGTACCAGCTGCCACCGCGTAATACGCGTCGCTCCCCCGTGTAAGGCCCGATCGGATCCGTCGTAGCGGAAGTTTCATAGTCGCCATACCAGTCCAAACACCATTCCCATACATTTCCATGCATATCGTACAGGCCCCAATCATTCGGTCTATAACAGCCGACCTTCGTATGATTCGAGAATCCACCTTTTTCATCGTTTTTATTAATGTAATAGCGACCCACTTCATCCATGTTTTTGTCCGATTCCATTGATTTCAGATTCTTCCCTGAATTCAAGGCGGTTGTCACGCCTGCGCGGCAGGCATACTCCCACTGGGCCTCCGTCGGTAAATCAAACACCAGTCCCGTTTTCTCCTGAAGTCTGCCCATAAAGGATGAACTGTCCACAACGTGGCCGTTTGCCGGCCAGTTAGCATTTTCCCGACTGCCACGGATCATATCATAGGATACTTCTTCCACAGGGCGACAATCACCTTCAAACTCGGATGGATATCTGTTCTTGCCATTTAGCCCCCGCATGACCACCTCCCACTGTTTTTGTGTGCATTGGAACACTCCGATGTAGAAATCCTGCGTCAACTTGACCATGTGGCTAATCTCGTCATCATCACGCCATTTCTCGCTTTCAGGCGATCCCATGATAAAGTCTCCCTTGGGGATTTTTTTCAACCACAGCTCCGTTGTGCGGCATTTATCATCATCCAAATTCGGCGGATAGGCGCTGTAGCTGACTTTCCACGTCGCCAAATTGACGACCATATAGGAATCGACATTTATATTTTCCAAGCAACTAGCCAGTACGTGACGCAGGCGATTATAAACAATGACCGCACGTCTCATGGTCCGAATGTTCGGCTGTCGATATATCCACGAATGCTTATTGATAATCCATTCCGTCACACGGAAATCCCCCATCTCCGAATTAAAAGCCCCCACAACTGCCCCCACATATCCATCCAAGGCAGTCGGCGACACCAACCATTGATTACAATACAATAACAGTAAACCGAACTGATTTCGGCCAGTCCTTTTGGCTGTCCTGCACTTCAGCATCTCCGTCAATCCATCCCGGCTCATTTCATAATACTTGTCCGTCTCTTTGACAAACGTCTCCCATGACCAGTTGAACTCTCCCTTGCCAGTCCCGTCGAGCCATTGCAGAAAAGCCAGAAAATGTGTCAGTTTCTGCCCCCAATCCAGCGTTGGAAGTATCTCATTCAGTTCGGGCGCAGTTACCATCACGTTGTTACCCCCACTGGTGCGATGGCCTCCGAACCGCCCTCCTTTCCTTCCTGAACCAGATTGGCGCCCCCCCTTGTGAAACTCCCCGGGGAAAGAACGCAAATCATTATCCTGTTCCAGCCATTCCTCCTCGTCCCCATCCCAAAGCTCCGAGGGTCCTCTCAAGCTCTTTATCAGCTCTTTGACTTCCTCCTTGCTGACATATCCCCTTTCTCTAAGGTAACTACAGATTTCATCTATATATGACATGTTTCACCTTCCTAGACGGCTGGCGCATGGCGATGCTCAATTTTCGGAATCAACACGAACCGCTACCTTAATCCCATAGTCGGCATCAAAATCTTCAGGAGCCTTCTCCGTCAATCCCCAGACCACATTGTACGGTATATCCTCTGCGGACGGATAAACAATATATCCGTCCGTCAAGACCAACACGGACTCGACGGACTCGTCCTCCGCCAATTTAAGCATGCTGGGACACATGTCGCTACCGCCGGCTAACGGCATTTTGTACTTATCCAGCTCAGATATTTCCATGATATTATCGATTCGGCAGTTATCCACGGACTCGACGAGACGCACATACCTCACACCGGCAGAAATGCCAAACGCTTGGATATGCCCCAGTATGACTGGTAGCACATTCCACATGGAACCACTGACATCCAGCACGATATTCAGCATCCATTCAATGACACGTTCCCTCCCCGGCAGCACAACATCCGTACGATCCGCCCCACGCCGCGAGGCCCGCGCCCACGAACGTGTTGACGGAGCCGATTCGTCAATCCACGCCTGCAGCGCCATCTCCCACGAATTGCTGTATTTGCCACGCATTATTTTGACATCCCAAAGCCTAACCGCATCAGCCCCATTTCCCAAAACCACCTTGGCACCGCCTTTCCGCAACCGCCTCATCATTTCCGTGTTTATTTCAATGGCCTCCTTCCGCGCGGACATCGTGCGTACCAAATCCTTTGTCTCCTGTTCCTCCATGGCAATGGTCAATGGCGATTCATCAGGAAACAATTCTAACTCATCTTGGGAACTCATGGCGTCTTCGCTGAACAATGCGCCAAGCCATTTTTGGTGAGCTTTTTCCGCGTTGGCCGCAGGATCGGAAGGCGCTTCATCGGACGGCTTGGATGGATTCTTCGACTTCTCTTCATCAGTATCCGTTTCGGCCTCTGTTTTATTCAACGTCAATTGCTCAAGCACGCCCCAGACATCATTGTTTATAGACGACTGTTTTGCTTCTTCCACCAAGTCATCAGAAAAACTGGTCGCATTGTATAATGCGTCCAATATTTCCGCAGGAAGCAAATGGACATTGTTCTTGAATGAGGTCAGCAAGGCAATCATCTCCTCAAAAGAATATTCTCTTATCGGCTTATATCCTTCAATGAGAATCCCCTTTTCGTTTAAAAATCGAACCGATTCCTCGAAATCCGGCCAATGAAGACCCCCCTTGGGTGGACATGCGAAATTGAACGCCTCGACCAACTCCCCGTTGATGACCAGGTCATGGGCGATATTGCCCATCACGTGATCGGGAAACAGTCTGGAACGTTCATTCGTCTTATAGTAAATATGCATCATCTCATGCTCAATGATGAACGCAAGTTCCGCTGTCGTCATATCCTCAATGAACGCAGGCGACAGCAAAATCCTGCCGGACGGAAACACACATGCCGTGCGTACCCTGTCGTCCATGCTGATTCTGGCATGGACGAGCAAATCGGATTGAAAAGGAAACATAGCCTTGACCAGCATAACGGCTGCGGCCAGCTTCTGTTCGAATTCCTTCTTCGTCATAGCAACGTACCGATCAACCTGTTGTACTCATCAATAATGACCTCGTCCGCTCCGAGATTCCCCCACTTTTTGACACATCCCAGTAGCATCATGACACGTTCTTCAGAATTCAAGTTCTTCAAGAAGTTGCAGACTTTTTCAGGCGTGAACCATGCCCGTATCTTCACGCCGTCGATTTCCATGAACTTCTGATCCAGAAGTTCATTCGCCACCAGATTGTGAATGCTCTGAAGAATGCCACTCCGCTCCACCGCATGAGTCTTGCTCCGCGACGGAAGCTTGCTGGCATCATTCATGACTTTCATAATGACATACTTGTCCGTGTTGAATTTCATAAAAGCGGCGTACATCGCCGCATCCTCGGCGGAAACACAACCGTACGCCATCGTCTCGACCAGTTTCGGAGTCAGCTTGCCTTGCGCTTCGACCAAATCCAGCGATTGCGCCAAAGACGCCCATGCGCGTGGCGTCGAAAAAGGAATCGGTAGTGCGGGGATTTCCCGCTGCAACGCCATCGGATTGAACAGAATATACGAAATGACATCATTTCGGATTTTGGCATTATACGCCCACGCGACCCATTCGTGGACATCAACCTTCACTTGTAGAATCAAAACACGGTTCACAAGGGCGGCTGACATGGTCCTGACTAGTGAACGGTCTTCCGCACGATTGCCCGCCGCCACAACCCATGTCCCCTTTGGCAACTTATGCTCTCCCAGACGTCTCTCCAGCAACAACGAATAAAACGCCTTCTGGATGTCCGGTGAACATGCAGGCAATTCATCAAGAAACAGGCAAAACGCCTTCGGTTTTTCTGGAAGGAGAATCCTCGGAGGGCAGAACACGGAACGTTCGCCGACAATACGCGGGATGCCGCTGACGTCCTCCGGCGCTATCTGCGTCCCCAAAAGCGACCTGCACTCCAGTTTCGCCTCGTCGGCCGCTTGGCGGACGATATCGGACTTACCAACACCCGGCGCCGACAGCAACAAGATGCTCTGCTTGTGAGCCAGACAGGATATCAAGGTCTTCGCCTCGGAAAGTGTCACGGTAGGAATGTCGCTGGTCTCCATTATTCTTTCCTTACATTATTATTTTTCAACAACCCATCGAGAGCAGGACAATCATTGTCCGTTCGCCATGGCCCCCAAAATTAAGTCAATTAATGCATGATCCCATGCCCCATTTCAATAATATGCGTTAAAACGATTCGGAATCGCGTTTTATTGGCACAGAAGGAGATATCATCGGCATCCCGCCGTTGGAAGGTGCAGGCGAGACACATGCGTCACATTTTATTCAAACGCCAACTTCCGTTTCTCCCATGGTGCGAACAGAAAATACAATATACCAGGAAATGCGGAGCCCCACGGCGCGATTCCGTAGCCAAGCACATACCCGTAGAAGCCCCAGCCAAGCACCGTGCCAAAATACCAGCTGCAGCCAATCCGGAGGACAAAACCGTCGAAGATGCCCAGAACCATCCCCAACCATGAATGGCCGATACCATGGATGAAGCCGTTCGAACCTTTCAGCAGGAGAAGACCGGGAAACGTCCACATAATGGCGTGGGAAAAGGTGTGGCTCAAATCCAGAATGTCGCGGTCGCTTGTGAATATGCTGAACAATTGCTCGGGAAAAAACCACATCAAGGCGGCGAACACGGCGTAGAAGCCGCTACTTAGCAACAACGTGTAGCCAACGGCCTTGCGAATCCGCGCAAAATTCCGCGCGCCATAGTTCTGCGCCACAATTCCCGTCAGCGCCATCATCACGCCAAGCGACATCTTGTTCGCGACATCGTCCAGTTTCGTGCCTGCACCAAACGTCCCAAGCGCCGCAGATCCCGTCGACGCGACCATTGCGATAACGAACAACATGGAAAAATTCACGATGCTGAAACGGCACGCCAACGGCAGTCCGAGCTTCAGCAATCCCTTCAGGCACTGCTTGTCAATGCGGAAACTGCGCGGCATGAAGTCGAAACCCGTCTCCTCACGATGTTTATAAAGGAACCACACGGCATATAAAAATGAAAACGCCTGGCCGAGAATCGTCGCCAATCCCGCCCCGAAGACACCCCAATGGAAGCATGCGACGAACAGCAGGTCGAGAACGACGTTGATGACGGAGGCAATGAGAATGAAGATGAACGGATGCCGTGAATCGCCCAGACCACGCATGATGGCGGACACGATGTTGTAGCCGTACGCGAACACGACGCCCGAACAGCAGACAAGCGTGTAGGACAACGCATCGTCGAATATGTCCGCCGGCGTGTTCAGAAGATGCAGAATCTGCCGCGCGAACACCACACTGAAGACAGTCACCACGACTCCCGCGCCAAGCAACAGCGTGAACAGCGTTCCGATGGCCACGCCTAACCGTTGGCGCTGCCCGTTGCCGATCATCTGCGACAGCATGATCTGCCCCCCCTGGCTCGTGCCCGCGCACAGCATGATCATCAGATTGAATGTCTGGCTGGACACCGCCACCGCCGCCAGTCCGTTCTTCCCGACATAATGCCCCACGACCATCATATCGACGATCGAATACAGGATCTGCAGCGCGTTCGACGCCATGAACGGCAGCGCGAACAATACCAGATGTCGCAGAAGCGGCCCTGTCGTGAAATCATGGATCAGTTTTTTATTTTCCTGTGGCATGGGATGCATCCTTTTCATCTTGATGGCAAATAATATAAGCCATTCTGTCTTTAAACAAAAATTTTACTGGAAAAAAGTCGTTCCATACCACAAGCCCCATCGGTCGGTTTATCATTTGCCTTTTTTATTATAAGAGGTAAATTGAATGGTTTTTCAAATCGGTCGATAATTCTTTTCCAAAAGGATGCAACATGGCTGACATCACATTGCAACACATCACCAAGACATTCGGAGGGGTCAAGGCTCTCGAAGACGTCTCCCTCTCCTTCAGTCCGGGCGAAATCCATGCGGTCATCGGCGAAAACGGCGCCGGCAAATCAACCGTCATGAAAATTCTCGGCGGACTCTATCCCGCGGACGACGGTGAAATCACCGTAAATGGCGTAAAACAAGAAATCAACAGCGTCGCGGACGCGCAGAAGCTCGGCATCAACATCGTCTATCAGGAGCTCAATCTCATGCCGGATCTGACCGTCGCCGAAAACATTTTCCTCCACCAACTGCCCGGAAAATGCGGCCTCGTCGATAAGGCGACGATGAACGCAAAGGCGCAGGAACTGCTGGACAAAATGCACGTCGCCATCCAAGCCACGACGCCCGCCTCCGAACTCACTGTCTCCCAGCAGCAGATGGTCGAAATCGCCAATGCCCTCTCCATGGACGGCGACACGATCATTCTGGACGAACCGACCGCCGCACTCAACATCCAGGAGGTCGATACACTCTACGACATCGTTCGCAATCTGAAGTCGCAGGGCAAGACCGTCATCTATATCTCCCACCGCCTCAAGGAGATATTCGATTTGTCGGATCGCATCAGCGTCTTGCGTGACGGCCATTTTATCCAGACCGTCGCCACGAAGGACATCACGCAGGACGGTCTTGTCGCCTTGATGGTCGGACGCACGATCGACCAGTCGCGCAAGGCGGACACGTCATCCGTTAAAGACATCGTTCTTGATGTTTCCAATCTCACGAAAAACGGCCTTTTCCAAGACATCTCTTTCTCGTTGAAGAAAGGCGAAATCCTTGGCTTTGCAGGACTTATGGGCTGCGGCAAGGAAGAAATAGCCAAAGCGCTCTACGGTCTCATCCAGCCGGACGCGGGCAAGGCCACGCTTGACGGCGAGACCGTATTGGATATCGCCAACGGCGTCAACGACATCGCGTCGCCTTCCGCCGCCATCGGCCACGGCATCGGCTACGTCACGGAAGACCGCAAGAACGCAGGCATCTTCGCCTCCATGAGCGTCCGTGAAAATCTTACGGCCAGCATCCTGAAGACGCTGTCGAGCCTCGGCATCATCAGCGCGGAAAAAGAGCAGGCCCTGCTGGACAAATACACGAAATCCATGAACATGAAATACGCCACGCCAGCCCAGCCGATCTCCGGCCTGTCGGGAGGCAACCAGCAGAAATTCGTCCTCTCCCGCGCACTCGCGACAGACTGCCATGTGCTGATTCTGCTCGAACCGACGCGCGGTATCGACGTCGGTGCGAAATCGGAAATCTACGATTTGCTCAAAGAGCTGGCGCAGAACGGGATGGCCATTCTCATGGTCTCCTCCGAACTCGCCGAGCTCATCGCCAACTGCCACCGCATAGCGGTCATCTTCCAAGGCCGCCAGACGGGGCTCCTCCAGCAGAAGGACTTCGACCAGGAGTTGATTATGCAATGCGCCACAGGCAACAAAACGTTCGGCATGGGAGGCAGCGACCATGAATAAATCATCAACCAATATCTGGGCCGTCGCCGAAAAATACGGCATTTTCATCATCTTCATCATCGCCGCCATTGTGTTCGCCTGCATCAATCCGAAAATGGTGCATCCGGACCAATTGTTCAGCGTGCTGTTGAGCGCCTCATGGGTGGCCGTCGGTGCCGCGGGCATGACGTTCGCCATCTGTTCCGCCGGCATGGATCTCTCCGTTCCGGGCATCATGGCGCTTTGCTGCAGCCTCCTCGCCAAACTCATCATGGACAATGGGTTATCGACGGGAGCCGCCATCATCGTCATGGCCATCATCGCCGCCTGTTGCGGCATCCTCAACGGCGTTCTCATCACGAAGCTGAAGATTCCGCCGTTCATCACGACGCTCGCCACCTGCCTCTGTTTCCACGGCATCACGCAGGTCTATACAGGCAACAACGGTACGACGCTCGCCGCCGAACAGTATGCCTGCCTGAAGGTTCTCGGCCACGGCTTCACGCTCGGCGTTCCGAACAAAATCTACGTCGTCATTCTCGTGTATGCCATCTTGCTGTTCGTCTATCACAAATCCGCCTTCGGCGTGAAAATCCGCGCCATCGGTTCCAACGAAACGGCCGCCCGCGCCACGGGCATCAAAGTCGATCGCACACTCATCGCCGTGTATGTCATGACGGCTTTGACGGCCGCATTGGCCGCCATCCTCAACGTCGCGACCATGGGTTCCTCCTCTCCGAAGGCCGGCAATGGCTTTGATTTGGACTGTATCACAGCCGTCGTGCTCGGCGGCTCCGCACTTTCCGGCGGAAAAGGACGGCTTACGGGAACACTCGTAGGCGCCCTGCTCGTCGTCTTCGTCAATCAATGTTTGAGCTTCCTGAGCGTCTCCGAAGCCGTCCGCGTCATCGTGACGGGACTCGTTTTGGTATTGGCGCTTTCGTTTAGCAGCCTCACATCATACGCGCAGCGTAAGGAGGGCGGAAAATGAAACAGGATAACCTTATGAAAAACAACGCCTCCACATACTTGAAAGACCATCTGATCCTGCCCGCGCTCGTGTTCTTCTGGCTGATTCTGATGGTCAGCAATCCCGCATTCGGCAACCTGTCCGTCTATTCCGATATCCTGAAAGAAGGCGCCATGTTCGCCGTCTGCGGCATCGGCATGACGTTCGCCATCATCTCAGGCGGCATGGATTTGTCCATCGCCTCCCAGATCGCGCTGTCGTCCGTCATTTTCACAAAAATCGTTGGCAACATCATGCCCAACTGCCCCGCCTGCGGGATTCTTGCATCCTGTATCATCATTTTAATCCTCGGCTGTCTCATGGGACTCGCCAACGGCCTGATGATTGCGCGGTTGCGCATCCCGCCATTCATCGCGACGCTTGCCACGATGAACGTCTTCCGCGGCCTTGCACAGCTTGTCAGCGACTCGCCTGTCACCATCCAGTCCATCGGCGAAAAGTATCTTGTCTTCTCGTCTGGAACGGAAGGTCACCACGGCTTTGCGACGGCCGAAATCTTCGGCCTGCCGCTCTTCTTCTACATCATGGTCATTCTGGCCATCATCGGCACTGTTGTTTTGCGTCGCACACGTTTGGGACGCAACACGTTGGCCATCGGCAACTCGCGTGACGCCGCGCGTCTCGCGGGCGTCAGCATCCCCAACACGCTTACCGCCGTCTATGTCTGGAACGGTCTCTTCACCGCCATCGCCGCCATCATGATGACGGCCAATCTCGGTTCCTCCAACTACGGCGTTCCGACGGGCACGGAATTCACCGTTATCTCCGCTGTTGTGCTCGGCGGCACGGCTCTCGCGGGCGGTGCAGGAAGCATCTTCAACACAGTCGTCGCGGCCATCTTCCTCGCCACGATTTCCACCGCGCTAAATGCCTACGGTGTCGGTAACAACGTCTATGGCATCTTCCGTGGATGCATCCTCGTCTTCGCGTTCTCCCTCTACACGATCCGCCTCTTCGCAGCCCGCAAGCCCGCGAACGCCAAGCGGTTGCAAATCGCAACCGCCGCCATCGTCGCCATTCTCGTCATCGCGGCAGTCGGCCTCGGCATCCACAGCCGCGGCGCGAAATCGGCCGACGACGGCAAACTCGTCTTCGGCTGGTCCGTCTATGACATGTCCAACCCGTTCTTCATCCCGATGGATGCAGCCGTTCGCGAACAGTGCGAAGCCCTTGGCGTCAAACTGCTTCCGACGCATGACCAGAAAGGCGACGCCACGGAAATGGTCACTGGCGTCTCCGCTCTCATCGCACAGGGCATCGACGCTCTGCTCGTCTCCCCCTGCAGCCCCGAATCTATGAGCGCCATTACGGCGAAAGCCGCCAAGGCGAATATTCCCGTCGTCGTTCTTGATATCGGCACGGGCGGCGCGAAAATCAACGCCTTCCTCCGCTCCGACATGTACGGTGGCGGCGCGAAAGCAGGCCAGTACTTCCTCGACGTCATGAAGCAAGGCCTCTATCCGGACATCACGAGCAAGAAGGTCGCCATCATTAAATGCGAAACATCAGCCACTTACGCCATCACGCGCGGCGAAGGCTTCAAATCCGCCGTCGTCCCCGCCGGATACACGGTCGTGGAAGAACAGCACGGCAATTCCAACAAGAATGAGGCGTACAAAATCATGCGCGTCTATATCAATAAATATAAAAACGACTTGGCCGCCGTCTTCTGCGAAAACGACGAAATGGCCATGGGCGCCATCGCCGCCGTTGACGAAGCGGGCCTTACAGGCAAGCTTCTCATCTACGGCTTCGACGGCAATGATGACGCCAAGGCCGCCATCAAGGAGAAGAAGCTCGGTGGAACCGTCGCGCAGGACTCCCATCGCATCGGCGCCATGGGCACGGAAATCGCCTACAAGATCGTGAAGGGTGAAAAGATCGAGGCCAGCGAAGTCGATAAGGATGGCAACAACGTCTTCCTCGTCCCCGTCTCCATGATTGATCGCGACGGCAACGTACTGCCATAATGGAGGTAACGACGGCGTCTCACCGTTGAAGGTGATGGCAACCTCTTGACATCGAGGCTTCTAAAAAACAGAAAAGCAGAAAACATATAAAACATGATTACCGCAGCAGAACTCATCAAGAAGCTTGAAGCCTGGTCCGACACGACAGGAGACTATTCCAAAACTTGTGACACCGTCAAATGCGGCGATCCGGACAAGCCAGTCGCCCGCATCGCCATCTCCATGTTCGCCACGCCGGATGTCATTCGACAAGCCGCCCGCTGGCGGGCGGATATGCTCATCGTCCATGAGCCGTCGTTCTATAGCCACATGGATGTCAGGCTGGAGAACGATCCCATCACGCAGGCCAAAGAACAACTTCTGAAAGAAGCAGGCCTTGTCCTCTATCGTTTCCACGACCATCCGCACCGCAAGCCGTTCGACATGATCTGCGAAGGCGAACTCAAAGCGTTAGGCCTTCCGTATCATAATTTTGCGAACGCCCATTGGGCCGTCAACACGATTGAATTGGATGAACCGATCACGCCACGACAGCTTGGCCGCATCATGCAGGAGCGACTCAACATCGCGCAACCGAAAATCTGCGGCACGATGGATCAGCTCTGTTCGCGCATTTCGCTCTGTTTCGGCACGCCAGGCGGCGTTTTCGAAGAGCTCCGTAGTGACGATATCGACATCGTTCTCACAGGCGAAGCCTGCGAATGGATGCTTGGCGAATATGCCCGCGACGCCGCGCAGCTTGGATTCTGCAAGGCGTTGATCATCATGGGCCATATTGGTTCCGAACGCGACGGCATGAAGCTTCTCGCGCAGAAACTTCCCGAAATCCAGCCCGGCCTCGCCGTCCGTTATTTCGAATGCGGCGAAGTCTATTCCTATCCGCGTTTTTACTAACATTGCCTTGGAAATCTATAAAGCAAAATGTCCCGCCGATATATCACCGGCGGGACATTTTCCATTTTTCTAATCGTTATTTATTTCTATCTGAATTTTTCATCCTTGAGAGCTTCCACCATTGCCCTCAATCTGAATGCATGTCTCGACGACATGTAAATGTCTCCTTTTTCAACCGTCCAATCTCGCGATCGACCAGACATCTATACCATAAACCTTGCCAGAAGTGCCACATCCAACCTGCATAGCCATCAAGAAAGCCCCCACGTAAGAAATAACGGATAAAAAAATAAGCAAACGCCCTTAAATAGCGCGGCATACGATAATACTTTTCTTTCATCTCCTTGAAATGAATTTCTCCGCGCTCAAATGCTAATGCATCCGCCGCCTCGCGTCTTGCATAACCACGATGCTTCTCCCGCCACCAATCCATAGAATTAAGATTATCATCCACAAACTCGCCCTTCAACCGATAGTCGCGTCCTTCGCTTGTGATAATATGTTCATCCATTGCACGATCTTCACAACGACCAATTCTGTATTTGAAGAAACGAACCATGGGAATATGCGCGGTATCGCCAAAATGAATTCTGCGACCACAGAAAGCACGTGCACGGCAAAGAGAAAGGGAAGTCACATCTGAAGGCAAGTCACTTTCCGTGGCTTTTCCGTCAACATATTGCGATAACAAATTCTTGACTTCCTTTATCGTATCAGGGAAAAGATATTCGTCTGCATCAAGTCTCAGTATCCAACTTGCCTCAATCGGCAGATTATCCAATGCCCAATTGAACTGTTTGGCATAAAGTCCTGGCCATTTATGTTCGACTATAATTGCACCCATACGACGTGAAATCTCTTGTGTTCCGTCATCAGAGAAACAATCCACAACAAATATCTGCTTTGCCTCGAGTGGCGCTAATTTCTCCAAGCAACGCCCAATGTGCAACTTTTCGTTCTTGGCTAAAATGATAACCGCTAAATCAGTCATCTTTCAAAACTCGCTTCTTGATAAACTTTGCAGGATTCCCACCGACAACTGTCCAAGGGGCTACATCCTTTGTAACTACCGATCCTGCCGCAATGACAGCACCTTCTCCTATTGTAATACCTGGGAGAATGATAGCTGCTGTGGCTATCCAAACATTGTCTTGAATCAAGATTGGTTTTGTAACAAGATCAAAATGTGGGCTTGTTACATCGTGTGAACCAGTCAAAAGCCGAACATCCTCACCAATACAGCAATTACTTCCAATAGAAATATTATTAAGACAATATACCCATGCACCATTCCCCAAGCTGGACTTTTCTCCCATTTTCAAACGCCATGGATAATCAATGCGGCATTTTCTAGCAAGCGAGATGCTATCCGATAACATTTTACTCCTTTCCCCACCGATTCTTGCTACATAGCGTACTATGCGTAGTCTCCACTTGCGCGCATACCAGAATGTATAATTGAACAGTAATGGCCTTGTCCATTCCCACAGTCGCTGGACAATTTTCTCGTGTCTTGGCATTTGATTCGTCTGGACAGGTTCATAATTAACCATTCTACAGTTCTCTCTTTGAAATGAACTTTGCTGGATTTCTACAATGATTGCACAAGGTTGTAGTTTTTATTGATCGTATCTGCGACAACATTTGCCATTTATAGCCAATTTACCTCAGCGGGAATTATAGTACTTACTGCAATCTATACATTATCATAAACTCTTAAGGGCCTTATAAACAAATCTAAAGTGAAGATGCTGCATAATGTGAGCCTATAAAACGCCTGCCTTCTTCATCCAGGCATGCTTTATTTCCAAATCTCTATCCCATCAGGTCTATATACCCACGTTTTGTTTCCAATTTCTGACTTCTCATCAATACTCATGTTTCAAGGGAAATCAATGCCGCAATTATCGAACACTAATTTGTTTGTACAGGATTGAGCATCATTGCCCTCCTCACAAATCCCATACTTAATATTTCACCATAATGAATCGTTATCTGCAACAACTATACTAATTGTACGAAGTCAGGTTTTATCCCTCCCATGCACAGCCACTTGTACGATTCAATCATTTTCTTCGCTATCTCATCCCACGAAAACTCCGCCGCCATCCAACGTTTCCCGACAATTCCCATTCTTTCCAATTCCACTGGCGAATGATCCAATGCATTTTCAAGCTGTGCCGTAAGTGCATCTACTCCTATATCTATCCACCATCCACAACCCTTTTCTTCCAGTCTTTCCCATGGACATCCGCGACTAGCTATTACTGGTGTTCCACAGGCAAGGGCTTCCGCTATCGTTATGCCGAAATTTTCCGTTAGGCTAGGAATCACGAACAAATCCACCGAAGCAAGAAAAGTGTATTTATCCATGCCATGAAGTTCACCCACAATGGACACCCTTGGGATGTCCTTTTCCGCTATTATCGTTTTCAACGTCGAGACCGCGCCACAATCAGGTCCGGCTATCTCCAGTGACCACTCAGGGAATTTGCCTGCAACATTTCCCCATGCTTTAACGAGATGATCCACTGCTTTTGTTGTATGTATTCTGCCCAAAAAAGCTATCTTGCGTTTTGTCTCGCCAAAAGACTTGTGCGCAACATCAGGTAAATCAATACCATTAGGTACAAGTGCTATAGGCTGCTTATATCCCAAAGCACGAATCTCCAGTAGTTCTTTCATGCTTGCCGCATGAAACATGTCGGTTTCACGAAGCGCCATGTACTGCCCGCCGAAATGTCCCATAAGGAATTTCTTGATTCTTGAACGCTTCAGTGCTGTTTCAGCAAGTCCTCCTCTTGGACAGAATACAAGTTTGCACTTTGTCCCGCGCTTCGCAATGGCTGGATATACATTCGGCATCATCCAGATGCCGTTATTGTGAACAATATCGCCATCTGTTACTGCATCCTTAAGTCCTTGTAGCATTTCAGGTGAACGTCCTAATGCCATTACAGGAAATCGTCGCCGTTCATAATTGATTACTGAATACTCGCGTTCACAAGTCGGAACACTATCTAACACATGTAACTGCACATCCACGCCATTTTTCGCCAAGCCTCGGCAAAGCGACGGCACAGTATATGATGGACCAGCCGATTCATTCTGTATGCTGGCGACTGTAACAAGCGCTTTCATACCTTCAATTACTTATGTGTTTAAGTGAACGAGAATGAACAATCTTTTCCTGGCGTTTGACAATCAAATCAAGGCTGAATCCTCCTATGACAGCAATTGTCCATTGCATAGCGCTACCACCAGGAGAAAAGAAAGAGGCTTCACCCATGTTTCCTGCCATAAGCGTCGTAAATAAACACAACAACACTCTATACTGTCTTCGTATGCATGTCTTGTAGAATGAAAACAAAAACACAACGAATACCAGGGCGCCTACGACACCTGTCTCGCCAAGTAACATCAATGGAAGAACCCCCTTCTCTATCGGGGCGGACAGGAGGGATATCTGCTTGTTTCTATATGCCGCATCATGCCAATTCATAACCTGAAAGCCTTTCCCCAAGATAGGGTTTAACTTGAAGTCGTTAAGATTATATTCAACAAGGCTCATTCTTGATGCGGTCAATGCCTCCCCGACACTCCTATGGTCTGTTTCCATATTATCTTCTTTCCGTATCCATCTTGATATTGTTTTATTGCGAATCTGAGCAAATATAACAATGATTACAACACTAAAGACCATCACATACATTATTCCGTTTATTCTATGTTTTATATCTCCCGGCATCTTTATTAATGATATACAACAATAGTAAATCACCAAAATAGAAATAAAAAACATGAGTAACGCCGTTCGTGACCGCGACAAATACATTAATATGGGACCAGCAATGATAACCACCAAATGTAATCGCGACAATTGTCTCTCTATTAATAGCATATCACAAAGTACCCAGGCAAGACACAAAGGCACAATACATGCTAACATTTGTGAATGGCTCATTATACCGTTAAAATACTTACGGCCCGCTCGTGCAGCAACATCATGCCCTGTTATATTCATACCCCATGCAGCAGCTTTATTAACTTCCATGGAATAACCAACCGATGGGATGAAATAAGCAAGAATTGATCCAACAACAATAAATGTCGCCAACCCTAATAAAATTATTCTTATTTGATACAATTCATCATCACTTGCTTGAATAACCTTGGAAAGAATAATCACTCCAAGCATAAATAATACAAAGTTAAAAATTTTTAAATAACTAATCAAAGGCATCCATCCATCTACAGAAGAAACAATTGCAACCAGCACATACACAAATAACCATCTCAAGGGAATATAGTCTTCACTATTTTTTCTTATTGTTGATGATAATCTTGTGGCCGGCGTCAACAACATGCTGAACAAAATAAGATTCTGACCTATTCGCGCCACAGCTCCAAAATGCCCCTCCCCGACCAATTCAGGTGAAAAGTATATAAACGATGGAACGAGGACAAAACACGTTATGGCAACGGTTCCCTTGTCATATATGCATGCCCAACACCCGACAGCCACCAATGACCATGCAAACCATCCATTGGTGATTCTGCATCCTAGAAGCAAAACCAACAACAACAGCAGAAATTTCAATACATCTTTTTCCAGTTTACTCAACATGACATGTGCAATTTCTGCTTTGAATTTTAAATCAAGACTGCCTTTGCTGCCGTCTTTGCTGTCCAATTTTCAATATCTCTAGCCTGTATGGGCATCGATAACAATCTTAAAAGACGTCGCCAATCCCCGGCATGGAGCAAATGCTCCTTTGGCAGAATTGTAGCACAGCTACCAGCTTCATACGTCCCAATTACCTTCATCCCTTCTTCAAGTGCCTCGCTTACGACTGTACCCCAGCCTTCATAAGCATTGCTGGAAAGGACATAAACATCATGTTCGCGCATTAGTTTACGGACTTCTACGATGGGAACTGGCGGATAGAATTTAATCAAGTCTTCATAACCATGGGCCATTTTCTTGAGCCGCTCCTCCTCAGGCCCCTTGCCATATATATCGAGTGTGATATTCAGTGATGAAAGTTCCGCACGTTTCAAGTTCGCATGTTCGATGACCGCCCGCACAATCGTATCCACACGTTTCCAGTTCAGCAAGCGTCCAACCCACAGTACTTTTATTTCTTTCCTGTCTGTCTCAGTAGGTTGTTGATCCGTACTCACATCTTGCCTCGACGGTTCTACAAAGTATCCCCACATAAACATCTTTTCAAGACAATATTTTCCATTATCGCCCCCGTTTTCCTGCCATATTTTTCCCCCTGGCTTTCGTTCAAAATCAAGTTTCGGAGCTCTGAAAAAGCATCTCAAATCACCATGCATCAAACCACAAAGCCGCGCCATGTCACGAGCGGCATGAATGCCTATCGGCAAATAAGTAAACGATGGCGAGTTTCTTATCAGTTTCACAATCCGCCACGCCATAAGCAAATACTTTGGATGCAACAGGCGAAACATGCCCAATGGAGGCTTGAACCATCGTTCGCTCATATACAACGTTCGTTTTCCGGTCTCCGAACGTCGTAACATCACATCAATTGGACGCAACCCGCCTATCAATAAAACATCGCAAGTCTCAACTGCCGATCTGTCCTTGGTCACCCAGCTTTCATCTGCATCAACCACCTGCGACCTTTGATGTCCGGAATCATCATCAGTATAAACATACTGAAAGTTATCTGGACCTAATTGTTTGACTATTTCACGCGACAATGGCAATTGATGAGCAGAACATGAATTGGTAAAAAGAACAAATTTCACTTTGCATACCTTTTTTTCATCTCCGCCGGTACACCAGCATACAAACATTTAGTTTCCACGCTTGACTTGTTCATGACGGCCCCTGCGGCGACAACCGTATTTGCTCTCAAATGAACACCAGGAAGAATCAGACTCCTTGCACCAAGCCAACAACCATCGGCTATTTCCACATTTGCAAACGTACCCTCGCCCGCTATGTGCACCCCATCTGGATCTATCTGGTGCGAACCAGTCAGAATCATAACTCTAGGACCTAAATCACAACAATTTCCAATCCTGATGGTCGCTCTAAAAACAGAATGGATGAGACTACCTGTTCCAATCCATACATCATTACCAATAATTAATTCCCCGTTACCAAAAAATCGAGCACTGGAACTGATGCGGACATTTTTGCCAATCTTCGCTCCACACCAACGCAACAACGCCACCTTCATCCCAAAAAATCTCGTCTCTGGCAAAAGTCGGCTTATCAAAGAATAAATCCACAATCTACCAGACTTCATAAATCGTCCTTTATTATTTTTCCATTATTCTTATTGCGTCATCGATTGTTTTACCAAAAAGCCGCCATAGCTTGTAGCATACTAAGCCAATGCCTTTATGGACGCTGAACCGTTCCGCACCTATCGTCGATTCGGATTCCATATCGACGGAAATGACTTTTTGTTTGTAAACATAAAAATCCAATCCATAGTATCTTATGAGATGTCGATAATAATCGATAGGGAATTTTATTGGGGTAAATGCTTTCAAAAGCAGTTTCGCGGCCGACTGGTTCACACCGTAAGCATAAGTCCCCATTGCAGAAAAAGCCTTTGCAAAACTCTCTCCAGAGCATTTGTTCACATCATGCGGTAAGTCGCGCTCCAGCCCCGGAAGCTGCACCAAACAGGGTTCCTTGCATCCAGCAAGGAACGTTTCAACATTATCGACTGCACTTTTTACCGATAATGTCAATTCAACGTCATCCTCGAAAACGAAGCCCGGGGCGTTATCCGTCACCACCCGTCGATAAAACTCGATGTGGCTCAAGGCACAGCCTATTTCCCCACGCATCAACCCTTTGCCATAGCAAAAACGTGTTCGCCATTTGCTGTACACTGCCGTAATCTCGTCGTCTGTCAATTCGCGTCCGTCAATGGCATTGATGAATTCGAATGGCAACGACAACCGCTCGAACTGTGCCTGCATGTTCTGTCGTCTCTTTACCGAACGTTCAAGATTGATGCAATAAATTTTCATCGGGATTGACAATCGCCCACTTACTTACAAATCCAACAGCCTGATTTATATATTTCTAGTTCGATCGATTATCGATTATTAATTATTTTCATGGCAATCTCATTTTTGTTTTTATTAACAAAAAAAATATTGCCAACTGTTTTTTCTCGCTACAAAAAGAATGTTGTACAAGAATCATTTAGTAACGGCCAAACTTGCTAATCGCTCCTAGGATTTCACCGATGAAATCCTTTTGTCTTAAGCCAATGAGGGAAACAGCAAAGGACGGATGCGAATGTTTCAGGCAATATTCGAACTGCACGCATTCTCAACTTTTGTCCAATTGGAATTTTATGCCCAAATTCTTCAAGTATATAATGAATGCAATTTTGCCATTCGCAATCTACTAAATCTTGATCATCTGGCAATAAAGACCTCCTATCGCAAGGGATTGACTCCATTATAGCATTGCATTGCATACGCCAATAGGCCTCCGGAACATATTTCTTGGACATGGAATAAACATGAAAAATACTTTTAATAGAATCTAATTTGTCTATTACCTTTCGAACCGATATGATCGAAGCCATTGCCGAGTCCGACCGAACACGATATCCGTAAAGCACATCTTCAATTTTTCCGATTGTCCTTGCCTCATCCATAAACTTTGTCAAGAACAGTACATCTTCCCCTACTGTCTGCTTCCCAAACCGAATGGCTTTCAGCATATCCGCTTTGTATGCAAGACAAGTAAAATTGTATGTTGGCGTTCCAGCAAAAGTCTTGGCAATGTCATAAATATTACAATCATCATGCGATACTATGGCCCATTCGCATTTTTTCTTCTCGTCGAATCGTTTCAAATTAAATTGCACGGCATCCAATTCCCCATGCTTATTTATTATATAGATAAGCCGTTGAAATATATATGGATGCAATACATCATCACCATCGAGAAACAGTAACCAATCGCCGGTCACCACATCCAATGCCGCATTTCTAGCAGCGCCTACCCCAAGATTTTCCTGCAAAATTATCTTAAGTACAGCTCCTCGCTTTACAAATTTACCCTTGAATGCATTAAGTACAATATCAGGGTTATCCGTTGAACCATCATCAACACAAATACACTCAATGTCACATTGCGGCTTCTGGACACTATTTATGATACTTTCCAAACATTCCGCCAGATACGGTGCAACATTATAGACCGGAACGACAACTGAAAACTTCACATTGTTTCCTTTAGCGCATTCGCCAACCACATCTTTGACTGTTCCGCCAAAATCGAGAGCTTTTCAAACGCGGTTTCAGGCAAAGGCGCGATAAGTCGTGATATTATATCCCCAAATGACACAGTCGGGTCGATAAGCCTGGATTCAAGACCCAGTTTTGATAACAAAGACATCGGCCGAGAATCACTCTCCCCCGCCCTGTTTCGAATTGAAATAAACCTTTTATGAAATGTCAAGGCTATTGCCGTGCCATGAAATGACGCCGCTATGACAAATTCAGCACCTTCAATGAAACGAATCATCTCGGACGGGCCAGTGTGATAGTTGAAGAACCTGCTGTCACAGCACTTGCAATCCGGATAAACTGGCGAAACAAGCAGATTCATTCCCAAATGTTTTGAGAGATTCTCAGCAATAGACATTTCAAAATCAGTAGCTTCCAACGTGTACATATAGATATAAGGCTTTGTCACCTTGTCTTCGCCGGCTTGCGCCACCTTCAGAAAATCATCCTTGCCCACCAACAAAGTCGGATCGAGAACAACAGAAACATTATTAATACCATATAGCGAAAGTTGCTCTTGCGCCAAAGACTCCCTAACTGAAATCGCCTTTTGTCGAATAAGTGATTTTACTAAATTTCGAGCATCTTCTTCCGGCAAAAACGAATCCCCTATGCTGGCCGCATAAGAAACCACAGGCAGCTTCAATGGGATAATATCTCCTCTAAAAAGTGCTGTGTCCGCTTTTGTCTGCGCTGAACGCCAAACTTGATCGCTACCAACTACTATAACATCAAAATATCGGTCCAGATCATTTACTTCACATTTTCTTTCTGGAAGGAATTTCGACCTAAATTTATCATAGGATTTTGCGGCATACCCTCCATGTAAAATGTATCTGACATCAAGATACAATCGCCCCAAAAACGATCGAATCCATGACATACCTCGTTTTCCCTTTGGGATGCAGCATATCATCGGGATTTTCTTTGCCCCAACTGAGTTGCAGAAAGGGAATTCCACCGAATGTCCCATTTTCTCCAATACTGCTTTCAACGCCCACGCCTGCAACATGGCTCCACAGTTGCGTGCACGATGGAATGTCAATATGCCTATGCGCATTTCATTTGGCCTTTCCGTATCCAAAAAGTTTCCTTAAAAAAAACTTAGCAACCAGTTTACTCCACGTCACACTACGCTTGTAACAATAACACGGCACAGTAACAAGCTGTTTCGGCCATGGTCCAAATTCAGCGTAATGCAACGCCTTCCGTATGCCCTTTTCGCTATATACAGTTTGAAATCTCAAACGCTTTTCCTTGTCCGGCGTTATAGATGCTTCAAGATACGGGTTGTTCTTCAATATGCTTGTGTATTCCACTGGCTTTAAATCAAGATTGCACCTCTCCAACAACACAGCCGCACCACTATTCAAAATGACAACGGCACTCATACCCTTTCTATCGTCCCATTCGGGGATTACTTGCGCCCCTCCCCAAAAGTCGCCGATGATCAAGTCTGCTCCGCTTTTCTTCAGCTTAAATTGGCAGTTCAGGCAAGATTCAGCCGCAGTATATCCCTGAAGGTATGCACGCCCATACGCATCAGCATATAACGATCTAGTGAAGTTGCACAAAGGATCTTCAAAGTTAAAGACCATTGTACTATTTTCCCACCCGAACCGCTTATCGCGAAACTTCACACTACGCAATCTGGAAGCACACCCGGACTCTATTTCACTGACATATCTTTCCCACACAGTCAATGGGACATTGCTGTGGCAAATAAGACCGCACAAGACAAGCCGCTTTATGTCACCAAACCGCTTCCGTACTGCTGCTGTCTGACATGGCGTCCCAGAGAAAAGAACATATCGATCACCTTGCAATGCAACCTCGATCTTGCGCCAAATATCCGTTTTGATTGTAGATTGTACATATTTGGTTCCACATATTGCGGGAATTTCCTTTTCTGATTCAACGCATTTGTGGATGACACGACATGCAGACTCATCCCATCCTGCACCCACGGCAATTCCACCTTGTGCCACTATATACCGCGCCAATTCCGAAAACACCCCTCCAGATGAAGAATTAATGAGCACTCCTTCATCTCTTGACCGTGCGGCAAAACATGATATCACGCCATTCCTATGCATTTTTGCGCCTATGCAATATCTTGTCACGCACAAAGTGCCAAAGATTGCGAATGAACCTGTTTCTCAAGATTGACACAATCGCCGCCATTCCCCAATAATGCAGATATATCCATAGTCTATCCCCCAGACACAACATTTTGAACTTGTGATGAAGTAATGGCTGTAATTCCATTGCATACACTTCACAACGCCTAACTCCCGAATAGTATTCAAGCATATATTCCCGTCTATGCGACTTATACCATTCGACGTCGAAGACATCAGCAAATTTGTCAACTGCATCAAGAGCCTCCAGCTCGAGCAGCGTTCGCTTGCACTTTCCACATCTATGAGTACAATTTTTGCCGTCACATTCAGTTTCCCAACAAACATTCAGATGATGCATTGCCGGTGGATAATTGACGAGCATCTTCACCTTGTCTATGCGCCGTTCAGTCCCCCACAAACGAATCATGATTTTGGACAAAGATACCGCCGGGAGCAAGATGTGATCATACAGTGCGCAATCTTCATCAATTGATGTATTCAATGTCAGCTGATCCGCCCCATACCCTGAGGCAATGTAATACACGGAGAACAGCTTCTGCAGAGCAAATATTGCAAAAAGATTTGCATACGTAACATGATACTCATATTTCAAGTCCGGCAAAATACCTTTGTCAAAATTGGTATCGACTTCCACAAGCTCGACCCCTATTTCATCACAAAACCGCCTTGCACGAATCCGCATATTCCGCCATAGCATTCGTCTTGTCTCTTCATCGCGTACATGGTTGCGAACAAACATATTGAACACGCATCCGTGCGTTATTTCAGGATGCGTAGCAAACACATGAAGACTATCTACTCCACACGATACGCCTGTTCCAATCCCCCTGCCTCCGTGTGTGACTTCATCAGCAACTTCACAGAAAATTCGCGGCTTATATGTCATCGGATTGACGGTGCAATATGGCAAAACAAAACATTCCTCAAGCTGCTCTCGAAGTCTTTTTGTGACAGGAGCATCACACTGAATATCATGTCGAAACTGCATTGCATAGGGGAGAAAACCTAACAAAAATGCATCACTCCTCTCTTCACACAGGAATGGTGAATACTTTCCATCAACTTCACACCATACTACAGACTCGTATCCATCAATGGAAACTCTAGAGTTCAGCCTTGCGCATCCCCCGTCTTTCGTGACATATGGAGCACCGATTGAAATCACTTAATTCTCCCTGCAGAAAACACGTGCATAATACAGCCTTTAAAATACAATCTTTCTGTCCTATCCAGGATGAACATCATACAAAGTCCCAGCATAATCTCAGAGGCTATACCCACAGAGACGATTCTTAGCCAGAAATAACCTGCCATTGCATAATGCACAACATATCCCACCAACAGAATTGCCGCTGTAGAAATAACGACAGGAATGAATGTTCCGACAATCCAGCTGGAGATTGAATATCCCACTATTCTATGCGCTATCGGTAACGCAATCAGGGCGACTCCAAGTTTACTTACAAAGAGAACCCAGAATATACTGGCAAATCCACCATTGGCGAACATGACAATCCCTATTGCAATCGGCAATGCGCATACATTGTATAGCCCAAGCCAAAAATTATACTCGCCTACTCTTCCATATGCATTGATAGCCATGTCTATGCCTTTGTACATCTGTGTCACAATAAGGGTGGCAAAGGTCAATTGGCACGCTACAGATGCCATAGGCGGAGGATTCTTGAGCCAAAGTTCAAGCACAGTATCTATCTCAACCCATAACGGGAGCACAAAGACAAGGCAAAGCACCGCGCAAAACTTGTTCGCACGATATGATGTACGAAGCATTCTATCTTTATCGCCTTCGCCCATTAGATTGGAAACCGCAGGAGAAAAAGCCTGCCCCAGAGCGGATGAAAGCGCATTTGACTGCCCTGCCACATTGTTGGCAATATTCATCGAGGCATTGAATACCGGCCCAAAAGCCTTATTCACAAGCATCGGAAATCCCTGTGCACGAACAAGAGCCGAACAAGCGCCCCAGAATTGCCAGAACGCAAACTTGAAAAGCCTTGACAGATATGCCTTTTTCCAAAGATAACACATGCGTATCCTGCACTCAGGAAAGTGCATTGCCGCATTGACCATGATCAAGATTTGCGGTATGACAGATATCAGACACATTCCAAGCGCATATTTGACGAGCCATTTACCAGGGTGTGACACCATGTAATACACAAACAGGAAATTCCCTATCGTTTGAAGCATCGTATAAACCGTAACTTCAGCAATATATTGCTTTGCTACATACATAGCCTGAAATGGCACATTCACCATACTGATAAAACAAGACGCACAGGCGAATCGGAAAACCCATATGCACGAATCCACCCGATCAGGGGGGATAGTCATGAAGTTCCTAATAGCCCAAGCACAAATTGGATAACCAATGACGATTAATATCAAGGGCGTCAATGTGTGAACCGACAACGCCGTATTGAACCACCGGCGACATTCTTCCAACGCCTCGCCCTTGCCACCTGCCGCATTTGCGGCCCCAGCGGAAACTGCATAGAACCGTCCGACTGCTCCACCCAGCAACCCATTGAAAAAGGTTATGACTCCAGTCAGTCCTGCCAGAACCCCATAAAGACCAAAATCAACCTCACCTAGTGTATTCAGTACCCAGCGAACAGTGAAAAGCCCGCTAAGAAGCGACAAAACACTCCGCGCATATGTTACAAGGACATTTAACGCAATCCGCTTGTTACGCCCGATCATTTCTCGTCAGCTCCGTTGCCCCGTCGCCCATTGAACATATCGTACATCCTTTTAAGAAAAGTGACTTTTGATAATCTGCTGCGGCATTTCATCAATAACCCTTTAAAAAACAGCGATAACCTAAATGACTTTGAAAATTTTTTTGATAAAATCTCGTATGCCGGAGTCGTCATTTTGTCGCCACCAGGCATTATTTGCTGTAAATAAAGCCATAGCATGTTCTTCTTATAGTTTGCATAATACTTTTCAATGTCAAAAGACTCCTTATAATCATTTAGCCTATCCAAGGCATCCAAAGCAGTCAGCGTCCGCATACACTTGCTGCAAGTTCCGCAATTAGGCCCTTCATCCCTCACACACACATGCAAATATTTGTAGGACGGCGAATAATCCACAATCCTCCGCATTTTGTCGAATCTCATAACCGCGCCACCCTCAGAATAAATCTTAAGAGAACGATTGGAGAAAACATCAAGCGACAAAAGATCGTAGTACGCAGAATCATGATGTTCATTGTCCTCTAACGAGAACGAACTGAAATCAGTACCGACAGAAGCGTAGAAATAGACATTCCATAGTTTTTGCATCGCATAAACAGCGAAGCAACTTGAATAGACATTTGTCAGCAAATGATTCTGCGGAAAAGCCTCGGCGAAATTAGAATTCGTAAGAATCAATTCAAAGCCATATTCATCACAGAAATCTTTGGCGTGTTTTGCCTGCCACTCATACTGCCTGTCTTCCGCTCCGCGGTAAAAAGCACCGACATTATTGAGCACAAGATGAGTCAATTTAAGTCCAGGATATTCACTATTTGCATAATTCATTACAGCATGCATTGAATCAACACCGCAAGAAATGCCTGTACCCACGCCACCAGCATTTTGCATAAGCGCCTCTTCCATATCTGCAATGATTTGGGGTTCGCTTAATGCCTTACTGTGACGAACAAGCGATGGAATCAAATATGTACGGATTTGGTAGAGCAATTGCGCCGTGACAGGTGCTTCACAGACAATATCACACCCTTCACGCATGGCAATGCTCAACAAGCCAATCAAAAATGCATCTGATCTTTCCCAGCACAAATATTGACCATACTTTTCTTCCACCTCAAACCATATAGTCCGAATCGAAAAATCATAAGAATTTACATCACATAGCAGGCGCACTTTATCCCCGCCATGTTTGACATATGGTTTGTTAATTACAATTTTCCTCTTCTTGTTATTCACTTGATCAACCAGAACTTCGTCATTTACCATAATGCGACTATACCTGATTTCCGCTGTGGCGGGACTTGTCTCTCACCCCGAAGATAAGGTGCCACCCAGGTCGTATATAACAAAAAATCTGTTGTAAGCAACGCTATCAGCCAACTGTAAAAAATAATACCTAGAGAACAATAGAAATGCCTATCGGATAAAGCGGAATCGAAAAAACTAAAGAATACACAATCACTTACCAATAATTTTGCGAATTAAGCGAAGAGGCAACTTTATTAAGTCATCTTGCTTGTAAAGCCGACGCAATTTCTCCCTAAAAGCCTTTTGATAACCGTAATCAACCGTCCTTCTCGCCATTTCAACAGGCTGCTCTATGATATGTAGCAGAAATAACTCTCTTTGCTTTAAATAGTAGTCCCAAGGCTTGGTCAGTCGAGATGCAAGACACTTCTTCAGATATGCCTCTTCGTCATTATCCAATGCAACAATCTCCGATACAGCACGATCAATATCATCCTTGCTTTTTATCCGAACCATGCATTCTGGAGAAAAATCATTTTCTATTAAAGGGTCACCATAATAGATCGGGATGGAGTTGACAGTCAGTGGCTGCATAATCTTTTCCGTCACATATCCTGGACTTGAACTATTCTCTATAGCAATATTAAACTTATATTGAGCACAGAATGCCAGTTTATCTTTGACTGGTTCTCCGACATTGTTTAGATAACGCCCACCAGAATCTACCCTTTTGTACTTTGACAACTCATGGAAGAAGTATTCACGAATTGGATCCGCGCCTTTTGAGTTTGAAACAACGAAACTGCAGAACTTCCTATTGAGCAATTCTTCCGGATTACGTCGCTCCGGCGCATCTTTGAGACGGTGATACTCTTCGTATTGGAGATATAAGGGGAATCTCAGATAACGGTCACCGAAATTGATGTAGTCAAAACCCATGACATAGTCAAAACGCGAGAAATCCGGTACCATGTTCTCACCGGTAGATGCAATCTTGACACAATTGTATTTTAAATCATCATGCCCATGTATTTCACAGAATAAGTATTCAGGATCATGTGATACTTCAACATCGTAATGTTCACATAAAAACTTATACACGGGATCATGCTCATAGTCATGCCTTGGGCCATCCCAGTAATTTGCAAAGTTTATACGTATCTTCCTCATGGAAAACTGCCTGTTTTTGGATATTACATTGGTTTTTGAGGGAATAAATGAATTAAAGCATGGTTCGCTGAGCTTAGTATTTTGAATATTAAGTACACATTTATTTCTTGTATTATTTACAGAATACTGATAATTTTATCTTAGAAATAAAATCCATGTCATTACTAGCAAATTTCCTTGCAAACAATGAAGTCGATGATAATAATTCATTTATATCTTCTTTGCACCATGTATATGGCTCACCTCTATTCCAGTCTATTTTTCGTATAGTATCTTTTGAAACATTACTATGGAAAGGTGAATTAAAGACAAGTGTCGGAATTGCAATCTCATCAGGGCCACATGAATATTTGAAATTATCCTCAAGCCAACTTGCTTTCGAAAGAATGTAATCACAACAGGCTTCTGTCACACTGAACCAATTGCTTGCTTTAACTAGTTCAACATTGTAATTTTTCTTTAAATTCAAGATTTTTTGAAATTGAAGATAGCATTTCCTTGCAAAAGAACAAAGTTTGCGCCTAATGACTAATGAATCATGCACGTACTCCCTCAATATATATCGCCATTCTGTACAATTTATTAGTGCTTCCTTATTATGTTCACTAAATGAAAAGTCAAAATATTCCAAGGTCGGTGACGCATCAAGTTTTGAATGTATATAAGCCTGTGTCTTCAGCGGTAGATCTACCCCGGATAATAAATGATAATAACCATACCCTCCTTTTTTTCGTGCAGTAGAAAGAAGAAGAAGCGTTGCTTCAACCATACTCCAACCGCCCCAGTTTACTTTAATCCTTTCAGTAAGTGTTAAATTTGAATGATGAACATTTATCGGCAAGAACTGATTAATATCGCTCTTTTTGTCAATATGAATGTAAATATCATTCCGCTCATCATCAATCATTTCGACAAGCATCTTCAGTATTTCAGGTTCATTATGAGCAAGTATAAGATATGCATGACGATTATTCATAATATCTTACAATCCTGATTTGTTTTCAACCGAAAGAGAGAGACTAAAGTTCAACAAATTATTAATTTTGCCAATTCCGTGGCAAGGCATTCAACATAGTAAAGACAGCTGTAACCGTTGTCGTGATAGCAACGATAGCGATCATTCACACGGTTCAGGCAAGCCTTCAGGCTTTTCTTGTTGCTCACGCCACCGACACGGAAATTCGCCAGCAATTCATTGACAATCACAATCTTCTTGCCTGCATGCCGAATCCGTAAAACCAAATCATAATCGTCATAAAACCCTTGGCAGGCAAAAAGCCCGCATTCATCATAAGTCTTTTTTGTAATGAATGTTGTCGGATGGTTCCAATTGCGACTGGATGGATATTTCTCAAATCTGGAATGCTTTATGAACGAACTGCCATTCTCCCTTATGATGCGAAGATCCGCATAAAACATATCGAAAGGCGTTGCTTTATAGGCATTTGCAACCGTTTCCAACGCTTTCGGCTCATACCAGTCGTCTGAATTGATGATGCCGATGATCTCGCCAGAGGCCGTCCGGATGCCTTTGTTCATGGCGTCGTAGATGCCGTTGTCCTTTTCGCTGATGATCTTATAGCGATATCCTTTGTCAGCGAATCGCTGTTCATATTCTTGCGCAATCTGAACCGTGCCGTCTTCCGACAGGCCATCAACAACAATATACTCCACATTGTCGTAAGTCTGGTTCAAAACCGATTCAATCGTATTCCGAATCGTCCTCTCGCTGTTGAAGCAAACGGTAATGACACTGATCAGCACGATTGCGCCTCTGTTTCCCGGATTGAATCGGACAGCGAATACAAACGATACTCCCTCTTGTAAACACTCATCCCCTGCTCGTATGCCAGATTGCCGAAAGCCTTGTTGATCTGACCACAAAAACGGGACGCCATCGCGAGAAGGAACGCCATCCCATGGATGAATATGAGCCCATGCTTGTGGACATCAGCAATCATCTTGACCAATTCGGAAGTGTTCGTGTATTCCGCGTTTTGCGGCCAAAAAGTCCCTTCCTCTTCATTTTCAATCATCAACCGCACGAATTCGACAAGATTCCCGATGTAGAGCATTGAGCGCTGATTCTTGACATATGGAAAGAATGGAAGGCACTTTGCAAGCTTTGAGAGCAATGGATAGTTTCCCTTGCTGCCCTTGCCATAGATCATCGGCGAACGAAGGATGACGACCTTGAAAGAATCATCAGACAACGGTCTGATTCCGTTCTCCGCCTGCACCTTGCTGTCGCCATAGCAATTCATTGGAGACACAAGAGTATCTTTCGTGATGATTTTACTTTTGCCAATAGGAGCGCTGTTGCCATAGACAATGGCGGAGCTCATGAAAATGAACTGCCTCACCCCGTCCGTCTTTGCCTTCTTAGCCGTTTCGATTGTCAAATCCCTATTGATTTTATAGTACAAGGCTTTCTTTTCCTCTGAAATCCTGCCAGAATCCGAATGGGCGATACCCGCCACATGATAGACCGTATCATATTCCGCGAACGATATTTTCCGCCACGAACCATCAATCATATCGACAGTCGTGACGTCATATTGCCCAGGCCATTGCCGCAGGTACTTTTCAAAAGACGTGCCGATGAAGCTGTTGGCGCCTGTGATCAGAACCTTCTTCATTTCTGTTTGTTCATTTACCAGTTCCGCCTTCAACCACGCCTTTCCGAGTCAGAACGGAGGAAATCGTCCCAATGAAGCAGCGGCAATCAAAAAAGAAACTCAATTTCTGGACATATTCGCCATCAAGCTTCGCCTTGACAGGTATCTCCAGTTCATCACGACCGTTGATCTGAGCCCATCCAGTCAAACCAGGCCTGAGGTCGTTGGCACCATATTTATCGCGTTCTTCAATCAAATCTGCCTGGTTCCACAAGGCAGGGCGAGGACCGATGATACTCATCTGACCAACAAAGATATTGAAAATCTGCGGCAGTTCGTCCAGACTCGTCTTTCGCAGAAAACCACCGATCTTCGTGAGGTATTGCTCTGGATTCTGAAGAAGATGCTTCGGCACATCGTGCGGCGTTTCGACCTTCATCGTCCTGAATTTCAAGATAGGAAAGAGCTTCTTGTTTTTCCCCACGCGTTTTTGAATGAAGAAAACCGGCCCTGGATCACTAACGACAATACACAAGCTGATGACAATCCAGAACGGTATCAGGACAATGATACCAATACCTGACAGGATAATGTCAATGAATCGTTTGAAAAAGAATTTGTACATTTTTTATCTGAACCATTCATTTTAGGGTGTCATGATCTCTCGTAGAAAAAAACACATTTGCCATAAAAAGAGTTGCACGGCTTGCAATCCACTTTTTAATGCTTATTCATGGACACGAATGGATCTTGGACAGCTTGTATCCGTAACTAATACTCTTGACAGGAAATCCATCGTCTCGCGTCACTCGACATGGCATGTCCGAATCAAGCCCTTCCTAGGCTGAAAAGCAGTAACAGAAGACAACGGTAAATCTCATGTCAATAATAGCAAGCAAAACGATAAATAACTTCCGTATAATAACTTATGATTTATGTATTCAATTCAAAGTTTGACCATTTTAAACTTTGACGGGTTAATGGTCGTCGTTATCAATTGATGGACGAATTCAATCTGAACTGTCCATTTGAACTTCTTGTCACGGCAACTGAGCCACCCTGTAACGCCTTCCCAAGCACCAGACATTATCTTGAAACGATCACCGACAGCAATGTCTTCATGAAACTCAAGTTCCTGCTTAAAACCAATGAGTTCCACCTTGCGAACCGTCTTTACCTCCTCAATGAATGCCGTAAGATTAGACACGGACAGGATCTTCGCGACCAATTTCGTGTCAAAAAGCCTACGAAGTCTTTCCAGAGGCACCTTCACAAAGACATACGATGTAAACATCGGGCGGAGAACCTCTTTGCTGTAGTTGTAGGCCTTCCCGTTAGAATTAACATTGTGTATCCTCCAGACCCTGCGCACAGGAAGGTAGCATACGATGCCGTTCTCCTTGCAGTAATCACGGAATTTGAACTCGTGAAGAGGCGTGGTCTTAACGGGACGGACGACATCCGTGCCCGTTAGTTTCAGAATAGACTCATCGAACTCTGGATATTCCGCCGATATCATATCATGGAAATTGAGCAAAGCTGTCGCTTATCCTCAAGAAAAAACTTTCTTGGGATAAAAAATAAAAGTCGTTGTCTCTTAATTGATTAACAATAGAGACGTTGACTTTCAGGATGAATAAGAAAATGCCTTAAAAGAAGCGAACGTTCAACAGTTTTTCAACTGTTTTCTATTTAAAAACTTCATTTTTAGAAGACACCTTTCAATACAATAATTTAATTGTTGTATTGTGTCTTGCAACCTTTTTTGAATATTTTCAAAAAAAACATAAGTGACCACGTCCAGCAAAACAGCCCATCTGAAATCTATTGATTTTAGATAGTAATTCCAGAACATCAGACTCTGGGAACGCACATCGGACAGTCAAATGAACGACCGCCTGTCCAAGACAAGCCGTAATGGCTTGGTGGACAGGAACTTGACCTTCAACGTCTGCTGGAGCTCCGCCAGTGTGCAGACGGCGCCAATCGGCTGCCACTGCGGCTCTAGGATTCTAGACTTCTAGGATTCTAGAACCCTAGAAAATCTAGAAACCTATTTCTCCTGCAACTGCGCGAATTTTTCATCGATTTCCGCCATGTTGAAGCGTGTGCAGACGACGGAATGCAGCCGTTCGTCATCCCAATGCTTCGTGTAGGTCGTGCAGATGATGGTGCCGTCAGGCAAAAGCTCCACGCCCGAATAGCCCGTGTCGCACGCTGGCCAGCCGCCGTGGCCGCAGTGATGCAGCAGATGGATTCTGAACTGGCCGGGCCGTCCGTTGCGGATGTCATCGTATGTGCCAACCCACGCCACATACTGGCCGTAGGTAGAGGAGCCTAACGCTCTGTCACGGAAGGCGATAAGCCAACGGCCATCGGGCAGTTGGATGCCTTCGTGGCGGTCGCCGGAAAGTCCCCAGCAGGTGTCTTCCGGCTCCGTCCATGTCTGGCCTTCATCGCGGCTGAAACACATCATGCTGCGCGCCGTGTGGCGGTTTTCACGAATCAACAGGCAGATTTCATTGCCATCGGGCGAACGCAGCGCAAATGGCTCACAGAGGTTCTTCTGCTCTTTGTGGGCCACGATTTTGGCAGGCGACCATGTGAAGCCACCGTCCTTCGTGATGGACATCCAAATATCCTGATCGTCTGCCGGACCATCCGTCTTGACTTCCGGATTCGTGCGAATCTGGCCAAACAACGCGCTCGAACCGTCCTTCAACTGGATAAATCCCGTCGGCGGCATACCCGCGCTCAGCTTGGCTGGCGGCACTTCATACCAACTTTCGCCTTCGTCGCGGCTCATGAGAATGCCCATGCCGCCCTTTTTCGCACTGAAAATGCAGAAGCGTCGTTCCGCGCCGTCGGGCGTATAGACGGCTTGCAGCGTGGGGCAGTTGCGATGCGTGGCGGCGTAGGCCGGTGGCAGGATGCTGTCCAACCGCTTCCATGTTTTGCCGCCATCGTCCGAACGCGCCATCGGGCCGCACGGTCCGCCATGTTGGAACGTCCACACACAGAAAATCGTCTTGCCGTCTTTTGTCAGAACGGTCGTCGGATGGCCTTGATAGACTTCCGGCGTGCCCATCGCGATGACCGTCTGGCGGAATTTTTCCTGAGAGATATCGACAATTGGCAGTTCATCATGGCATGGTTTCACGATTTCCTTCGGACGTGTGCCGTCGGGTGAGACTTGCGCCAAATCCGCAATCTCTTCGTCAGACATCCGCCGTGTCTCGTAAGTCACGTTACCCAAACAACCTTCGAATGGGCGGTCGCCGTTTTTACCAGAATTTCCAATCCATGCCGTACCGCCCGCGAAAACCGCTGGCATGGGCTTGTCGGAAGGCCGAACATCCGCGTCCTTTCCATTGATGAAAATACGCGGCAGTCCGCTGTCGTATGGCGAAGAACCGCCCATCGTCACGGCGACATGCATCCATTGTTTTTCCATCAGCAAGCCGCCGAAATTCCATGAACTGACACCATCCGGCTGGCGGACGCCGAGCGTCAATCCCGCCAGACCGTCGCTTCCTTGCGTTGGATGGAAATAGAACGCGGGACCGTCGATGATACGTGGATACGGCTTGTCACCTTTGCCCCATCCGTCGATGCGTACCCATGCGGCAAACGTGATTTCCGGCGATTCCGCCACTTGGATGCTTTCGCCTGTATCTCGTTCTCCATTAAAGCTTTTCACATCTGCATTGGCGGCCAGACTGCAAAGGCACAATGCCGCCGTGCTGAAAAAACGAACATTTCCTACCATAGTGTTTTTCCTTTTTGAATGGGTGTTCTGGATATTCTGGATATTCTGGATGTTCTGGATATTCTGGACTTTCCATAAGCCATTGGCCATAAGCCATTAGCAGCATCCTAGCCAAAGCTAGGAGGCTTTTATAAGCCATTGGCCATAAGCCATTAGCAGCATCCTAACCAAAGCTAGGAGGCTTTGAAGCCTGCTTTTTTTACAGCTTCTACCAAGTTTTCCCGCAGCACGGGCCGCGAAAGCTTCACGACGGCGCTTTTGCCTTCCAGCGAGACGGATACGTCCGCCACGCCGTCCACGCCGCGCAAGGCATCCGTCACATAGCGAACGCAATGTTCGCAATGCATGCCGCGCACTTTCAGCATAACCGTGTTTGGATCATCTATTGCCGTATTCTTTCCACGACGGAAAAATCTCAGCCGCAACGCATTCGTCACAACGAACACGGAACTGCAGCTCATCGCCGCGGCTCCGAGCATCGGCGTCAGACGAATGCCGCACAGCTTGACCAACGCTCCCGCCGCGATGGGAATGCCGAGCAAATTGTAGAAAAACGCCCAGAAAAGATTCATCTTGATATTCCGCATGACGGCCTGGCTCAATGCCAACGCCGTCTCCAGCGTATTCAAGTCACTGCTGCTCAAGACGATATCCGCTGATTCGATGGCGATGTCCGTTCCCGCGCCAATGGCCACGCCGACATCCGCCCGCGTCAACGCGGGTGCGTCGTTGATGCCGTCACCCACCATAGCCACGCGATGGCCTTCCGCCTGCATTTCGCGCACAATCCGTTCTTTGTCATTGGGATATAGTTCCGCATAGACTTTTGTGAAGCCAAGCGACTTGCCGATGGCTTCCGCTGTCCGCTTGTTGTCGCCTGTCAGCATAACCAAATCGATATTGTGGCTACGCAGGGCGTTCAATGCCGCGACGGCATTTGCACGCGGCTTGTCCGCAACGGTCAAAAAGCCTAAAAGTTGCTTATCATCAGCCAGATACAACGGCGTTTCACCAGCCTCCGCCCGCGCTTCGGCTTGTGCAACCAACGGTGAATCATCGCCTAAGCTTTCAACAATGCGTCGGTTGCCGATAGTCAACCGACGGCCTTTCACCAACGCCGTCACACCAATGCCGGGCTTGGTTTCAAATTCCTCCGCCTGAAGTTCTTCTGTATTCAATTCTATTGCATGGGAAAGAATCGCCTGGGCCAGTGGATGTTCGGAAGAATGCTCCAACGCCGCCGCCAACGAC
This sequence comes from Victivallales bacterium, assembly GCA_017554445.1. Classification (GTDB taxonomy): domain Bacteria; phylum Verrucomicrobiota; class Lentisphaeria; order Oligosphaerales; family Oligosphaeraceae; genus UBA1407. The sequence goes on from JAFZIJ010000208.1 coordinate 43,224, forward strand.
CAGAATTCTGATTCACTGACGCCATCCGCCAATACACAATCGACAACGGCGGGGCGGCCTTCCGTCACGGTTCCCGTCTTGTCCAAAACAATCGTATCCACATGGTGGAAGTTCTCCAACGCCTCCGCATTTTTGAACAGGATGCCCAATTCCGCGCCGCGCCCTGTTCCGACCATGATCGCGACAGGCGTCGCCAAGCCCAATGCACATGGGCAACTGATGACTAAAACGGCGATGCCAAACGTCAACGCGACGCCGAACGCCGCACCCACCAACAGCCAGCAGACTGTCGCTAACAGCGCTAATCCCAACACGATAGGCACGAACACGCCACATACACGATCCGCGATTTTCGCGATGGGTGCTTTTGAAGCAGAGGCGTCTTCCACCATGCGCACAATCTGCGCCAACGTCGTGTCTTCGCCGACGGCATCCGCGCGAATTTGCAGATAGCCCCCGCCGTTGACTGTCGCTCCTGTTACCGTATCACCGACGGTTTTCTCCACGGGAATGCTCTCGCCTGTGATGGCGGATTGATCGACGGCGGACCGACCTTCCAACACCGTGCCATCGACGGGGATACGACTCCCAGGCCGCACGATGACTGTGTCGCCTTTCACGACTTGTTCCAACGGAATTTCCGATTCGACGCCGTCGCGCAGCACGACGGCCGTTGCGGGAGCCAATTCCATCAATTTGGAAATCGCTTCGCCCGTACGTCCTTTCGCACGTGTTTCCAACATCTTGCCGAATGTAATCAACACAAGGATCATGCCGGCGGATTCGAAATGCACATCCATCCGCAACATGCCGACGGCCTCCCAATTTCCCGCCGCCATCAGCGGGCCAAGCTTGAAGATACCCGCTATACTATAGATAAGAGCCGCTCCCGAGCCAAGCGCGATGAGCGTGTCCATGTTTGGCGAACGTAACATCAAATGACGCAGACCATTACTGAAGAATTTTCGATTCAAGAACAAAATCGGCAACAATAGTAAAAACTGCAAGAATAAGAACGGCAACGTATTCTGTGCGCCATGCAGGCATTTTGGCAACGGCCAATGCGCCATTCCCTGCATGGATAGATACATCAACGGAATTAGAAACGCCAACGAACGGAAAAAGCGCTGTTTCATCACATCATATTCCGATGGACCATCCGCCGTCTTTTTCACGCCTTTCGCTGTTTCACCGCCACCATTGGACACGACGGCTTCATATCCAGCCGCCGCAACTGCCTGGCAGACAGTGTTTTCTGATGTCGTTGCCTCGTCCAATTCCAGATCCATGCAGTTTTTCAGCAGATTGACGTTTACGCGCGACACGCCCGCAACACCCTCCGCCGCCTTCTGCACATGCGCCTGGCAGGACGAACATGACATTCCTTTTATGTCAAAATGAACTTTCTTCATAATTTTACTAGATTAACTGGATGTTCTGGATATTCTGGATATTCTGGATATTCTGGATATTCTGGTTTTACTATTTCTGCATCATTTCCAGAACCTCCAGAACCTCCAGAACCTCCAGAATCCCAAGCCCTTAATATTTCCTCCAGTCGAAAACAAAGCCAAGATGATTGAAATCACGGGCAAAAATGCTGTCGTAGATGCCTGGAGCTTCCGACGGATCGGCAATGCGGGAAAGCAACGGCTTCGCCTGCAGACGGCCCGCCGACAAGAAACGCAACAACAACGCCATATCCTCCTTCATCGTCCAGACGCCTGGACGACGTTCAACCAATGGCCGTGCCATGTTATGAGCACCAATCACCGTGATACCTTTTCGATGCACAAGATTATAAAAATCAACATGTTCTGTCGGCGTCCGATTACAGCCCGTCAACGAAATCCGTCCAAACGGCGCCGTCAATTCCAAGCCTTGCACGACGGCTTGCGGATTGCCCGTCACTTCAACGACGGAATCACAGCCACGCCCTTCTGTCAATTTTTGGATATTTGCTTTCAGATTGGGATCGTCAGGCGAGAAGACGGCATCCGCGCCAAGATCCTTTGCGATACTCCGTCGGTTTTCATTGAAATCCAAACCGATCACAGGAAAACATCCGGACAGATGAGCGGTCTGCACGGCGAACTGCCCCAAAAGTCCTAACCCCATGACCATCAACGACTCACCGAACTCGGGGCGGCACCGCCGCACCCCTTGGAAGCCCATGCAGCCGATGACGCAAAAGACCGCCTCTTCGGCAGGAAGATTATCATCAACAATTTTCACAAGATTCTGTTGCGGCATGTTCTGGTAGTTGCGATGGCAACTGTGATAGCAAAGGCAACGATCGCCTTCATGCAGGTCAGTCACGGCGGAACCAGTCTTCAACACATGGGCGACTGCACTGTATCCCAACGTTTTGGGAAATTTCATCCCGCCAAGATCCGTTCCATTGAGACAGGCGAATTCCGTTCCAGGCGAAACCAATGTGCAGACTGTCTTCAACAACACGTGGTCTGGTGCGAGCGTTTCGTTCATGTCGATTTCACGAAATTCCGCCTTGCCACGCGCAACAAAATCTATTGATTTGACTTGCATATTTTTTTATGAACGATGATATTGTTAATTTTGCATTTGCTTTAAGCTTTCGGCTTTAAGCTTTAAGCTCCGCAAAGCGGATGTCGGCGATCCTTTAATGGAAATTCAACCACAGAACGTTGCAATGCAGATTGATACGCCCCCGTGATCATTTCCAAAGCACCGACGGCGGAGTCGATTCCCGCGACAAGCGGCTCCCTCCCTCTGATCGCTTGTATCAGATTCCATGCCGCACGGCGGTTGTTATCGACAAAATAGTGGTGGTAAAATGGCTTCGGATCTATCCGCCAGCCGTTAAAATCAATCGGTTCCGCATCAGGAATCGGTGTTTCTTCCTGAATTGGAACGATTTGGAAATCAGCATGATCCTCCTCTGGAACAGGAAAATCACGGCATATCCGCAATTCGCGGTTGCCCGTATAGCGAATGGCCAGGATGCCTTTCGTCCCGCACACCGTCAATCCAAGACGGACATCGCCTGAATCGACGACATGACGGCTTTCGAAAATGCCGTTCACACCGTTTTTGAAACGGTAGATCGAATAGATTTCGTCGCCACCGCAAGGGCCTAATGGCTCGGTAGTTGCGATGACATCAGCAGCCGTCAGATGTTTTCCTTTGTAACGGATATCGGAGAAGACCTGTTCAGGTTGTCCAAACATCCAATAGGCGGCATCCATGACATGCGTGCCCAGCACGATCATGTCTTCGCCGCCGCCGCGCGTATCTTCCTTGCCGCGCATATGGCAGGTCAGAATATTGCCGATTTCACCCGCCTCAATCATGCGCTTCATTTTATGGAATGTCGGTGCAAAACGCGCTAAATGAGCCATTTGGACAAGATAGCCTGTCCGTTTGGACAGTTCGACAAGTTCGTCCGCTTGAATAAGCGTCTCCGCAAACGGCTTCTCGCAAAGCACATGGCAACGATGGTTCAACGCATAGCGGATCTGTTCGACATGTTCGCCTGGAAGACGTGAACACAACACCACGACGTCAGGCTTCTCCGTCTCCATCATCGTTTCAAAAGACGTGTAGAGACGCTTCGCACCCGTCAAACAGAACGTCTTTTCCGCCGCAGGATTGGAATCCGCCAACGCGGCGATTTCCACGCCGGGCAGCCCTGTAAAGGAAAAATGCGTAAAATGACCACCGCGCCTGCCGCCGCCTGTTTCGTAATTGATACATATCTTTAACATGGCTTGTTCCTTATATTACACGCGACATGAAGACCACACGGGCTCTGCCCCGTATGATTATTCCAAGAAATTCCACGGTTTCTGAATTTCATCCATTTGTTTGATGCCAATGTATCCGAGAATCGCGAGATTCAGCAACGCCGCATGGTTCGCACGACCGCAATCCCAGCCTGGAATCCGCTGGAAATCCTGCCATTTGCGATCTTCCGACCACCGTTTGTCCAACACCGTCAACCAGTCTTCAAAAGCCTCTTCACGACCGATCGCATCACGCCATTCGCGGAACAGCCAATAGACGTACGGTCCCACCCAGAATTCCAGCGGATATTGATAGCGCCGTCCTTTGATATAGCAATCGTCCGTCACATAATGATAGGCCTTGAGCGCCGCCGCTTTCGCCGCATCGGCCTGAGCCTCACGCTTCGCCAGACGGTCGGCCAGATAGACGCCGAACAGCCCTTCGCCCGCGTAAATATTGCCAAGGAAGGTGTGGCAGCCGCCTTCCACGATGTCTTCACACTGCCAATCGAACCAGCCGTTTGGCTTCATCTTCTTGTCCATCCACGCCACTGTCGCGTCAAACATCGGCCACCAGTTGTTGGGAATTTCCAAACCAAAGCGTTGCAACGTATAGGCCGTATAGCCAAGCCCCGCCAACGCGCGTGGCTGATAGACATCGCACTGACGGCCTTCCTGATGATAGACGGTGATCCGTTTCGCTTCTGGAACCATCATATTGATGCCGACATGACGCAGTACGCCGTTGATTCCGTCGGATTCGCGCAGCGAATACTGGACGATGAAATCACCCGCCTTTCGGCAGACATCATTCAGATTCTTCACAAACTCTTTCTTTTCAAGAACTTCACGATAATACAGCGCCACATAATTAAGAGCGCGCATCCATTCGCCGATCTGATTGTTGTCGTAAGAACCGCGCGGATTGCCCATCGGGCCTTTGCCGATGCCGTCTTCCATGAGTTCGTTGGTCATCATGATGACGCCGCCGCATTCGTCCTGCATCGTCAGCATCTGTTTCACGGCGCTGTCGATTAGCCCTTCCGTGAACCGTTGCCGTTCTGTTTCGCCATTCCGTCGGAAAGCCTCCGCCGCCAACACGAGGCCGGGCACACCGGCCTCATAGCCTTCCGTATGCTTGAACGTGTTGTAAACAAATGCCTTAATGAATGTAGCATAATTTTCCTTCGATGCATCAAACGGATCGTAGCAGTGCGGTAGATAATTCATAGCGGAATGGAAGAATCCGTCATGAAGCAAGTCTTTCAGCCACAACGCCATGCCTGTCCGCAGCGACAACATCGCATGTGTCATGGTTTCACCATCTTCCATCAGATAGAAATCATCGCTTCCTTTGCGCAATTCCAAAATCGACACTCCATCGTCCAGAATATCGCAAAGTACGTGGTAATAGCCACTTTTCAATTTTGAAATGTCTAACTGATACTGTCCACGGAAGCACAGTCCATTGCCGACGCTCTGTCCCAATTTCATGGATGTAAGCGTTTCTTCTCCATTGAAAACGTTACGTATGCGGAAGCGCAGTTCCAAACCCGCTTTGATGGTCTTTCCAAGGCAGTTTTCCAGCCGCAACGTGGCGGGCAACTGCTTCGTTCCCTTCGGCAGCATCACGATACGGCTGTTCGAATCGGCCCGTTCCCCGAGCCACAACGTCACGCCTGCTTTTCCAGCCGTCAACGGCAGGATTTTCTCCTCCTCTTCGCCCAATTCAAAATCCTTTATCTGGAAATCCAGCTCTTCGCCATGCTTGTACGCGTCTTCGCAAATAAAGAAATGGACAAATTTCACATCCTTGAACGCCGCGTCGTTGAGCCGCACACTCATCTGCTGCCATTTGCCGACGGTTATCGGCGGCAACGCCACGTTGATTGGATTACCATTCTCACGCCGCAAGATGAAACGGACAACTTGCGCATGACCGACATCCGTCATGGCGCGCATTTTGAAACGGATGACTTTCTTGCCGGAAAAATCAAGCCATGGCTCTGGCCGCGTCTCAAAGGAGGGCCATCCGATCGGATACTGCCCTTCGTTGAAGTGGTCGATCTTGATCTTCCAGTCGAGCATTTTCTCTCCTGTCGCCTCATCAGTCACAACCGCCACATGACCTTCCGGCCCGCCGACATCGCTCCATTTCATGTCCATCAGCGAGTTCAACGACACCTGCGAATCCGCCTTCAGCACATACGTGACTTCTCGCCATGGGTACAATTCCTTTTCGGAGGCACCCTCCGCCACATGCAATGCGCACAAGCCAAGCATCCCCATGCAAATCCATCTAACCGTTGACATGATTCAAACTCCTATATTTTACAACATTGGTCATAAACTGAACATAATATCATGTCTCCAGACCGAGGTGCAACCCATCCACGAAAAAAGACATGTGCTGCACGCTGTTCAAAAGTTTTCACAACAGCCGCAAATGTTGGCCAGACAATCCATAGGCTTCGTTGACGTTGCCATCCAGCATCACGCGGATATGCTCCTCCATGTTCGGCGCCATGCCGCCTGCACGCATTTCATCCAACGTCATCCATTCCACAGGACCTTCTTCAGACGAGTGGATTTCACCACTGTAACTCGTTGTCCTGAAAAGAAAAACGATATATTTCGAATCCGGCTTGCATTCCGCCGCAGAATCAGCTGGCGGCTCGCCTACAATCTCCCATTCCACGATTCCGCATAAATGTAAATTGGACACGACAAGCCCCGTCTCCTCCTTCACTTCACGTATGACGGACGCCATGATGGATTCACCATTCTCCACATGACCACCCGGAAAAGCCAAGCCATGCCATGAATTGCTCGCTTTCGGGCGGCGATGCTGCACAAGAACACGCCCGTGGCCATCTTCAATCATGCACATGTTGCAAAGAACCACTGGATAAAGTATTGCAGCCATACAACCTATCTTTCTGCTTTCGTCATGTTTCTTTCAAAATAATATCCTTACATGGAAAAACCGACGAACTTTGTATCCGTCGGTTTTTCCATTTTTAAATTATTCGTTGAAAATCATCACTTCAACGTCGCCAGATAGGCTTCCAATTCTTCTTTGCTGAATTTCTTCAATGAACGGAAGTCTTTCTTCTTTGCCTTCTTCAGTTCATCAAATGTGGCGATGATCTTTCCGATTTCATCCAGACCAGCCTGCAATTTGGCGGATTCAATCGCGCCATCATACTTCCGGCTAATCTTGTCCGTGATGATCTGGGCAAAGCCTCTTCTGACGCGTTTCGGGGCTTCTTCGCCTTCGGGTCTTTCTTTTTTCGGTCTTGGCATGTTTGTCTTCTCCAATTGTTTAAGGGTTTACCTTTGAAAAAGGGCGGTCACATTTTCAATATAATAACACAAAAAATAAATGTTTCCAGTTTTTTTTTGATAAATATTTGTGATATTAACGAGTATCTCCATATATTCCCTTCATCGTTTTATCTTTGTGAAGAAAACTTATGAAGTATTTTCATTCAACACTTTTTAAAAACAAGCTGTAAGCAGATACACCACTAATCACAAACCCATTGGTCATAAGCAATTAGCCATAAGCGTCGCCCATGACGGCATCTGACCACTAATCATCGGCCGCGCAGGAGCGCAGCCCTCCCGACTAGCCACTACCCACTAGCCACTAGCCACTAGCCACTAGCCCCTAGCCACTAGCCACTAGCCACTAGCCACTAACCACTAACCACTAACCACTATTCTTTCAAACACAGGCATGTATTCCAACGGCGC
>JAFZIJ010000209.1 GCA_017554445.1 Victivallales bacterium
CATTCTCGAATCGCTTAGCGATATCATCAATCATTATTCATGATAATATATCCTCTATTGGGACTAGTGCTTTTTCAAACTGCATTAGCTTAACAAATGTTACGTTCGGCAGCGGGTTAACATCGCTTACTTCACAGACATTTGCTAATTGCATTAGTTTAAAGAGTATATCTATCCCAGAAAATGTTTCATCTATGGGCAACGAAACTTTTCATGGCTGTACGAATCTGAGCAAGGTGTGCTTTTGGGGTGATGTTCCAAGTGGATTATCAAATTCATGTATCTTAGATCATGCAACAACTGTATACTACAGAAGGAAATATGCTGATTCCTATTCCGCGATTGTTTCCTCTGGGCAATTTGGGGGGTGTTTTGTTCTTGATGATGATGAGTTTCTAAATGCCGTTGGACAAGAATTAACAAAAGGTGGCGTTGCCGATTGGCTTGGAGACTATGATGATTCACATGACGGAGAGGGGGCGATGCGAAGCGGGGCAATAGGGAATGAACAGTCATCTTGGATTGAGACGAAGGTCAATGGACCTGTGCGACTTTCTTTTTGGTGGAAGGCGTCAAGCGAAGAATATGCAGGCGAAGTGTTTGACTATGCCTATCTCTCGGTTGACGGCGAGCCCAAGGGATCGTTGGACGAATATCAGCTGAAAGGCATTGCCATCGGCGGAAAGACAGAATGGACGAAAGTTGTATATGACATAATGGAAGAAGGTGAGCATACTGTTCGCTGGACATACGCAAAGGACGAGGTTGACGAAAGCGATGTTGGTGATGATTGCGTTTGGCTGGACGAAGTGTCACTTGATCCTCTTGTTGCGCTTTCCTTCGCGCTGGATGGTGGAGAAGGAGTCACACCAGAAACAATATCGGAATTTTCACAGGCAGAAATTGTTTTGCCAACGGTAACAGGATTCTGCAAGCCGAAACATACTTTCATTGGATGGAACGACGGCGCGGATACATACGCAGGTGGAACAAAGTATGTCGTGGCAAGTTCCAATGTTTTGTTTACGGCTGTGTGGCGGGCAAACATGCTGTCGGCGCCTGTCATTATGAGCGAAGAAGTGACTGATGGCGGTGTCCTCGATGGCGCTTCCGCCACGATTTCCATCACGGCAGAAAAGGGAACGGAGATTCACTACACGTTGGACGGAAGCGAACCGACAGCGGAAAGTGCGCTGTATTATAGTCCGTTTGCAGTTGATGGTCTATCGGCAACAATACGAGCTATCGCTGTAAGGCACGATTACTTCGACAGCGACGTGACGGCATTCTCGTTTAGCCGTCAGCCTGTTGGCCTTGCGGATTGCATCAATGCAACGGGACGCACTGTCACAACGAATGGAGTTGCAGGCTGGACATGTGTCTTTGGAGACGTTGCGCATGACGGCGTTGCGGCGTTGCGCAGCGGCGCAATCGGTGATAGCGAATCTTCGGTTGTAGAGATGACAGTTGCGGGCGCTGGCGAGATTAGTTTCTGGTGGAAGACGTCGAGCGAGATAAGTCGCAACAGGAAATACGACTACGTCTCGTTTCTCATCGACGACGAGGAAGCGAGTTGGCTTGGCGGCGAAAAAGATTGGACTAACGAAATGTTCTCTGTCGTCGGCGACGGACTTCATTCGCTGAAATGGATATATCAAAAGAACGGCAACGGGTTGACGCAAGGCGATGACTGCGCATGGATAGACGAGGTAATGTGGACCTCGACCGATCCTCTTCCGGATGTGACAGGAGATGCGGAAGTCGGCGCGGTCTTGGCTGGCGCCGGCGATGAGGTCCGACTTAAAGCCAAACTTGATGCCGCACTGCCATATCGTCAGTTCCGCAATTGGGTTGACACTTATGAGATTACACATCAAGCGGCGAAGATTTCGCCTAATGCTTGGCTTTCGTATGCGCTTGATGCGCCGGGGCTGATAGCGAAGGCGACGCCGATTGTGGGCAAGGATGTGTCGATTGATGCTATCATGCCGTCTGACGATATGCCG
>JAFZIJ010000210.1 GCA_017554445.1 Victivallales bacterium
GAACAGCCACGTGGACAGATAGCGTTCGCCCGTGTCAGGCAGCAACGCCACAATCCGTTTGCCGGCGAATTCAGGTTGCTTCGCCAATTCCAACGCCGCGTAAAGCGCTGCGCCAGAGCTGATACCAACAAGCAGACCTTCCTGTGCGGCCGCCGCGCGAGCTGTCGCGCCAGCGTTTTCAGACGAAACACCGATCACTTTCGTGATGATGTTCGTGTTCAACACTTTCGGCACGAAACCAGCGCCAATGCCCTGAATCTTGTGCGGACCAGGCTTGCCGCCCGCCAAAACAGGACTCGTGTCCGGCTCGACCGCGAAAATCTTGATATCCGGATTCTTCTCCTTCAAATATTCCGCCACGCCTGTCAGCGTGCCGCCCGTGCCAACACCCGCGACAAATGCATCGACCTTTCCGTCGGCATCCGCCCAGATTTCCGGACCCGTATGTGCCTTGTGGTAGGCGGGATTCGCTGGATTCTCGAACTGTTGCGGAATGAACGAGCCCGGATTCTGGGCTTGCAGTTCCAACGCCTTCTCAATGGCACCTTTCATGCCCTTCGCGCCTTCCGTCAGAACAATTTCCGCGCCATAGGCCTGAGCCAGCTTGCGGCGTTCGATACTCATCGTTTCGGGCATCGTCAGAATCAGATGATACCCTTTGACGGCCGACACGAAGGCCAGACCAATGCCCGTGTTGCCGCTCGTTGGCTCGATGATCAACGCGCCCGGCTTCAGCTTGCCTTCTTTCTCCGCCGCCTCGATCATGGCGAACGCGATTCTGTCCTTCACGGAACTGCCCGGATTGAACGATTCCACTTTCACGACGACTTCCGCCTGCCCTTTGTTCAATTTGTTGATGCGAACCAGCGGCGTGTTTCCGATCTTTTCCAGAATGTTTGATGCGATACTCATGTGATTGACTCCTTTTTTTATGGTTGGTGAAAAACTGTGTTTTGAGTTAAAGACTACAAGAAATGTCGTGTTTACATATTACAAATACACCTGAATTTGAAAAAGTCAAATAAAATAAGACTACTAAATCTACTTTTTTAGTTGTGATTTGTATTTTTTCAGAAAAAAAACTCCGCAGACGATGGTTGCTTGTCTCATCTGCGGAGCTTGTAGGAAAACTGTTTTTACGAAACGGCAAGCACGGAAAAACCGTTTACATACCTTATTATAATTATATGATAGATATTATTCGTCCAAATCGCCGATATCGTAGCTGATGTTAAACGTACTCGTGATACGCTGAACTTCTTCGATGCTTGTCGCGCCGTCGTTGACTTTCTCCCAGCCGTCCTGACGCAGCGTGCGCATGCCGCGTTCAATGGCGGCCTTGCGCAATTCACCGGTTCCCACATGATTGGAAACCATATCCTGTATCTCTTCGTCCAACAGGAAGAATTCATAGATGGCAACTCGGCCGCGGTAACCCGTATGGTCGCATTCGAGGCAGCCCTGCCCTTTCCATGCCTTCACGTCTTCCGCTTGGATGCCCAATGTATCCGCTATTTCCGCCCGAACGCGGCGGCTGATGTTCGTGTCTTCCACCTTGCAATGCTTGCAGATACGACGGACAAGACGCTGTGCCAAAGCGGCCACCAGAGAGGCGGCGACCAGATATGGCTCAATGCCCATGTTCACCAGACGGTTGACAGCGCCGACGGAGTCGTTCGTATGCAACGTGGAAAGAACCAAGTGGCCCGTAAGTGCGGACTGGATGGCGATTTCCGCCGTTTCGTTATCACGGATTTCACCGACGAGGATGATATCCGGGTCGTGTCGCAGAATGGAACGCAGGGCGGCGGCGAATGTCAGGCCGATTTCGGCATGCATCTGAATCTGGCTTGTTCCAGGCAATTCGTATTCGACAGGGTTTTCAACGGTGATGATCTTGCGTTCGGGATACTTGTCGCGAACGAAGGCCAAAGCCGCGTAAAGCGTTGTCGTCTTACCACTTCCGGTAGGGCCTGTAACGAGCACGATACCATGCGGCAAGGAGACCAGCTTGCTCATGATCGCATTCTGATAACGATTCAAACCAAGCTTGCTCATGTCGATGAAAATCGAGCTACTGCGCAAGACACGCAAGCAGATGGTTTCGCCGAAACGCGTCGGCATGATGGACACACGCAAGTCGGACGCTTCACCGCCGATCATCAGACGGATACGGCCGTCATGCGGCAACCGTTTTTCAGCGATATTCAGGCGGGCCATGATCTTCAAACGGGAGACGATGGCGTCATGTAGTTCGACCATGCTCGGCGGCGTCGGAATCTCGCGCAACATACCGTCGATACGGTAACGGAGCTTCACTTTGTCACGGAACGGCTCAATATGGATATCCGTCGTGTGCATCTTGATGGCTTCGGCGATGATTTCGTTCACGAGACGGATGATGGAGGCTTCATCCTGCGCGACCGTCTTGTCGAGATTTTCGATTTCCTTGTCGCTGAATGCATCATCACCGACGTCGCCCATCATGCGACGTTCTTTCGCCAACTGCATGACCTGTCCTGCGCCGATACCGTAGATTTTCTTCAGCATCGAATCGACTTCGTTCGGCGTCGCAAGAACGGGATCCAACCGCGCGCCCAAAACGAGCCGCAGATTCTCCCGTTCCTTCATCTGCGGCGGATTCGCGAATGCGCCGCGCAACGTACCGCGTTCCAATGAAATCGGAACGAACTGGAAATGCAACGCGACCTTCGCGGGAACCTTCTGGATGGCCGTTTCCGAGATCTCCGTTTCGCCTAAAATCACAAACGGCAAACCGCTTGTGAGGCTCAACGCACGGTAAACCGGTTCCTGCGCCGCAAACCCTAAATCGAAAATCGCCTGTTGGATGGTCGATTGCGAACGCCGTTGACGGCGTCTCACCTGTTCGACCTGATCTTCATTCAAAATCTTCTGCTCAAGCAGCACGCTCAGCAGATCCATGCCAAAATATTGACTGTTCTGGGACTCGCTCATTATTCGACTGTCACTTCCCGTTGATTCTTCTTGCCTTTGTTAATCGTCACCTTCTTGCCGCCAGAATGCTGGACAACCATCTTATCCGCGTCAAATGCGACAATCTGGACGGCATCCAACAGTTTCGCGCCTTTTTCAAAACGGCCAGACGCCTGCTTCTTTGCCTTCACTTCTTCTGCCTTGACCCACGCCTTCTCCAGACCGCCTTCGACGGATGAATAGCCTGAATAGGTCAGCCTAATCTTGCGTTTCGGTTTCGGTTTGGGTGGCGGCGGCGTAGGTTTAGTCGGCTCGGCTGTAGGCTGTGCGGCAGATTTCGTCGGTGTCGTCGCCTGCGGCGCAGGCTTGGCAGGGCCTTCCTGTGGCTTCTGCTGCTGTTGTTGCTGGGGCTTCGGCTGATCTTTCGGTGGCGGCGGTGTCGGCGGTTTAGGCTTCGGAATCTCCAGACTGTGGCGGAACGCCAGCGGATTGACGACTTCCGGAAGCTTCGCAGGTTCCAGATACGCCAATGAATTCATGTCGAAGAAATGCGGGCTGGCCGGCAAGGCGGACGGCCCGTTGGAGCCGCCTTCCTCCTCTTCCAACATCTTCATCGCGAAGATGCCGCCCCCAATCAACAGGACGAGAAACACGAACAGAAGCACTGTCAGCTCCCATTCTTTTTGCATTTTCTCCAATATATCCATAGATAACCTCCTTAGATGCCGACAGGCCGTTCGGCCGGCGCGTCGGACTTGGCCGGAGCCTTGGATCCTTTGATGGCGGCCTCTTCGCTCTCCAGATTGAAGAACGACGAGCAGATAATCGTCGCCTTGATCTGCTGGATTGCGATATGGCCGTCCTGGTCATGCTTCGAATACATGCCCTGCCCGCGGAAACGCTGCATCGGGCTCTCCGTCTCGATCTCCATCTGGATGACCGGCAGGAAGTCGTTGCCGTTCTGCAAGTCCGCGATCAACGCAGAGAAATCGTCCAGACGGCCGTGGACTTCCACCTTCACGGGAATCTCCAGAAGATACGGCGCTTCCTTTTCGGTCACCGAATACTGCGTTACCGGCATCGCGACGATCTTCGCCGCACGGATGCCGCCGCTGCGTTCATAATCCGCGTCAATGCCGATTTCAAGATTGTTGCTGTCGATGATTTCCACAAGGCGGCGTGTCGTCCATAACCGTAGCATGTTCACATAGATATTGCCGGCCTGTTCCACGTCCATGCGGAAGACTTCTGGCTCAAGACTGACTCTGATACGCGGATAGCTCGTCTTCAGGATATTGTTGATGGCGACGGACGTCTCGTCGTAGCAACGCTTGTATTCCGTATTGTTCGCGCGTTCGATAAATTTTGCCGCCGAACCATATTCCGTCTTGATCTTCTCATTGAACATGGATGTCGCACGCGCGTTTACGACGCGCTCCAATGCGCGAAGGCCGCCGCTTTCCGGCTTGCCCGTGCCGAGAATCTTCTTGTAGGAGTTCAGCAGGCCGTCCATGCGATCCGCGTCGCGCGGCCATTGGGAGGTCGCGACCTTGTGTTCGTTCTCCTCGTATTCCGAACGCTCTTCATCGTATTCCTTCCACATGGGATAGACGATGAAATAACCGACGCCCAAGAATATGAGAAGCAAAATGATCGACACGCTCAGCAGATTGCGGTGAGCGGACGGCCAGTTTTGCATGAATGTGGATGCTGCCATCGTTTATCTTCTCCCGTTATAAAATCACTTCTTACCGCTCTTCTTCTCGCCATCCTTCTCCTTGGACGGCGGCGGAGCCGGCTTGTCAATGTCCAACGTCTTGAACGGCAGTTTCAAGACAAACGGCTTATTATATTGGACACCGAGAATGTATGGTGGTTTCGCCTGATCGACAAGCGTATTCTCCAGATAGTCATACCATGGATTCAGCACGACTTCCTCACGGCCGCTCTGCTCTGAAAGTTTCATCGTATCGACTTCAGCGAAGAACGCGTCCGGCTCCGGCTCGGAATCCGTGCTCTTCTTGCGGTTCAGGCGGTTCTGGATATCCAACGTCGTGTCATAGCTGCTGATCTCGCGGTTCGTCCGCGGATCATACCGTTTTCTGGTGAAACCGACGGCGACCATCATTTGCAAGGGATCGATGTCCATGACGGTCTGCGTCTTGACTTCGTCCTTCTCCTCCTGTTTTTCGGCATTGCGGCCACCACGGCGGTCGAACATCGCACCGCCACGTCCGCGTGGTTCTTTCTCAGCCTCTTCCTTCAGCTTGATCTTTTCCTGTTCGATCTTGTATTCGTCATACGTCTCCTTGTCCGCGATATAGACACACCAGTCGCCGGGGCTCATGGCCTTCTGCATTTCGTCCATTGTCCGCATGAAACGGCCCGCGCGATGACCACGCTCAACGAACGGCAGCATCTTCGCCTGGAAGTAGGCGATGTCGCTCTGCGCTTTGTCCAATTCGGGAATCTTGACGAGGCATTTGCTCAATTCCGCCTTCTTTTCGTCCAAAATCGCCTTCTGTTCCGTCAGCCAAATATAGGAATAGGCCAGACCGGCGAAGAGGCAAAGGAACAGGACGACGGCCGCAATCAGCAGATAGATGAATTTCGACTCCTTTTCATGGAACCAACGGAGCATGCGCGGCGCCAGTGAAATCGGCAGATCTGCCAGTCCAATTCCCTGCAATGCAAGACCATATGCAATCACATACTCTGGATTGGGAGACTGGCCTTTTTCGACGACAGGGCCGTAGATTTCGCATGGGCAGGCCTGCGCTTCGCTCAAAAAATCCGCCAAAACCTTCAGGCGGCAGCCGCCGCCGCTCAGCCAGATCTTCGCCACAGGAGCCGTATTGAGCGGTTCCTGTTCGCTGGACTGCCAATGTTCCATGTTGTTCGCGAATTCATTTTGGAAGCTACGGAAGCATGGAATTTTCGCAAGTCTTTGCCAGAGAGGAATTTCAGGTTCAACAGTCTTCGTCGCAGGCGGTTCTGCCGCAGGCGGTTCGGGCGCAACGGACGGCTCGTCCAGATTGATCATCGGGATGTCATCACCCATTGAATCAAGCTTCGGAATACGCAGGCCCGCGGGCTTGTTGTCTTCATCCGGATCCATCTGGATGACAGGAACTTTCATATCGTCGTCATCCAACGAGATGACAGGCGTGTCATCATTTTCGGAATCCAGTTTCGGAATGCGAAGGCCAGACGTGGAATCATCTTCTGCGTTACTAACAGGCACTTGCAAATCAACATTTTCTGATGCGGCAGGCTTTGTTTCCGCGTCCTCCACAGGTGTTTCCGCAGGCGTTTCTTTTGGGACGAACTGAAGCCAATCGACGTCGCCGCGGAATTTCATCTTTTCCGCCTCTTCTTCCTTCAGTCCAAGCTCGCGCATGAGCGTCTGTGTGAACTGCTGGCCGCCGGCCATCATGCTGCCGACATACAGGACCTGTCCGCCGACCACGACCACCATCGTCGTATTGTCGTTGCCGACATCCAGCAGAACCTGCGGCTTGTTGTCCTTCTTCGCCTCTGGATGGAGGCCGAAAAACGCATTCGCCATGGCGAGGCCGTTCATCGCGACGTCGTCCAGCTTGATTTCCGCGTTGGTCGCACGGTCGCAGTAGTCGTTCAGATTCTGCTCACGGCAGATTCCGATCATGACAGGATTCTTACGACCATTGCCAACGGGCATCGTATGATAGTCATAGACGAACGATTCGTCAGACAGACCGGAAAGCTGCATCGTCTCATAGCCGACCATCTTCTCAAGTTCTTCGCCTTTAGCGCCTTGCGCAAAGTCGCTGATCTGCGTCGTAGCCATGAACTGCGGCATACCGAGATAGATGTACGGAACGCCGAGCTTCAACTCCTTCAGCCAGCCGCCGACGGCGTTGAACAGCTCGATCTCGTCGTCGCCGCGCAACCCTTCATCACGGCTACGGAAGATTTCAGCACGACGGATCACCGCCTTCTTGCCCGAACGCGACAACACGACTGCCTTCGCGCTCGTCTGTCCGATGTCCAGACCTATTGCTTTATCTCGCTTCATAGTTTTTCACAGTTGTCGTGTGGCTCAAGACTCGTTCATTTCTTCCCGGCATGGGCGGCGGCCGTCTTCGCAGTAGGCGCGGCGGCCGGCTTTGCCGCAGGCTTCGCCGCCGGAGCGGGTGCCGTCTTCGCGGCGGGGGCGGCGGCAGGCTTC